>CAYTDO010000016.1:0-25030 GCA_964436645.1 uncultured Methanosarcinales archaeon | reverse complement strand
GGATTTTCATGATATTGTGCCCTTTACTATATCATCTTTAAAAGCATCCGTAAATTTTGATTTATATGAAATACTCCTTTATCTGTTATGGCCATGAAAATATAACTGCAAGGCATAAGACAACGCTTGAATTCACCAAAGATAAAGAATTGAGGCTTGAGGGAGACTGCATCATAGGGGTTGGAGCGGATTTTTCTTTGGATAGAATAAAGGAGTTTATTAAGTCGTTGGGGGGCAATACGAAGATTTCAATAACAATAGAAGCAATGGATTATGATAGTAAAGGGCCCAATAATAATCCCTACAATGAAAGGATAAAAGATAAAAAAATTATTGAAAAAATAAGCTGCGAGGCCAATCCAGGCTTTAATTCTGACAAAGAAATTGTAGTAAGGAAAGGTGATTTTGTTTCTGAAAGGACTCTTGGAATTAAGGCTGACAAGGCTGCTTGGGAAATTGGGGGGTTGCTCAAGAGGTTTCTAACTAAAAAAGACAGCAAAATAGAGATTTTAATCGAGGCAGTAAATAAATGAGCTTTTTGCTACTGAAAAGAGATAACTTTTTAAATTGACTTGCCACCCTATGCTCTTGAATCTAAAGAAATAGGACTGAACAAAAATGGCAAAAAGGCTTGAAGATATGATGAGGTATGTAGCTACTACCTCTTTTGGCCATGAACTTGGCAGCATTGTAGATATGAGTTTCTTTAAACCATATAGTGGTATGTTTAGCAGTGGCGAGATGGAGCTTATGAGATTCGCTGACTGGCGTTCGAGAGATCTCCATAAAGGTGAATCCCGGCTTATGGGGGGGCCATATCAGGAGCATACAATAGATTTTGTCATGGAATATATAGAAATTTCAAAAGAAGCTAGTGAGAGATATAAAGTTCCTTTAAGCCTTGATGTTGCAATGATTATAAGTTCCTTAGAGCATGATATTGAAGAGGACCATCCAGATATAGCTAAATTGAGAGGGCATCTAAAGGCCGCAAGCTCAAAAGCGCTTGATCATGGCCAGCAAGAGACAAAGGAAATGGCCGATATCAGGGGGCAGATTAAAAAAACGAGAAGGAAGATTGTAGGCCGTTTTTATGGCCAATCCATAGAGTTTATAAGTTCTCTTGTCAAGAACAAGGCAATAACCAGCGAGGAAGCCGAACGGCTAAGAATGGTTTCGGTAACTGCTCTTGGGAATACAGATTGGCTCACAAGGCACACAGAGCAAAGGAATTTTTTGGAATCTGTTTATCATCTGTCTAAAAGGCATAGTGTAGAGGCTTACACAACAAGTGAAAGAGGAGGCCCATTCCAGGCAAGATTGATGGGGCTTTTTGGATTAAAAGGGAGCGATCTTGAGCCCAAGGATTATTTCCTGTCCAGGCCTTTAGGAAAATGTATAGACAGAATTATCTTATCTACAGAAAGAGCTCCCAGATTCACGACGCAAGAGGCGCTTGAGCTGGAGCAAATATTTCAAGATAATCCAAAATTAAAAGATACTTACGGAAAAGGCATTGATTTTCGTGGAAAAGAGATGCCAAGAGCCTACAAGCTAAATCTTTTGTACAGGAATTTTGTGGTTCTTAATAATATGAATTCTGCTTTGAATGAGTATGGGGCTAAGGTGGTTGGCGCTAAGGATAAAGATGAAAAAGATTACTCTCCATTAGCAAGTGTATTGGCAGCAAGGGAACGCCTTTTGCGGAAAAATAAGGAGATAATAGAAGAGCTTAAGGGAAGTTATGAAGGCACTTTCACTAAATATCAAATAGAGCATGGTGGGGATAACCTAGCTGCTGATATTCAAAACATCATAGATACTGTGGAAGATCTGAATCCGTATGAATTTGATAGAATAACAGGGGAAGGACCTATCAGCAGGGGATTCAAATTAGATGCTATATACCGAGATAGATGGCATGAGATAGACATGTCTGTAGTGCATTGGATAGATAATTATAGGGACGTCCTTGGCTTTGAAAAATTGCAGCAAAGATTTTCAGATCCTTCCAGAAATATTGCAGATTTAAGAGCAGGAGTGTTTGAATTTTTTACTGTGCGGGGGATGACAGACACCTTAAAGCCGGAGATTGAACCTCCTCGAAGGGTGTTTTGATCATGGAAAAACGCGTTCCTTCGGATGCTATGGGCCTTGTGGATTTATATTCGCCGGATGGCCCTACTGCCAAAATTTTGTCTATGATGAGGCCTTCTTTATTTCTTGGCGCTAAAACAGGCATACCCTATTCTTTAATCCGAAAATCTCAAGATGAAATTGAGGGGATGAGGGGTAAAATAGATGAAGTTACGCCTGAATTTGCGCAAGATCTTAATGCCTTAGTTTTAGCGCCAAAAAGGAATAATAATATTAGAGCTTTTATGCTAATCACGGCTGATTATCTTGGCTCCAAAGACGAGGTGAAAGCATATAATGTGATTATAGCTCAAAATCTTGGGACAAATCCATGGCCACTTTACCAGGGAAGAGGCGGCTATGACAGCATTGATACAAGGCTAACTAAAGAGCAAACTGAAGGCTGGATAAATCAGCATCAAGCAGCCTTAAGAGAACTAGGCATAGAAAAGATTCGTGTTGGAAGCTCCGGATTTTATTATGTAATGGAGGCAGATTTAGAAGAAAAAGGCTTTTCAGATCATGGCGAGGTTGATTTGGGCAGGCTGGTAACTTTCTTGACCGATACATATGGGATGGTTGGCGTAAAACAAATGCAGAAGCCATCTGAAAAAGAGTATTTGGCAGCAACTGTCCCTTTCCTTTCATATAGGCAGAAACAGACCCTAGCCGATAAAATAGAAAGAAAACTTTGCCAAGGCAAGCCATATGAGAATGCTGGAGATGTTGTAAGCGATTGGGGTGCCCATAGGATTGCCGTCCCTACTGAAGAACAGGCAAGAGAATGGGGAATGTATTTCCGGGGCCATAAAGGTTTAGGCAGGTTTAGTGTGGATATGGCTTGGAGAGACGATTATTATGCCAAGCCAAAGAAAAATGGATTTAAAAGCTTTAACTTGGCAGTCAAAGTTAAGCGCAAAGCTGAGCGCAGAAGTGGATTAGCAAGAAGCCTATTTAATCCTACAGTCAGAGAACTGCAAATATATGACCTTTGGCAGCATTATGCTTCACAAATAAATGAGAAAAGCCCTGCGCACCATAGGAATTTTAGAGGTGCGCAAAATGACTCTATGCAAAAAAGGAGAGGGTTGATGCGCCAATATGAATATGATGAAATACTAAATTTTATGTTTAACATCAAAGAGATGGTATTGCTGGTGCCGCAGCCGCATTAAATGCCGACTAATCTGCAAAAAAGGCGGCTTCATCCAAAAAATCCTTTCAGGGTTGTCATCGTTCGCATTAAAAGGCAGACAAGATAGCAAAAATTCCCGCGAATTGCGAGCGACGAGCTAAAACGTCGCTCGTCGCATCTCGCCCAATTTCCTTTTTGCTTGCTGTAAAAATAAATGATGCCCACATATTGATGGCAACCTTCATTTTTTGGATGAAGCTAAAAAAGGCAATAAAATTATAAAAAATGGAAGTGATGATTGATGACTCAAGCTTTGTCCAGAGAGCAAGTACTTTTCAAATTATGGGCCAGCCGGACTAGAGAAGGCCATGACCCTAATTTGGATGCTATGGTTCTAGAAGAACTAAAAAGAAAAGGGCTTGTTTCAGGTGCAAATGAAACTATAAAGCTGAATGACAAAGGCTTGGATTTTGTCTTGCATGGACGAGAAACCCGGGAGCTTGTGGCACTTCTTTCCGATATAGAAATGCCGCCAGAAGAAAGGGTATTTTTGGCAAATGCTATAAAAGGAATAATAGACAAGCCTTTTGCGTATCAAATCATAAATGAATCAAGAAATAATCCAAATAGGCAAAAGTATCCTAGTGTTGATCTTGGGGCTTATGTTGATGTCGAGCATGGAGTTTTATTCGGCGCAAGGCGGCATATAATGATTGACCCGCAGCTTAGCCAGAAATATCTTCCGGAAATTTCAGGGAAGCTTGAGGCTTTGGGAGCTAAAATAAAAGGAATTTCTTCACAAGGCAGCAACACAAGAATAAGATATACTATTGGTAAAGAAGATAGAGAGCTTTATCTTTCTGGCGCTGACGCCATGAAAGTTAATGACCAGATTAATAGTATGGTGGGAAGGATATCTGCCCTTATGATGAAAGGAAAAGGCGGAATGTTAGGAGCAGATGGATTTGGGAATTTAATTTATGCTCTGAATATGTATGCGCAGCGATTGCAGCCAAATGGGCTTTTGCTGGCAGGGGTAGAACCAGAGGCACATTTAGAAATGATTGGACATGGCCAGTTAAGTTATTGGGTACATATCTCCAACGATTATAGACTTTCTCGGCATAATTTATACAAAATTCCGACTAAAGGCTAGTGCTTACCCTCCTCCCCTTATTGACATAATTCAAAATCTTCCCGTGCTTGTATTTTCCGCTTCCCAGGAAATCGCTGCCGTGTTTTAGTATTACAAAGTCTTTGTAGTCTCCTTCGATTTCCAAATCTTCTCCTTTGAGCCACTGCCTTGCCTGATCACTGCTTATTTCCATGATGTTTTTTACGGTTTTATTTCCAATTATCTGGCTGCCCTCGATGCTTAATCTTATTCCTTTCTCGTCTATCTCGCAAAAATATAATCCAGCGGAATTTATCCTTAACTTTGACAAGTCTAACTGGGAAAGCTCCTTGTTTACGATGAAAATCCGGTTCTTGTTGTTTTTTAGGAATGCTAAATCAAGCTTTATCTTAGCGCCCCATTGCTCCCCTATGAGCTTGTATATTTCCTTTATTTCCTTGCTGTTCATTATTTTTAGCTCTAGCATTGTAAATTTGTTAATAGTTTTTAAGTTTATTTTTTAATTGGATTGATACTTTTATTTTATTGGATATTTTAATTTTTTTAATTTAATAAGTTTGATTAGCTTTGAATTTACGCGCCGCCAATGCGCGGCGCATCAATGCGGCCCGCATTGGGGCCGCGTAAAATTCCAGAGTATTTTTATTTTCGTAAATATTTTTTAATCTCTTAAAAATAAACCTTTTCAAATACCCCAGACCGGGCTTGTTTCCCGCATTATTGTCGCTATTTCCTTCAATAATTCACGCTCTTCATTGCTTAGGTAAGTTTTAAGGCCTTTTAATTTCCGGAAATGCTCTTCAGGGACTGCGGAATATAAGATGTCGCCTTCGTTGATCTGCCGGCCTACAGTCACTTTTGAAAGGGATACTGCAACCTGCTTCCCTTTTTCAACTGACTCTACATTTTCCTTGTCATGCTGTATTTCCTTTACCTCAGTTATTGCAATTCCTTCCTTGTTCATCAATGGCATTCCCGTCTTTAAAGTGCCGAATAAAATGTCAACTCCCACTATGGCCGGATTGCTCTGCCTGAAAAGATAGCCGCGCATTAATTGGATCTTGCACGGCCGTATTATGAAGGCGAGCTTCTGGCCCTCCAATTTTCTCTTTTCCTCTTCCTGCCATTTTTCAAAATCTTCAATGAGCCTGTAGATCACATCATGGGTGATTATTTTTACATTTTGGTAAGCTATTATATCAGGCATAAGATGCACATTAAAACCCAGGATCACAGAACTAAGGGGGTCTTCAATATATTTTACCGAGGCATCTGCAATGTCTTTTTTGGAGATATTGCCGATGCTTGCTTTTTTTACATTGATATTTTTTTCTTTCAGGAGCTTGACCATTGCTTCCAAGCTGCCAAGGGAGTCTGCTTTGATTACAATGCCCTGCTCTTCGGTCTCAATTATGACTTCATTGACTTCTTTTTTTATCTCTTCCTTTACTTTTTCTATTTCCTGCTGGGAGCATGAGCGGAAGGGCATGCCTGCAACAACTTCTTCTACCTCGGGAGCAGAAATTTTAACACCGGCTGCGGCAGAAACGAATGGAACCTGCCTGAATTTTGTTTTCTTATCTTTCATATCTGCCAATGGCGTGGGCTCGAGCAATGCCTTTACTTTGGTTGAGATTGGCTCTGAAAGTGTTCCGATAACAATAATATCGCCTTTCCTTAAGGTGCCATCGTAAATTATAGCATCCATAGTCTTGCCCAGCCCGATATCTTCTTTTATTTCGAGAACAGTGCCTCTTGCATTGCCTTCCATGTCTATATTGAGCTTCTGCTCCATATATTTCTGGCATAATCCTGTCAGGACCATCAAAAGCTCTGGAATGCCTTCTCCGGTCAATGCAGATGTTGGAACTATGGCTATCTGTTTTGTATAATCTTCTACCCGGTCAAATCTTTCTGAGTTAAAGCCAAGCTCAGACATTTTTCCGACAAGCTCGTAAAGCCGCTTCTCAATTTCCTTTTTAGCGGTATCTGACTGGGAAGAAATGTTCTGGAGCAATGGAAGGCTCTTTTTTACCTGCCATCCGGGCAAAGCGTCTATTTTGTTCAATGCTATTATGAACGGAGTTTTGTATTGCTTTAGGATTTCAATGCACTCTAAAGTTTGGGGCATCACCCCTTTCATAACATCAACTACGAGAACCACAATATCCGCAAGATTCCCGCCCCTTTTCCTTAAGTTTGTAAATGCTGCATGGCCAGGTGTATCAATAAAAAGAAGCCCTTGGATTGTGAGCTTCAGATTTAATGCTTCCAGAAGACTGCCGCAAAATTTTTTTATTATACCCAAAGGAATATCTGTGCTGCCGATATGCTGGGTTATCATTCCGGCTTCGGTCTTTGCGATGGAGCTCTGCCTGATATAATCCTGCAGGGATGTTTTCCCGTGGTCTATATGACCTACAAATGTGACTATTGGCTGGCGCATTCTCATGGCAAATTGTAATTGAAGCGGTTTTTTAAAGGTTATGCTAATAGGTAAGCGTTATTCCGCTCTTTCTAAAAAATAAGAACACCAGTACATTTTTAACTAAAAAACCAATGAAAAAATGATTATTTAAAAGAATTATTAATAAAAATATTAACAAATAAACTGTTTATCAGCTAAAAACTGCGTTTTCGCTTAGAATTCCTTTCAGGAATAGATTTCCATCATTGCTGGCATAAGCGATGGTTTCGTCATTGCTGTTTTTTATTATGAAAGAGTTTGGCGTCGGGGTTAAGGCAGTTTGATTCTGATTCAATGCTCCTTTAAGATATAAGCTGCCGGTTGGGTTCTCTACTATAAAAATAATTTCGCTGCTTGAGCTGTATAATACAAAGCTGTTTGGAGCGGATTCGTTCAGCATTCCCTCCATTAAAGCTCCCTTCAATTGCATGTTTCCGAAGCTGTCTATTTCCGCTAACTTAGCTCCATTGATATCCCTGATCTCGAATTTTTGCGGCAAACTTGCTGCGAATGTTACTCTAGCTATATCGTCTCCAAATCTAAATTCCTGGATGTCTTTTGCGGTGTCAAATATCTTTGATTTGTAATATGAAGTGCCGTTGCAGCTATAATCTTCTACATAAATGTTTTTTACTGGGAGGCTTTCCTGCAGGAGCTCGCTTAATCTGAATTTTGAGCTGTTTCCTAAAATAAATCCTGAATTATCTGTCTCGACTAATGTTATTTTGTCGAAAACTTCAAAATCTCCGCACAGTAGGCTTAAAGGCTCCAAAGTGCCGGCCGTGGATAGATTATCGTAGTATAATTCTGTAAAACTGGAGCCCTCTATCGGAGCTATTGTAAGGTTGCTTATTCCTGTTGTTTTGAATTCAACTCTTAATATTTCATTTTCCTTGGAAATGCCCAGCACTTCAATGCCCGGAGCTTCTTTTTCCTTCACATCTATCCTGAAAACATTGGAGATTACGCTTCCATAGGAATCCGTCGCTTCAATATAGGTGAATCCTGCGCCGGTAAATTCTTTGCCAGGGATTATCTTAGCTAAATTATTCTCAAATATTAAGGTCATGTTTTCCATAGGCAGATAATTGTAATTTAAAGCATCTCCGTCGTTATCAATAAAATATTTGCTTAAGCCTATTGTAAAGTTCTCATTTTTTGTTAGAGTTATATTCCCAATATCCTTAATCAACAATGGGTCCTCATTTGTAGCTTTTTCTTCTATAATGTAATCTATCCTATCAATGTTCAGTTCGGTGTTCTCCAACTCAATAATGAACTTATAACTGGTTTCGTTCCCTTCTATTTTGCATGAGTCAATGCAGACATCTTCAAATTCAAGGATATTATCAACAAAATTTGCAGTAAGATTTGCCCATTTTGAGTAAACAACTTCATAATGAGGAATATCCGAACTTAAGTCGTAGTCTGCATAAAGCACCTGTCCGAATACCAGATTATTTTTAGTTGCGCCATAATCGCCATAAGCAATGTAGAGGCTTTCATCCCAATTATCCCTGGAGCTTTCCAAGTCAACAAGGCTGCAGCATTCATTGCTTCCAAAGCAGGCCAAATTGCTTTTTTCATCCTCCAGAGAGTATATTTCATATCTTGCGCAGAGCTTCGAGCTATCTTTTTCCCAATTAAAGCTGCTTGCTTTTGGAGTTATGTCTATGACGCCGTTGAGGCTTTCAATGCCGTCGTTATTCGCATCGTAAGCGTTATTATTATCATATTCCAGGCTTATTGTTATGCTTTTTTCCTTTGTTTCGTTTATTGAAGGTTCTTCTGTTTTTTCCATTGTATATATCATCAATTCTATAGTTTTGTAAGTTATGTTTTTTCCGTCTGATGCAGCTATGATGGCATCTGTTGTTTCTTCTATATTTTTTTGCGGAGTGAATGTAATGATATTGCTATCAACACTAATTGAAATATTTGAAACACTGCTGGCGCTGTAAGCCAAAGTATCATTATCTGCATCGGCGAAATAATCCAAAAAGTTGAGGCTTACAGTAGTGTTGATTGCAAAACTAGTTTCATCAGAAATCCATTCCGGGGGGGTGTTTTCTTTGTCCTCATCGTCATCTTTGTCTTTGTCCTTGCCTTTATCTTTGTCTTCATCATCTTTATATTTATCGTCTTCGTCCTTAGATTCGTTGTCTTTTTGATCTTCTTTTACAGCAAATGCAGTTATGCCAAATATTCCAGAGGGTTTTTCTTCAAGGGCTGCGCTGTCAAATAGAAGATATTTCATGGTGCTGCTCCAGATATAGATTTTGGCCGTTCCGTTGCCAATAAGGCTGCCATCTATCTTTACGCTTCTCAAATCTCCCGGATTTGCAAGAGTCCATTCATATGCAGCAGATTCCTTAAAATCAAGATTTATGGCATCGGTATAATTTGACTGCTTAGTCACTGTAACAAATCCAGTTATTCCCGGAGCAATGTAATAGGCCCCTAAAACAATCAAGGCCAATATAGCATAGACGCCAAGGACTTCAAGGAACAGATTGGCATCAACTTCTTTATGGGATAGTTTCACTTTCTTTGGCTCCGTGATTTTTACCTTATTCATTTTTATATCCTTTTCTGTTTTGTTAAATTTTAATTATCATTTTGTTTCTTTTTGCTTTTCTTCTTTGCCCGGTCATAGACACTCCATATTGTCCTGTCATCCCTATGGAGCATTACCGCAACTTCATGGTTTGTAATGTCTTTTTCCTTTAGGAATAAAACCACCCCTTCGAAAATTGTAAGATTGCTGTTTGAGAGGCTTGTTATTGGAATGCTGATCTCGGAGCTTAGCTTTGTGAATGGAGATGGCATCTTTTTCTTGGCTTTGCTATAAGTTACCCAAACGGTCTTGTCGCTTCTGCCTATCAAAGAAGCGATTTTGACGAACCTCATCTTCAGGTTTTCCCTCATGTACTTTGCCAAAGCCTCGAAAATACTTAATTTTTCATTGTCAAATATAGATAGAGGTATATAATCCTTAGAAGCAGAGCTTTTCATTGATAGTACTAAAGATGAAAGAATATCTATCTTTTCTTCATTATTCAAACCATTGAAGCTTGTTAGTATAAGCTCCTTGTCCATTCTTTGTTTTGTCAAGTTAATAGTGCCAGGATTTTTCTTACAAAAAGTATTATCTTATAAGAACTATTATATAAATTTACTTATTTAGTGAGATATTTTAGAGTAGATGTATTAAACCTATCCTATGAGTTTTAATATTATTTTATAAGAAATACGTATAACTGAGGCGGTGCGAACAGAGTGCACATGACCGTCAGCCGCCTCATTAGCATCAACATATACTACTTTCCAAAAAATAAACAATTAAATTTAAATAGTGCCCTTATTTCCCTATTCCTTACCCGTTAAACTACTTAGGTAGGAGGGGACGATGGACAAAGAATTAATATTATCAACATTAAAGAAAGCAAAAGAGAATTCTCCTAAAAGGAATTTTAAGCAGAGCATAGACCTAATAATGAATCTTAGGCAGCTTGACCTCAAGAAGCCAGAGCACCAGGTCAATATGTTTGTTGCATTGCCTTATTCTATCAACAAGAAGATTTCTGTATGCGCTTTTGTCGACTCGGAGATGGAGCAGAGGGCAAAGGAAGCGTGCGATGAGGTCATAACTCCTGATCATTTTGAAAAGTACAAGCAAAAAGCTACGGTCAAAAGGCTGGCTGCAAAGCATGATGTCTTTATTGCGCAGGCTTCAATAATGCCAAGGATTGCCACTGTATTTGGAAGGTATTTAGGGCCTAGAGGGAAGATGCCGAATCCTAAAGCCGGAGGAGTCCTGGCTCCAAATACAAACATAAAGCAGCTATATGAAAAGTTTCAGAATACTGTTTCTCTTATTACCAAGAATGAGCCTACATTGAAATGCAGGATTGGCAATGAAGATTCTCCAGATGAACAGATAGCTGAAAATGTCATGACGGTATATAATACGGTCATTGCAAAGCTTCCAAATGATATTCAAAATGTAAAAAGCACAATGCTAAAGCTTACAATGGGGCCTGCTTTCGCTATCGGCGCTATTGAAAGCGGAAAGGATGATAAAAAGGGCAGCAAAGGCAAGAAGAAAGTTTTAGCCGCTCCAGTCAAAGCTGAAAAAACCGAAGGAAAAAAGGTTGAGGCTAAAAAAGAAGAGCCTAAGAAAACAGCCAAAGCCAAGAAAGAGCAATAAAAATGGCAAAAGTCGCAGAATACAAGAAGGATGTTGTAAAGGATCTGACAAATTTAATCAAGAAATATCCTATCATAGGCCTAGTCAACATGAGCGACCTTCCCGCTCCGCAATTGCAGATGATGAAAAAAGAGATGAGGGGTAAGGTAGAGCTTTTCATGACAAAGAAAAGGCTGATGAAGATAGCATTCAATAGCCTACAGGACCATAAGAAAGGCATTGAAGAGCTTCCAAGCTATTTCGAGGGAATGCCTGCATTATTATTCACAAATGAAAGCCCATTCAAGCTAAGCAGATTATTGCGAAAGAGCAAGACAAGCGCGCCTGCAAAGGGAGGGCAGATAGCTCCCCAGGATATTGTAGTTCCAAAAGGCCCAACTTCTTTCGCTCCAGGGCCTATAATCAGCGAGTTAAGCGGGATTGGATTAAAGGTAGGAGTTGAAGGCGGAAAAGTTGCGGTCAAGGAAGATACTGTTGTTGTAAAAAAAGGAGAGGCGATAAAGCAAAAAACAGCAGAAGTCCTGACAAGGCTGGGCATAAAGCCAATGGAAGTTGGGTTGGGATTGGTTGCTGCCTATGAAAATGGGATAATCTACCTAAGAGATGTACTTAATATTGACGAAAAAGAATTCATGAACAGATTAAGCCTTGCCGCTTCCGAATCATTTAACTTGGCGTTTAACATAGCTTATGTAACAAAAGAGAATGTAAGCTTGCTGATTGCAAAAGCATTCATTGATGCTAAGGCCCTTGGTATAAGCCAAAAAATATTTGACAAGGGAATAATTGAAGAGCTTTTGAGCAATGCAGAACGGGAGATGATTGGATTAAAATCTTCAGCAGATATAACATCTGAAGAGCAAAATACGCAGCACAATAATAAATAAACTATAGGAGGGAATAAAATGGAATATGTGTACACAGCAATGTTGCTTCACAAGGCCGGACAAAAGGTTGATGAGGCGAATGTAAAAAAAGTGCTAGAGGCATCAGGGGTAAAGGCAAACGATGCAAGAATAAAGGCATTGGTTGCATCCCTTGAAGGGGTCAACATAGACGAAGCTATTGCAAAAGCTGCAGTTCCAATTGCAGCCGCACCAGCACCTGCAGGAGACAGCCACAAGAAAGAAGACACAAAGAAGAAGGCTGAAGAAGAGAAAAAATCTGAGGAGCAGGCGGCGGCAGGTCTAGGAGCTTTGTTTGGCTAAATAAAGGGCATTTGCCCTAATTTTTTATTTTTTTGAATTATAACTTTTAACAAGATTTTTATATCAATCAGGACTATTGAACTTTGTTCTCAAGATGGATTTAGAAAATACGAGCCAGGAAAATAAGGAATCAAGCGGCGAGGCAGTATCTGCTCCAGATAATCTTTCTAAAAAAGAGCTGTTTAGGGCTTTTGACAAGCTTAAGGGCGAGATTTTTTCCTGCAGGAACAGCCTTAATCAGCTCAATAACGACAAGGAAAAATGGTACCAAAAAAAAGAAGCCCTTTCAAAAGATATCAGGGCCAGAATTTCCCCAATCAAGGGGGCAAGGGAAAAACGGGACAGCTTTACAAAGCGCATTAAGGATCTAAAAGAGCAGCGCACTAAGCTCAATGAGGAGATAAAAAAGAAGGTTTCTGATGCGCTAAAGCTAGGGAAGGAAGCTGAGGATTTAGCTAAAAAAACCAAGGCCAGGAATCCTCACGGATTAAAGCGCGATATAGATGGCATTGAGCTGAAGCTTGAGACAGAAGACATGCCTTTTGATAAGGAGAAGGAGCTTTCAAAGAAACTAAAAATTCTGAAAAAAACTTTAGGTGAGTCTGCAGAATTCATGAATGCTACAAGCAAAGTAAGGAAGATTAATTCCGAGATAAGCACTCTTAGAAAAAGCAGCTATGCTGTCCATAATGAGGTAAGAAAGCTTGCGGAAGAGGGACAAAAGCTGCATGAAAGCATCGTTGAAGAATCAAAATCCATAGATGCCCTTAAGGCTCAGGAAGAGGAATCTTTCAAGAACTTTTCAAATTTCAGAAAATCTTTCCATGAGGCAAATGATCTTCTTAAGGAAAAGCTGAAAGATATGGATGACATAAGGGTAAAAATAAACAGATTCAATCTTGAAGAGAGCGAGAAAAGAAAACTACATGAAGATTCATTGATAAAAAACAAGGAGCAGGAGCTTGAGGAAAAAATCAGGATGGGGAAGAAAATAACGACAGAAGATTTCCTGGTTTTTCAGGAGTCGTTGAAGAAGAAAAGGTTTTAGAGATTATCTCCTTGCAACTAAAACGCCCTGATAGTGCTTCATTTTTCTCAATGAACATCTAAATCCTGCAAGTTCCAATCGCTTGGCAAGGTTCTGAACATTGTAATCCTTATTTTTTATGCCAAAGTGCTTCGGAGAATGGTACTCAATTGCTATGATTTCGATTTTTTTCAATATTTCATCCGGCGCATTCAACAAAATATTGTATTCAGCGCCTTCACAATCCACTTTCATAAAGGCGCATTTGCTGATCCTATTTTCGTTAAATATTTTTTCAATGGTAATCGAAGGAACTTTTACTTCTATTCCATTAGAGTTGTAAATGCTGCTGGCTGCGGAGTTTATAGAGTCGATAAAGAAAGATATTTTACCTTCTTTTGAAGAGACTGCATTGTTAAATGACTTTATGTTTTTGAATTTGTTGATATAAATATTTTTTCTGAGGATTTTATAATTTGAAGGGGAGGGCTCGAAGGACAGAATTTTTGTATTTGGAAATCTTTTTGCCGCGGCCAGAGAGAATGATCCTATATGCGCCCCTATATCAATTATTGAACTTTTATCCTGGACGTTCAAATAATAGAGCTGGTAGTCATCCCTCACTATGCATTCGTATGCCATTGAGATATCTGCGCTCTTTGAAAAGAATGTTTTTGTCCTGATTGCAACATCAATTCCCTTTAGGTTTACAATGGTTTCAGATTTATTTGTTATCCAGAAATTTATCCAATTATAGAAAGGCCACTTCCAAAATGTGTATATAAAGATTTTTAAAACTTCATAGGCTTGTGTGATTCCGCCATATAATTTAATGAGCATTTCAAGGGCTATTAGAGGTGAATTTATTAAAGTTATGCTTGATTATACAGGAGATTTAATTGAGGACTGTGGCGGCGCATCAGTTTTAAGAAACTTTAATAAACCAAATTATTAGCCTTACATTATGAATCTTGAAAAACCGGTTTTGGGGGCTTTTTTCATTTTAATGCTTTTTTTAGGGGCCTCTAACCTCTGGGACCATAAAATAGCGCATGAATTTCCCTATGGTTATATGGCTTCTGATACCTTTCAGCAGCAGACAAGGGCAGAAGGGATAAAAGATGCTGGAAATTACAGGTATGAGCCTTTCTTTATAACCAAAGGTTGGAAAGATGTTATCGGCTATTATCCACCGGTGCTGCATCATGCGGGGATTTTGCTGAGTTTTTCTTCCGGCATTGAATCATATGACACGGTCTATTTCATGGTCTTCTTCAATGCAATTTTAGCGGCATTAGTCATGTACCTGATTATAAGAAAATACAACAGGCACGTAGCTATCCTTTCCTTGCCTTTATCAATCCTGATTTTTTCAGACAAATCTTACGTTGGATTCCTTTGGGGGCATTGGGCATCCATAACCGGGCAGTTGTTTTTAATAGCCTGTTTTTGGGCGATAGCTAATTTTGAGAAAAGTGGCATGGGAGCGCTGTTAGGATTGTTTTTGGCAGCTCTAGCCTTATCACATACATCTGAGTTAATTTATGCGGCAGGATTTATTGCACTTTATTCCTTAATTTTATTATTTAATAAAAAATTTAATTTTGAATATGTGAAAAAAATGTCGGTTGCAGCCGCAATTTCCCTGGCATTATCGTTTTACAGCCTCTATATCTTTTATTATAGCTTTAGGGTTATCAACCCATACCAATTTGAGGTTTCGCGTGACTGGGGCGGTACCCCAATTTTCAATATTGGTGATTTTGGCTTATTGTTAATATTTATGGCAATTGGATTTATTGCTGCATTTTTGCTTTTTAGGAAAATGGATATTGCAATTTTATCCGGAATATTCATGCTGCTGATTGGCTACACTAATTATATCGGATTTGGAATAAGAGCCTTCCAGCCAAGATTGCTGTGGCCAATCTATCTTTCAATATTTTTTGGCTTGGGATTGTATATTCTGCTCAAATTTATTCCTTCACGATTCATAACTTTGTCTTCTTTGATTGTGTGCATAATATTTGTGCTTGCTTTGTCAAATGTGTTTGCAATTCCAAAAGTTCCGACTTATCAAAAAGTGTCTAGTCCTGGATTAATGGATACGCAGCATTGGGATGCCTTTGAATGGATAAGCGAGAATACGGATAGAGACTCAAAAATATATTTCTTTTATGGGGATGTCTATGGGCAGGATGCTATATTAAGAAATTCAGAAAGGCTGCATGTGCAGGTAATTCCCGATGACTTCGTAGCTTCCCTTCAGAATAGGACGGTAAAAAGGACTTATCAGACAGAGGCTCCGGCAGACCATGGGGCTGGAATGCCTTACTTTAAATCGTTTTTAAAGATAGGCTTGCACTTAAAGGAAGAGCCGGATTATTGGCTGTTAAAGCCTACACAGGACATATGCTTATTTGACTACCATGTTTTTGACAAAATGTCTGCACAGCCTGTTTTTGCCCAGTATAATTTAATTATAGCAAACCAGATGCTTAAGAAAGATGCAGAAATTGCCTTTGAGAATGATGAAGTTGTAATATTAAAAAATAACAATGTTGGAGGAGATTGCATTGAGCAAATTAATTTTTAATATGGGCGAGCAGGAATTAAAATTGTTAAAAAAAGAATTAATTTACCTTATCATTGCCCTAGTTTCCGGAATATTTTTATTTAAATTGATTTTTTATAATGAAACTTTTGCCAATTTAATTAAATTTGTTCTGTCTTTATTCTGGCTTTTTGTGATTCCGGGGTATTCAATGATGCTCTATTGGCAGAAAAGCCTTGATTTTGTTGAAAGGATGGTAATTGGAACTGCTTTAGGCGTTGGCTTAGAGGGAATATTGAGCTATTATTTTGGGCTTTTTGGAATGCATATAAAATTCCATGCAATAGTCCTGCCTTTAGTTATTATTGGGATTGGAGCTTTTGTTTTTCTTAAATTTTCTAAGAAGGATTCCGAGAGCAATCAATAAAATAAAAGTTATTACTATGGCTATTTTAAATGAAATGAATAAGCCCATCCAATAGGAAAATATAGGGAAGATTCCTGTTGATATAAAAAAATAGAATATTACTTTTTCATCTTCTTCTAAATTAAAATTGCCCATAATCAGGTAGGATGGCACAATAAAGATCAGTATAATTACTAAAACGGACAAGACTCCTGCAACTCCAAGTATTGAATAAAAAAATAGGAATATGATAGCTGCTATAATGCTAAAAAAAATTAAATCATCCTTATTTAGTTTCATATTTGTACACCCTTATGCTGTTCTTGTTGTATAATAATGTATGATTGCCCATGTACCGCTGCTCGAATGCTGCCCATTTTTCTACAAAGCTCCTTTCGCTTAGCAATTCAATGTCCGAGTAATCAAAAACTATATAATCATTTATCAGGACATTGCTTATCACTTCCTGCCTATTGTTCTCGTAGGTCTTCCATGTAAGGTAGCCCTCAAAGAAATTGCTTATCCTATGCGACACAGAGGCCATCCACCAGACTTTCTGCATTATTTCGGGCGGGGGGCCGGCTATTGATACGTTTTTCTCAACAGGAATATTTTCCTTCATCCATTGAGCGGCTTCTGTCTGGGCTGCATTGAGCCTGATTATAGGGCTGTCATATGCCTCGTTTAATGTTGAATATGCCTGAGGCAGATTATAGACTAAGGCTAAGATAATAACAAGCAAGGCTCCTGAATAGCTTAGGATAGCTTTGATATTGTTTTTCATCTTAAAAATCGAGAACATTGAAATTGCCCCTATAACTGTTATCGGGACGAATATATGCGCGCTTGCAGATAATGAACGGTGCAAAAATGTCCATTTTCCGAACGCATCTCGGTGCAAGATGAAATAAAGAGAAACGAGCCATGCAAGCAAAAATATATCCCTATCCTCCCTTCTTAAAAGCAAAATTACTAGCCCTATAAGCAATAGAGGCAGTGTCCATAAGCCGTGCATTTCGCTAAAAGAGAAATAAATCAGCGGGACAGATCCTTTGAAATAATCTGGATTAGGGCCCCATTCAAAAAGCCTTGAAAATGAAAAGGTGTCTGGGGCTTTTTTGGTTTTCTTTGTGAGAGATTTTATGACATTTCCGGATTGGTATGGGAACATTGCAAATAAAACAACAAATATCAGAAGAGCAGCAATTATATGCTTAATGTTAAATGGAATCTTTCTTAATTTTACTGCAAGAGCGACGAATAAGACAAAAATTCCCGCCATTGAATGGATAAAGGTCAATGGATGTATCATCATCTGGATAGAAAGCAATATTGCCAGGATATAGAGGTATAATCCTTTTGATTTTTTTGCTTGAGCTTTCTCTGTTGGATAATTAACATAATAAACATAAAAGCAGTATAAAATCAGCGGGAGGAAAGCATATCCGAACCTTTCAGGCCATTGGCCCCACAAGTAAGGCATTATGTCCCTCATGGAGAATACGAGCAAAAATTCTGATAGTATAGCTGGAAGAAAACCAAACAATTTTCTTATGACAAAAAATACTGAAATTAAAATAGAAGATGCAAATATTGCATTAGTAAGATAGACGGGCACCATCCTTTCTCCGGTAAAGGATGTTAAAGAAGCCACCATGCCCAAATCTGTATGGAAAGGCGGATGATACCATAAAGTATGCGGCTTGAACTTATTGTCATTCCAGTAAGAGTAGTCTACAAATGGGGGCAGATAAAGATAAGTACGGTCAAGCTGGGAAAAAGAGTCTGCCAATTCCCAATGAGAGATTGCGTCAAACTCACCATAAGGAATCCTGTTGTCCTGGAACGGCAGAGTCCACAAGTAGATGGCAAAAAGGTATATGGCCAGGAATGCCAATGTTTCCAAGTGCCACTTTTTGGCTTTCATAGTTTAAGCTAAGTTATTACGTTTATAAAAGTTTGTGGTATAATTTATAAAGCAATAATTCCTACATCTCCATGAATTGGAGTGATTTCATGCCTATAAAAAAATCTTTTTTCAAGACTGTTGAATTCAAATTATTCCTGACTGCATTCATCGTATATGTGTTTTACCTGCAGATGTACGGCGGAAGCTGCATGGCGAACAGCAACTCTGCACTCACAGCTGCGATAGTAAATGAGGGCAGGCTTGAGGTAGACACATATTACAGGGCTAGCTGCGACCTTGCTTACTATAATGGCCATTATTATTCTGGATTGGCGCCCGGCATTTCGTTTATAGCAGCTCCATTATACGCTGCGGGCCAATTTGCTTTAGAACCCCTGCCAGAAAGTGTTATTGATTATGCCTATGAGAAAATAGACGGCTATGGGAAAAACCTTCCAAAGGATTTCTACGGCAATGAGAAACGCATATCTTACTATTTTCCTGCATTGGCAAAAAAAGATGCTGTCCAGCACTTGATAATCTCAACATTCATCCTTCCAACTCTTACAACTGCCCTTTTCAGCGCCATTTCTGTTGCCTTGCTTTATTTAATACTCCAATATTTTACAAATGACAATAAGAAAAAAATCATAATAGCTCTGCTTTATGGATTTGGGACCCTTTTGTTCCCTTTATCAACAGAGTTTTTTCAGAGGGAGCTTGCAATTGCATTCTCGCTTGCATCATTTTTGATATTGCTTAAAATAAAACATAAGGAGATAGATGCAAAAAAATCAGTATTTGGAGCGGGGCTTTTGGCCGGCTTTTCTATATGGTTTGATTACTACCATGCTGTTTTATTGGGATTGTTTGGCTTGTACTTAATCTATATCCTCAATAAAGGTTCGAAGAAAATCATGAGTATATTTGAATTTAAAAAAATCGGTTTGCTGCTTAAATTCGGCATTGGAGCCTTAATCCCTCTAATATTGCTTATGGGCTACCATTACATAGCCTTTGACAACCCATTTACAACTCCGTACAAATACAGGACAACAGTAGATTATGAAATAAACCTCGGCAAGATACCTTTCCCAAGCACAGCAACGATAATAAGAATTTTTGAGTTTTTCATCTATTCTCCGATTGTGATTTTTGGCATTTACGGCCTTTTTATTGCGCTCAGAAAAAAAGATGCAAATTATCCGGAGGCTTGGGGAACATTAATCTTCTTTATTTTGACATTTATCTATGCAACATCATTAGCAATTTTATACCAGTCTTTCATGCCGTCTTCACATAAAAGATACATGCTTCCTGCTGTTCCTTACCTGATGATATTCTTATCGTATGCATTAAATGGCATAAAATCAAAAAATCAGGGCAAAGTAACTAAGGTTATTATGGCTGTGGGCCTTGTTTCTTTCCTGTTTAATTGGTCTGCAGCGCAACTTGAGGGCCATGCTTCATTGACTCAGTTTGATCTTACAAGCGAAAAGTTTATTGGTGTTGCAGACATGATAAGATCCGGGCCTTCATCTTCCTTTGCAAGGACCCTTGCCGGGGCTCTTGGTTTTGGTTTTATTGAAACATTGCTGATTAATGCATTGGCCCTTTCATTGCTTGCATTTTTAATCTGGCTCATTTGGAGAAACACAAATAATAGGATTAAGGCATTAAAAACAAAAAAATATTTTAAAAAATAATCTTTGAGCATCTTTATGAACATACTGATAATAAAGCTTGGAGCGATAGGAGATGTAATCAGGACTACTTCAATACTTCCGGGGCTTAAAGAAAAGTATGAAGGGTGCAAGATAGACTGGGTGGCAAAAAAAGAGTCTTATGACATACTAAAAAATAATAATTTTTTAAGAAATATATTTGTCATAGGTAAAGATGAAGACGTAATAAAGTGCAAGGAATATGATCTTGTTATAAGCTTCGATGATGAGGAAAGCGCATGCCAGCTGGCATCTGAGGTTCCCCACAAAAAAATAGTTGGGGCGCATATCAAGGACCACAAAAAGGCATATGCCGAGGATTCTGCAATATGGTTTGACATGGGATTAATTTCCAAGCTTGGGAAGAAAAGGGCTGATGAGCTAAAGGCAAGGAACAAAAAGACCTACCAGGAGATAAAATATAAAATTTTGGGGTTAAGGTACAAAAAACAGGAGCCGATTTTAATTTTGAGCGAGGAAGAGCTTCAATTCGGAAAAACATTTGCCGATAAAAATAATATAAAAAATAATGATTTGGCCATCGGGATAAATACCGGCGCAGGGGGAAGATGGCAGGACAAGAAATTAAGCATTGATGAAACTTCAGAACTAATTGATAAGATAAATGGCAATATAAAAAATGCAAAGTTATTATTGTTTGGCGGGCCCGAGGAAGCGGAAAGAAACAGAAAGATAAAAGAAAAGGTAAAATCAAAGATAATAGATGCCGGGTGCAATAACTCCCTGATGGAGTTTGCTTCCTTGGTCAATTTATGCAATATTTTGGTGACATCTGACAGCCTGGCACTGCATATTGGGACTGCCTTGAAGAAAAAGGTTGTATCTTTATACTATCCGACTTCAATGAATGAAATTGAAACTTATGGAAGGGGAATAAAAATAAGAGCTAAAGGAAAAGATTATTGCTCGTATAAGCCTAAATGCGACCATCCGGCAAAATGGGATATTGATGAGATTGCGGATGCTGTTAAGAGATTAGTATAGATTTATGGGAAGGGATTTCTTTAAGTAATTGCCAGAGCTATATTTATAAATACCTATAGTTGTCTAATATTAACATGAAAACCTTTGTCATGATTCCTACATACAATGAAAGCGAGAACATAGCCACATTGATAGAAAAAATCCTTAGTTTAAATATAGAAAACCTGAGTATAGTTGTTGCAGATGATAACAGCCCGGACGGGACATGGAAGATTGTGGGGGATATTTCCAGGAAAAATAAAAATGTTCATCTTCTTTTAAGAAAAACTGACAAAGGAAGGGGCGCAGCAGGAAGAGACGGCTTTGCTTATTGCTTAAAAAATGGCGCTGAGGTAATTATTGAAATGGACGCTGATTTAAGCCACGACCCAAAATACATCCCATTGATGATGGATGAATTAAAAAATGCAGATTTGATACTTGGCTCAAGAAGATTAAAAGGCAGCAGAGAGGTTGGCAGGGGCATTATTAGGAGATTTGTAACATTCGGAGCTAACCTATACATAACCCTAATGCTTGGAATAAAAGTAAAGGATTGCAATTCCGGCTTTAGATGCTTCAAAAGAAAAGTGCTTGAAGCGATAAACCTGGAAAGGATTGAGTCGAAAGGGCCTGCAATAGTGCAGGAAGTTTTGTTCAAGGCGCATCTTAAAGGATTCAAGATAAAAGAGATCCCAATAACTTTTGTAGACAGGATTAAAGGCAGGTCTAAATTAGGGCTAAAGCAGCTGGCAGCAGGGTATTTCATGGTATTAAGGCTGAAGATGAAGCATTTAACTGGAAAGATTTAAAATAAATGGCGAGTCCGAGCGATGTGCATGACAGCGAGGACTCGCACTATATTGGCGCGAGCATATTAAAAATTATAGAATAAAAATTTTAAAACTCAAAATATGAAAATAGCAATCTTAACCCCGACATTCAACTACCACAGTGGGATAGACAGGGTGGTTGAGCACCAGGCAGAGGATTATGCAAAAAATGGCAATGATGTTACAGTAATAGCCTTTGAAGCCAAAATAAAGCCTAAGGGCTATAAAGTCATAGAGCTTGGGGTGCCGGAAAATCTTTTTTTTCAAAGATTGTACAGGCTATTCTTTTTTCTTGATTTTAAAAAAATGAATTATCACAAAAACCTAAAAAATTATGACATTGTAATCAGCCATTTTTATCCGATGAACTTATTGGCATATAAGGCTAAAAAGAAGTATAATATCAAATATATTTATTGGGACCATGGAATAAACACTACCGGGCTTTTGGATAATTTCATGCAGAAAGCGTACATGAAGCTTTTTCTTTTTTTTAACAATATAACATTGAAGAATGCAGATGAGGCTTATTCTGTGAGCAAATACCTAAGCAATACTCTAAAGAAAGAATCGGGGATAAAAAGCAAGGTAGTTTACAATAAGATAGATACAAAAAAATTCAATAAAAAGGTAAAAGGAGATAAAATAAAAAAAAAGTACGGCCTTAAAAATAAAAAAATAATGCTTTATGTCGGCAGGATTGTTCCTCATAAGGGCGCCCATATCTTATTAAAGGTTTTTGAAAATGTCAAAAAGAGCGTTCCAAATTCCTTTTTACTGATTGTTGGAAAGCCGACTTTTAGGAGTTATTTCAGAAAATTAAAAAAATCTGCCGGTAAAGGCGTGATTTTTGCCGGATTTGTTGAGGATGAAGATCTGCCTTATTATTATGCGGCATGCGATGTCTATGTAACAGCTTCGCAATGGGAAGGATTTAATCTTCCAGCGGCAGAAGCGCAGGCCTGCGGCAAAAAAGTGGTTGTATTTGATTTAGGATCTCATCCGGAAGTTGTAAAAAATGGTGTCTTAGTCAAAAATATGGATATAAAGGCTTTTTCTGATGCAGTTATCAAAATTATAAAATGAATAGGGAGTTAATGCGAAGTATTGCTTTACTGGGCTTTGTCCCAAGACTCACTTCGTTCGGGTTAGCATTCGAAAATCAGGATTTTCGATTTCCCGTTCGCTACGCTCAGGGACATCGGCTTCGGCCGTTAACATTTTATTCATGAGCTGACATGCTTGAACGAAGTTCAGCACCACCTGCGGCGGTCCCCATAATCCACGGAGTGGATGCCGGACTTCGTCCGAGCGGGGGCATCCCCCCGTCAGATTAACTGTTCTTTGGATGGACCTTCGCAAATTGATGCTAACCTTCTCTTGGGACAAAGCCCTTTTTATTAGAAACATTTAAATATATTCCGAAGAAGAATTTTCTTATGAACCCTTTGCCAGCAACACATAAAGATGTGCGTGCGCCCGCGGATACAACTTACATACAGTATAAGGGCGTCTGGGACATGCAGGACCTTTATGAGTTTGTAGCTTCCTTCTTCCATAAGAATAAATTCAAGTTCTATGAGCTTCGTTACATTTTGAAAAAGCCTGGGCCTTTTGGCGCAGAGGTTTACCATGTATGGGAAGCTGTAAGAAAAGTGGAGCAATATTACAAGGTGTCAGCAAAAATATTCCTGCATACATTTGACGAGCAGGAGATTGAAGTTGTAATGAAAGATGGCACTAAAAAAAAATATTCCAAAGGCAGGCTATGGATACAGATTCGAGCAGGAGTAGAAACTGATTATGGGAACTATTGGCAGGAAAATGCGTTTTACGCCAACTTAAGGAACTTCTATCATAAATACGTTCTCTGGAAAAAAATTGAGGCACTTTGGTGGGATAATATGCACTATGCCGTATTATTAAGGCTGCAATCCTTGGTAAAAGAAAGATTAAAAATGGAATCTGAAGGATATGAGCATAGGCAATTTGCAGGAGTGAGGTAAAGGCTAAATGTCAGAGCTAAGGGTAGTTGTAGACCATTTAAGGCTTAATTACACCGGTCCTTTTGATGCAAACGGTCTTTTCAGGCATATTACTGCTTTTCTTAATGAGCGCGGCTTTGATCATAGGATAGACAAGGACTTTGAGCATACTACTCAATCTGGAAAGCAGATAGAATGGCAAATCAATCCCTGGAAAAGAATAACGGATAGCATGAGGTACCTCCCAAAAGTAAGGATTTTAGTAAATGATTATTCCAAAGTAGATGCGATAGTTGATAATAAAAAAGTCAAGGTCGGGCACGGAAAAGTTACCATGTATATAGATGCCTATATGGAACTTGACGAGTCACAAAGGTGGGAAGCCTATCCAGCATTCCAGTTTTTAAGGACCCTCTACAATACCTTCTTTTACAAGATTTATACAGAAAGGTTTGAGCAGAGGCTTAACCAGGATATGCACCACTTATACAATACAATAGAGCAATTCTTTAATATATACAAGCACTATCAGGTGCCTTCAAGGATACAATTAATGCGGCCATAAAATGTCAGAGAAAAAACACATTATCAAGGATTTAAGGCTTACATACAGCGGGCCCCTTTCTGTGGAAGAATTCTATGCAGAAATTCACAAATGGATGAATGAATGGGACCTTAACGAGGATCTTAAAAGAAAATCTGAGGAAGTCATGCATAAAGGGAAAAAGGTAGAATGGATAACAGAAGGGTGGAAGGAAGTCGTTCATGATGTAAGGCATGTTGTAAGATTGAGGGCTTTATTTGACAATGTTACGGATTCAATAATCAAAAAGAGAGGCAAGAAAATAAGGATAAGCCAGGCAGAAGTAATGATAGAGATTGATGGATTTGTAGAGACGCATCTAGAGTATCATTGGAGCCAGAAGCCTTCATATCAGTTTTTGAGAACTCTCTTTGACAAGTACATATGGCCGATAGGAATGACAGAAACGGAAAGAAATGAGGGGCCTGTAAGGGATGAATGTTATGATCTGCACAGCAGAATAAAGGCATTCTTTAATTTGTATAAGATGAAGGTGGGTTAATAATATAGCCCATAGAGTACTATCAGTTTAGGCGTTATTGAAAAGCCCTCACTTCGTTCGGGTGCCACTTTGAAATCTGAAATTTCCAGTATCCCGTTCGCTTTGCTCAGGGGACATCGGCTCGGCTTTAGAAGTGCATCATGATGGCCGGCCATCTCCGCAGGAGCCGTCCCTCTGGCCGGTTATATGTTCGATTAAATGAGCCTCGCAATATTGATGGCACCGCAACTTT
>CAYTDO010000015.1:0-2838 GCA_964436645.1 uncultured Methanosarcinales archaeon | reverse complement strand
CATTATTACATTGAAATTGCAGGCCATTCAGAAAATGATTTGGAATATCATAAAGAGCACATTGCTAGTTTAGTTGAAACGTTATTTGGCATTAGGCCAACTTTAGTGTTTAAGAAAGGCCAAAATACTTTATGCTCTAGAATTAGCTCAAAAAGAATTTTTAGCATATTGGAAGACTTAGGTTTTCCTAAAGGCAAGAAGAATAACATTATTATTCCTTCATGGATCACTGCAAACAGGGAATTCTTCCTTTCATTCATAAAAGGAATTTATGACACTGACGGCTCAATGATACTAAGAACTCGTGGGCAGCACAGTATAAGCCTGGGTTTGAAGAATCAAGAAGTAATTTTAGAGATTAAGCATTTTTTAGAGCAAATGGATTATTTTATAGCCTATAATGAATGCCTGCAGAAAGATAAAAGAGGATTTAGTTCTAAAATATTCTGTATAAGGATTAATAAAAAAAAGTTAATTAATCAATTCAGGAATCAAATAGGTTCCTCTAATCCCTATAAACTAAGTAAATTAGAAAAAATGATAAAAAAGGTGGGACCGATGGGATTTGAACCCATGATTTAGGTCGGTCCAGCACATACTGAAATCGATCACCTACGTGACCGAGATAACACTTCAGCGTAGTGCTCTCCCAGTCTGAGCTACGGTCCCTTAAGGCTTTTTAGAATTAATATTTGATTTAAATTACTTTCGCTTCACTATTCATCCCCAATATCTTCTTCTTCGAAGTCATTATCCACGCTGTCTTCTATCTCTTGCATCTTTTTATTGGACTTGTTATAAATCTCCTTGTCTTCTGCCTCATCAGGGGGAGATGTCATTTCTTTCTTAACTTCCTTGCTTTCTCCAATAATCTCAAGAGTGCCGAATTTGCCAGTCCCTAGCTGCTTCTCTCCCTGCCATTCAGAAACATAGCCATTGCTTATCTTGACCTTGTCACCAGGCTTTACTTTGTCAATATCATCGTTCCATAAAGTGAGCTTAATGTCGCCAGTCTCGTCCTTTGCTACCGCATTTGCGACTCTTCCAGACTTTCCAAATTTCTCGAATTCCCTTGGCTCAGAAACATCAACTATATCAAGTACTATCTCCACTTTCCCTTGTTTTGGCTGTAAGTCTTTTACTTGCATAAGAATAGGGAATGAATGTGGATATATAAAATTTGTGGATTACCCCCTTATTCTCAGTTAATTAATGAGCTTTCCAGCTTCCTCAAATTTAATCTCATTATTGATTAATTTGGTCAATTTTTCCTTTAAATCGCTGATTTTAATCCTGACCTGTTTAGCATCATCCCTGTTCCTTAAAGTTACAGTTTTATCCTTTTCAGTATCAAAATCTACAGTAACGCAATAAGGAACTCCAATCTCGTCTGCCCTCGCATATCTCCTTCCAATGCTGCCGCTACGGTCATATGTGGAAACAAATTCAGTTTTCAAAGAATTAAAAATGCCCTTTGCCCGCTCTTCGAGTTTATTCACTAATGGAAAAACTCCCAATTTGATCGGAGCTAGTTTAGGATGCAGTTTCAAAACAACATTATTGTCCCTTTCCTTATCTTGTGAGTAAGCATCAAACATGAAAACCAAGAATGCCCTGTCAACTCCCAAAGAAGGCTCGCACACTACATGCGGAACTACTTTCTGCTTCGTCTCCTCATCAAATAAGCTTAAATCCTTTCCTGAAGCCTTTATGTGCTGCTGCAGGTCAAAATCAGTCCTGTTTGCTATGCCTTGCAGTTCCTTCCATCCGAAAGGAAAATTATATTCTAAGTCCCAGGTATCCAGAGCATAATGGCTTTTTTCTTCCTTGACATGCTGCCTCGCCCTGAAATTCTCAGCTTTTGCGCCCAAATTCAAGAACCATTTTTGCTCTGTTGCAAGCCAATATGCGTGCCATTCTGACAATATATTTTTCTTTAGTGCGTCCTTAACCTTCATTATTACTGGCTCTTTCTTTTTCTTCTGGGCTTCTTCATTATAGAAATTAAGCTCTTCTTCCATTACTTCATCAACAAAAGGGCATTTCTTGCTCATATTTGGATGGATAAAATACTCTATCTCCATCTGTTCAAACTCACGGCATCTGAAAAGAAAATCTCTTGGGCTTATTTCGTTCCTGAATGCCTTGCCTATCTGCGCAATTCCAAACGGCAGTTTTAATCTTGCATTTTCAGCAACAAGCTTGAAATCTGCAAAGATTAATTGCGCTGTCTCTGGCCTTAAATATGCTTTCTGCCCTTCCTCCGGCCCGACATTAGTCTCAAACATCAGATTAAAATTCTTTAATTCCTCAAATTCCTCCCCATTATGCTTTAGATTGTGCTTCTTGATCAACGCATTTATTTCGTCAGCCTTCATGCCATCGGTTGCTATTCCAAGCTTGTCCGCAATAAATTGATCGGCCCTTATCTTAAATTTAGATTTTTTTGTTGCGAGCATCAAATCAGCAAAATTCACAACATGCCCGGAAGCAATCCACACTTTAGGATTTGCAATTATGCTGCCATCTATCCCCGCAATATCTTCCCTTGACTGCACATGGTATTTCCACCACTGCTGCTTTAGATTATTCTTCAGTTCAACGCCCAAAGGGCCATAATCCCAAAACCCGGCTAAACCTCCATAAATCTCAGAATTAGGATAGACAAAGCCCTTCCTCTTGCAGAACACGGCCATGTCTTCTATGGTTAATTTAGCCATAAGTCGGTAGGTTTTTTATTTTTTTATAAAGTTTGTTGTTTTTATTGAAATTTTATATTGCGAGTCATTTGATGTTATTGTGCCTGAAACACCTCATAGAATGGTCATTGACCATTCC
>CAYTDO010000014.1:0-3214 GCA_964436645.1 uncultured Methanosarcinales archaeon | reverse complement strand
GTATTACATAATGAGCCGACATACTCGAACAGAGTTCGGTACCACTACGTGGTTTCCGCAGGAGCCATCCCTCTGTCGGCTTAAATGTCAATTTGGCAGGGCTTACGCAAGTTGATGCTAACCTACATTTTCTACAGAGCCGAAAAATTAATTATTTTTTAAAGCCTTGGAAAACGAAGTTTTCCGTCGTTTTTCCTTGAGCCTTATTTGCCTTCAGCCCAAGCCTTTAGCTTCTCGTATTTGGCATTGCCGCAGATTTTTTTGCCAGTCTTTTCGTTATAAAAGAAAGGGACACCGCCGCAGAATTCGTTTCCGTCCTCGTCCTTGTCATACTGTTCCATAAGCTTTTTATTGCTGGCATCATGCCATACTTCCATCTTTGTTACTTCAATCCCTTCTTTTTCCAATTTTTGCACTAAAGGGTCCATCTCTTTGCAATGGACGCATTCTCTCCCGGAAAACATAAGCAATCTTACACCCATTTCATATCACAAAGAAAAAGCCAAAAAAGGTTCTATTTAAAGATTTTGATTCCTGGGCGTTATTGAAAAGTTGCGGCGCCATCAATATTGCGAGGCTCATTTAATCGAACATCTAACCGGCCAGAGGGACGGCTCCTGCGGAGATGGCCGGCCATCATGATGCACTTCTAAAGCCGAGCCGATGCCCCTGAGCAAAGCGAACGGGACGCTGGAAATTTCAGATTTCAAAGTGGCACCCGAACGAAGTGAGGGCTTTTCAATAACGCCGATTCCTAAGAATATCAATTGAGCTTTATGAATTTGCCTTATTCTTTTTATGTTTTATAACCTCGATTATTACTGGAATGAAGGAAGTAAATATAATTCCCAGGATTACCAATGAAAAATTTTCTTTGATAATTGGCACATTTCCAAATAAAAAACCTCCAAAAACAAATAGGCTGACCCAGAGAAGGCCTCCTAAAATGTTGTAAAGAATAAAATGCGAGTATTCCATGGCGCCTACACCCGCAACAAAAGGCGCAAAAGTTCTTACAATAGGGACAAAGCGGGCCAATACAATAGTCTTGTTTCCATGCTTTGCATAAAATTGCCTTGTTTTTTCCAAGTGCTTTTCTTTGATAAATTTGATATGCCCGCCTTTGGCTAAGTGAGGGCCTAATTTGCTTCCAACCCAATAGTTTATGGTATCGCCTAATACAGCGGCTATAAACAGAAGCGCAAACAGGATTGTAACATTTAAAGAGCCGGTTGCTGCTAAGGCGCCCGCAGCAAAAAGCAATGAATCTCCCGGCAGGAAGGGCATGATTACAAGCCCGGTCTCGCAAAATATTATCAGGAAAAGCAGAATGTAGACAAGAAGGCCGTATTCCTGGGTCAAGAATGTCAGATACTTATCGAGATGCAATATAAAATCCAATATAATTGAAAGAACCATGTTATTTGGGCTTTTTGCCAACTATTTAAAAGTTTAGATTGCAGTATTAAACCCTAAAATCAAACTTTTAAATTTAAACAAAACTTTTATATATTGTGTTCTAATACGGGAGTGTATGGGGGATAATAAGAAAATACCTTTAAAGTTTAGGCTTTATGCCGCTTTTTATCCAATCAGGATTTTTTTTAAGTCTTTAGGAAATAAGTTTTCAGGTGGTGAAAAAATGGGAAATTTCAATCTGCAGGGGAAGAAAGCAATTGTTTTTGGGGTAGCTAATGACCAGAGCATTGCTTGGCATATCGCGAAGAAGCTCAATGATAATGGGGTAAGGATAGCTTTGGCTTACCAGGATAGGGTGGAGCAGCTTGTAAAGCCTTTGCTCGGCATGCTCAATAAGCCTTTGGCAGCAAAATGCGATGTAGTTGATGATGTTCTGCTTACAGAATTTTTTGGAAAAGTTGAAAGAGAATTTGGCAAAGTGGATTTTCTGGTGCATAGCATCGCTTTTGCGAAGAAAGACCACTTGCAGGGGAAATTCTACGATGTGGACAGAAGAGGATATCAGGTTGCCCAGGAAGTAAGCTCATATTCTTTGGCAGAATTAGCAAGAAGAACAATTCCAATAATGAATGATAACGGCAGTATTATAGCCATGACATTTGACGGCTCAATAAAGGTTTATCCTAACTATAATGTGATGGGGGTCGCTAAAGCAGCTTTGGAATCTTCTGTCAGGTATCTGGCAAGCGATCTTGGGGAGAATGGAATAAGGGTGAATGCTATATCTGCAGGCCCGATAAAGACTTTGGCTGCATCCGGAATTTCCGATTTCCAGAAGATGCTGGATCATGCAAGGGAAAAAGCCCCATTGAGGAGAAATATAGATGCTGATGATGTTGCAAACCTCGCATTGTTTTTATGCTCCGATATGTCAAGGAACATAACTGGACAGACATTGTACGTGGATGCAGGCTATAATATAATGGGGATTTAAGTTTTTATTATTTCCGGCAATCTTTTTGTAAACAATGATTTTGGCATTGATTCGGCGCCAAGTTCTTTTGCTTTTTTCATTAAATCTGCCTGCACATGAGAACAATAGCCAATTATTTTGGCATTTTTCAGTTTTTCATTATTTTTCATTTTCTTAATTGTTTCAAATGGGCTTATTTCATTAAAATTTAAGTCAATTATTATAACTTTAACCTTATCTTTAATTTCGCCATTTAACCTGCTAACAAAGCTGTTAAGAGTAGCATTATCTTTAATGAAAGTTACCTTTTTATTTGCCTGCAAAGCAGTCTCATTTATTTTAGCTACAAAGAACAGGTCCTTGACAATTGCAATTATCATAAGATTATGCCTTTATCTTTATTTGGCCGTCTTCAACCTTTACTTCATAAGTCTGCACTTTTATTTGCGGGTTTGTCGGATTTATCCCAGTCATAACATTGTACTTCCAATGGTGCCAGGGGCACGTTATTATTGCTCCATCAAGCATCCCTTCCCCTAAAGGCCCTCCCTGATGGCGGCATGCATTATCTATTGCGAAAAATTTTCCCCCTAAATTGAAGAGGGCTATCTCTTTGCCATTCATGATTATTATTTTGCTTTCCCCCCCATCGATTTCTGATGTTTTTGCTGCAACTAAAAAGTCCGTCATAATTGCCCCTATTCCTATTTTTATTTGATTAAGCCTATATTTTTTATCTCTTGGGAAACATTTATATTCTTAAAACATTCGGTTTTAGTTAAGATGAGGGCAATAACTGCCAAAGAATTAAAGGATAAGTTT
>CAYTDO010000013.1:0-5611 GCA_964436645.1 uncultured Methanosarcinales archaeon | reverse complement strand
TACCTCTCGGCTCGTTAGGTAAGACCTTTAACCTGACCTTCATCCTGCCGTCGCTCCTGGTGAGATTCTCCGTGTTGAATTGGATTAAACCGCACGCCGCACCCCTTGTAGTGCTCCCCCGCCAATTCCTTTAAGTTTCAGTCTTGCGACCATACTTCCCAGGCGGCGAACTTATCATCTTCACTTCGACACTGCATATTCCCGAAGAATATGCAACACCTAGTTCGCAGCGTTTACAGCTAGGACTACTCGGGTATCTAATCCGGTTTGCTCCCCTAGCTTTCGTCCCTCACCGTCGGATCCGTTCTCGTCAGATGCCTTCGCCATAGGGGGTCCTCCTGAGATTATAGCATTTTACCGCTCCCTCAGGAATACCTCTGACGCCTCCCGGTCCCTAGTCTAGCAGTCTTCCCTGCACGTCGTTAGGTTGAGCCCAACGATTTCACAGGAAATTTACTAGACCGGCTACGGACGCTTTAGGCCCAATAAAAGTGGCTCCCACTTGTGGCTCCTGGGTTACCGCGGCGGCTGGCACAGGTATTGCCCACCACTTATTCGCCATGCGTTTTAAACATGGCAAAAGCCTTGCTTAAAAGCAAGGCACTTGGGATCCCCTTGTCACACTTTCGTGCATTGCAAAGTTTTCGCGCCTGCTGCACCCCGTGGGGCTAGGGCCAGTATCTCAGTGCCCTTCTCGGGGATACCTCTCTCAAGGCCCCTACCGATCATAGGCTTGGTGAGCCTTTACCTCACCAACTACCTAATCGGCCGCCGACTCATCCTTAGGCACGAGCTTGAGGAAAAACACATTCCAGTGGAATTTCCCTATCAGGGTTTAGCCTCAGTTTCCCGAGGTTATCCCCGACCTAAGGGTAGATTATCGACGTGTTACTGAGCAGTTTGCCGGTCCTCTTGCGAGTCCCTTGACTTGCATGGCTTAGTCGGATCCCAATAGCAGCAACCTCCCGCAGGATCAACGGGATTTAAACTTTTTTTAATCCTGAAATAAAGCACAACTTTTATTAGGTCGCAAGACTATCATTACTGCACATACTTGACAGAAATGTCAAGTACATTAGTTTTGATTATCAATTCGATTTTAGAATTTATATATCTAAAACACAGACGGTGGCGATAGAGCATGTGTTAAGCCCAAGAGGTATTTAAATGTTTCGAAAATCCCTTTTTTGGGATTTTCAAAGCCCGAAAACTCCTCGAGTTTTCGTTTGTTTCGTTTGAGGCTTTTTCTTTAAAAACCAATAAAAACATTTAAGAACACAGTACGTTTACTTTTTTCATGGAAATTTTCTCATATGAGCTAAAAATACCCCGAGAGAGGGTTGCGATATTGATAGGCAAGCAGGGAGAGGTAAAGAAAGGGCTGGAATCTGATACCAGCACCAAAGTTGATGTTGATTCTGATGAGGGTGATGTCTTTATCTCTGGAAAGGATGCTTTAGGATTATATACTGCAAGAGAAGTCATAAGGGCCATTGGAAGGGGCTTTAATCCCGATATTGCTCGGCTATTATTGAAGCAGGATTATATTTTTGAGCATATAAATTTGGAAGATTATACTGGTAAATCAAAAAATAGCTCATTGAGGCTTAAAGGAAGGGTTATCGGCAAAGAAGGAAAATCCAGGCACCTTATTGAAGAGCTTTCAGAGGCTTTTATTTCTGTTTATGGGAAAACTATATGTATTATTGGATTGCCTGAATCTGCCGGCATTGCTAAAAGAGCTGTTGAATCATTGCTGAATGGAAGCACGCATGCTAATGTCTATAAATGGCTGGAGAAAAAGAGAAGGGAATTGAAGAGGAGCAGGATTGTGGAAGGGATTTGAATTATTATAAAAATAAAATGCTTATCCGTTCCATCATATCCCTGAAAATAATCTTATAAAAGATGATATAATAAAAAATACCAAAGCATTGCGTATCTGTTTCAAGTATTTTTCTGTTTCTGACATTACCTCACCTCAATATAGGTTTGTAGATTTATAGTAAATCCTTATATATAAAGTTTTCTACAAATGTAGATGAATACAATGGGCAAAAGACAAGTCAGCTTTTTTGTGGATAATGAGCTGTATAAAAATTTCTCAAAAAAATGCATAGATATTGACAAAAATAAAACAGAAGTTTTGGTGGAGATGATAAAAAAATTCATAAAAGAGTGAAAATAAACGCAAGCATTAATTTCTTAAAAAAGTTTTAATATCATCCAAAACAATTAATTATATAAACAAGCACCTTTTCAATTTTTTACTAAAAATGGAAAAAGAAGAAACGCCGATTGCAATTGAGCTGGCGAAAAAGCAAAGGGACATTTCTGTTGCGAGCTTTTTTGAGAAGAACAGGCACCTGCTTGGATTCGACAATCCCAGGAAAGCTTTGCTTACTACGATAAAGGAAGCTGTGGACAATAGTTTGGATGCTTGCGAGGAAGCTGGAATACTTCCGGAAGTGAGCATTGAGATTATAGAGATGAGTGAAAATAAATACCGGGTTATTGTGGAAGATAACGGCCCCGGAATCGTAAAAAAGCAAATTCCTAATGTGTTTGCAAAATTATTGTATGGGAGCAAGTTCTTCAAGCTCTCGCAATCCAGGGGGCAGCAAGGCATAGGAATCAGCGCCTCGGTTTTGTATGCGCAGCTTACAACTGGAAAGCCAGTCAGGATAACCTCCAGGATTGGAAAAAACTATCCTGCAAATTATTATGAGCTGCATATTGACACCCAAAATAACAAGCCGGAAATTGCAAAGGAGGAAATAGTTGAATGGAGCAAGGAAACTGGAACGAGGGTTGAGCTTGATTTAGAGGGGACATATCAAAAAGGAGACCAGAGCGTTGACCAATATTTAAAGCAGACGGCAATTGTAAATCCTCATGTTACCATTATATATACTAATCCTAAGGCAGAGCAGATAATTTTTCCAAGAGCATCAGAGCAAATGCCGGTAAAGGCTGTTGAGATAAAGCCGCATCCTTATGGCATTGAGATTGGAATGCTCCTTTCAATGATGAAAGTGACTGAATGCAGGACTTTGCAAAGCTTTCTTACTGAGGAATTTTCAAGAGTAGGGTCTGGGACTGCAAAACAAATATGCGAGAATGCTGCTTTGCTTACAAATACAAAGCCAAAAGAAGTAAGCAGGGAGATGGCAGAAAAGCTGATGGAGGGAATTAAAAAAACAAAAATAATTTCCCCTCCAACAGACTGCATCAGCCCGATAGGAGCGGATCTTCTTGAAAAAGGATTAAGGAAAGAAATTAATGCTGAATTCTATGCTGCTGCAACAAGGCCGCCGCAAGTCTATAGGGGGAATCCTTTTGTAATAGAAGCAGGGATTGCTTACGGCGGCGAGCAAATTTCAGAGGAATCTGCAAAACTTTTACGATACGCAAACAGAGTCCCATTATTATATCAACAGGGTGCTTGCGCCGTAACAAGGTCCGTTATAAATACCGCGTGGAGAAATTATGGCATGAGCCAAAGCAAAGGGGCATTGCCTTTCGGACCGATAACAATTGCAATACATATAGCATCTGTATGGGTGCCTTTCACATCTGAAAGCAAGGAAGCAATTGCGCATTATCCAGAAATAATAAAAGAAATCAAGCTTGCGCTGCAGGAATGCGGCAGAAAACTTGCGAGTTATGTTGGAAAGAAAAAAAGGCTGCAGTTTGAGGGCAAAAAAAGGGATTACATCAAAACATTCATACCTCATGTCGGAGAGGCATTAAAGGAGCTTCTCAAGCTAAAGGATTCTGACGAAAAGAAAGTTGAAGAGCTTCTTGGAGAAATTTTAGAGAGCCAGAGAGGAAAAATGGAAGAGATAGAAGATGATAATGAAGAATATGATGAAGAGTTCGCAAAAATAGGAAAATCAGAGGAAGGAGAAAAGGAAGATGAAGAAGGCAAAGAGTGAAGATGTCGCTAAGCAAATAGAGGAATTAGCAGATGATGTCTATTCTATGATTAAGAAAAAGAAAGCTCCTGAGATAACAATGCCGCTAAGGGCGCTTGTCAATGTAAAATATGATCCAAAGGAGGGATTTTTTGAATTGACAGGAAAGATGAAGGAAAGGACACTGGCAGCTTCCACCATAAAGACTTTTGCGCAAACATTGAGGATGATGGCTCATGCCAAGACAGTAGTTGAAACTGATGATATAACAACAAAGAGGGAGATGTATTATATCTCTAAAAATTGGGCAGAAGCAATGTTCAGGGAGCAGCCAGAGTCTGACACAGTCATGGATGATCTGGAAGCGATGATGATGGTTAACAGGGAGCAGTTGGGATTCATTCCTGAGGAAAAGGGTGGGGAAGTTGCTGGAAAGCTGATTGTAATCGATAAAGATACAGAGACGGGAAAAGAATTAAGGATAGACTGCACAAAATTCGGATCCGGCGCATATTCAATCCCAACTTCTGTTGAACATTTAAAGTTCGAGACAGATGCAAAATTCATTTTAGCGATAGAAACTGCAGGCATGTTCCAGAGGCTTGTAAAGCACAAATACTGGCAGAAAGCAAATTGTATTTTAGCTTCCATGGGTGGAGTTCCTACTAGGGCATGCAGGAGGTTTATCAGAAGATTAAGTGATGAGAAAAAATTGCCGGTATATGTATTTGTAGATGGCGATCCTTACGGTATTGGAAATATTTACAGGACTTTGAAGGTTGGAAGCGGAAATGCAGCGCATATAAACAAGTTCTTTTGCGTCCCAACTGCAAGATTCTTGGGAGTAACCCCACAGGATATTATCGACTATAAATTACCTACGCATCCATTGAAAGAGGTAGATGTCAAAAAAATAAAAGACCTTTTGAAGAATGATCCTTTCATAAAGCATCATAAGGAATGGCAGCAGGCATTGAAGCAGATGAATGATATGAAAGTCAGGGCAGAGCAGCAGGCATTGGCCAAATGGGGATTAAATTATGTGATTGAGAAATATCTGCCTGACAAAATAAAGCATCCTGAGAAGTTTTTGCCATAAAAGCAGACTCAAGCATATAATTCTTGCAATAAACAAAAAAATATAAAAATTAGAGCAGCCATCTGGTACAATATGGATGAAAATAAAGAAAATGAAATAAAAGACAAGCAAGGGTCAGACAACAAGATTCCTGCTGCGCCCCCTTGTTGCGTTGGCTGCGTAAGGTGGGAAAAATTTGGCAAGAGCTGCCATTATTATTGGGAGGGCAAAAAGCACTGCACCATGTGGATTTCCAGCTGGGATGATGCTGTGCAGCCATTATGATCCGAATAATTTCTATTTTGACGGAGACCCTTACTATATGCATAACTGCTATACTATCATCAGGTATTAAACTTCTATTACCATTGTATAATAACAAAAAGTTTAAATACTACATATTATTACGAAAGATTTATCATTGTATTTAGGAGGTTATGAATATGAAAAAACTAAGATTTATACTCGGTTTATTGTTGGCTATTATGGTAGTGCCTATGGCATTTGCGGCCGGTGAAGTGAATATCGGCAAGTGCACAGATGCTACAGGAAATAATTGCAAATTGATGATAACAGATGTTGATGTAAAAGTCGACAGCAAAAGCGATAAGAACCT
>CAYTDO010000012.1:0-21066 GCA_964436645.1 uncultured Methanosarcinales archaeon | reverse complement strand
TAACTGAAAAGCCTAATGCCGCCAAGAAAATAGCGGAAGCACTTGCGGATGGCAAGGCGATAAAAGAGAACATAGAGGGAGTTCCATACTATAAAGTTACTCACGGAAAAAAAGACATTGTTGTTGCGTGCGCTGTCGGCCACCTGTACAGCTTGGATGAAAAAGACAAGAAAGGCTGGCGTTTTCCCGTCTTTGATATAGAATGGAAGCCTGCTGGGGAAGTGAATAAAAGGTCAGCATTTTCTAAAAAATATCTGAATGTCATAAAAAAGCTGTGCAAGCAGGCAGCTTCATTTGTTGTTGCGACAGATTACGACCAGGAAGGGTCTGTCATCGGGAAAAATATCATAACATTGGCATGCAAGCAGAAAGATGCCTACAGGATGAAATTCTCAACGTTGACCGCTCCTGACCTGGTTGAGGCCTATGAAAACAAAAGCCCGCATCTTGACTGGGGCCAGGTAAATGCAGGGGAAGCAAGGCATAAATTAGATTGGATAAACGGGATTAATTATTCAAGAGCCTTGACCTCCTCAATAAAAACGGCTGGCAGCTTCAAGGTCATGTCAACTGGGCGCGTCCAGGGCCCTGCATTAAAAATCATAGTTGACAGGGAAAAAGAAATCAAAGCCTTCAAGCCAGTCCCGTTTTGGCAGATTGAATTGAATGGCGACGTCAACAAAGGCAGCGTGATAGCATGGCATAAAGATGATAAATTCTGGGAGAAAGAGAAAGCTGACAAGGTAATGCAAAAGATTAAGGCTGAGAAAAAAGCAATAGTTAACAATGCTGAAAAAAGGCAGTTCAATCAAGCTCCTCCGACACCATTCGACCTAACCACTTTGCAGATAGAAGCTTATCGATGCCATAGGATAAGCCCAAAGGAAACCTTGGAGATTGCGCAGGAGCTTTACACTTCCGGCCTTATTTCCTATCCAAGGACTTCTTCCCAGCAATTGACCGAAAAGATAGGCTTCAAAAAAATCCTTTCAGACCTTTCAAAGCAGAAGCAATATTCATCATTAGCCCAAAAATTATTGTCTAAAAAATCATTGAAGCCTAATGACGGCAAGAAAACAGACCCTGCGCACCCGGCTATCTATCCTACGGGAATAAATGCTGCCGAGATAAATGACAGGGAGATGAGGATTTATGATTTGATTGTCAAGAGATTCCTTGCTACATTTGCAGATGAGGCTTTGAGGGAGACAATGACTATAGATGTCAATTGTAGGGATGAGATATTCATTGCTAAAGGGACAAGGACTTTGGAGAAGGGATGGCATGAGTTCTATGAGCCTTATGTGAAATTAGAGGAAGAGGAGCTTCCTAAAGTGAGCAAAGGTGACATTGTTGCTGTCAGAAAAATCCAGATGCATGACAAAGAAACACAGCCTCCAAAGAGGTACACTCCCGCTTCTATCATTAAAGAGCTTGAAAAAAGAAATTTAGGAACAAAATCAACCAGGTCAGAGATAGTTGATACATTATTTAGAAGAGGCTATGTGAATGGCAAAGCAATTGAAGCAACAAACCTTGGAATAAAAACCATAGAGACTCTTGAAAAGTACGTTCCAAAAATAATTGATGAGGAATTGACAAGGCACTTCGAAGAGCAGATGGAACTGATAGTGGAAGAAAAAATGGAAGGTGAAGAGCTTCTGGAAGAAGCCAAAAATAAGATTACTGAAGTTATAGTAGATTTCAAAAAGCATGAAAAAGAGATAGGCAAAAATCTGCTTGAAGCCAATATTGAGACAAGAGATGCACTATCTTTCATAGGAAAATGCCCGGCATGCAAGGAAGGGGATTTGCAGATGAGGCGCGGCAAGTTTGGAAGCTTTATTGCGTGCAACAAATATCCGGGATGCAAGACCACGTTTTCATTGCCGAAGAATGCACTGATTAAGCCCTCGCAAAATATATGCGAGACTTGCGGCTATCCTAAAGTACTCGCGATTAAAAAAGCAAAGAAGCCAATGGAATTTTGCTTAAATCCAAAATGCCCTACGAAGCATGTTGAAGGGGATGCCGGCAGGCAAGCAAAAGAGATTGCAAAGGGGGTCATAGAGAAAGAATGCCCAGCCTGCAAAAAGGGAAAGATTGTCCTAAGGAGCTCAATATATGGGAAATTCTACGGCTGCTCCGAATATCCTAAATGCAAGCATACAGAAAAGCTGGTTGACGGGCCTATTAAGGGGGATTTTACCAAAAGTAAAGTGGAAAAGCAAACCTCTTCAGGCACCATCGATTAATTTCTATCTAATTTTAATATTGTAAACTTTAAAATTTGCCATGCCGTTATCCATAAATACTGCTATTGTTGCCATCGGAAGAATCATTGCGATTATGCTGAACGGCGGCAGTATGAGGGGCACTTCTATCAACGACAAGAAAGCTAATTTTTTATTTTTTAGGATTAAGAGCAAGATTAAGAAAGTTGCTGCACTCCATGCTGAGTTTATCAAAGGTATCCATCCTATAAAAAAGTGGATTAGGTCTAAGATTATTGCGATTGTTAGCTTTATTTTTCCCAAGAATTGCAGGAAGAGCGGCTTTTTGCCTTCTTTCTTGTCATTTACTATCTCCGCATTTACTTTTTTTGATTCCATATTATCCGGTAATTTAGTTTAAACCCTTGCTGTAAACCCAAATGTTTATATGTGTTTATTTTCCTTGCGGGATTATGAAGTTTCGTGAGGCGGATATACCTACACTTACTGGCAGGGAAGAAGGCTATTATTTAGAAAATAAATTTATCATTCAAAATGGAAAAAGCCCATGCAAAGTATGGTTTTATGTAACTGCTAGAGCTTTAGTATATTGGGCCAAGAATATACTGCAAAAGCCCAGTATAAGAAGCCAAGATGCTTTAGAAGAATTTTCCCGATTATATGTAAAAAGATTCCAAACAATATTCGAACAAATTCTTGAAAGGCTCATACGCCAGTACAAAGGATTTCCTTCACCAATACATCTGACAGAAGAAATAAATTTTACATTCGATATCGGAGAATATGGCGCGATGTGCGAGAATTACTCAAAAGACTTTAAGAGTATAATTGTTGCCTTAAATATAGGTCACATAATCCTGCCTGATGAAGAAATTTTAGGATCTATAAGCCATGAACTATACCATATAGCTTCGCAGCTGCATGAGGCAGAGGCTGCAACCAGAAAGTCGATCACAAGGTGGCAGAATAAATTGAATCGGGCTATCAATGAAAATAAGATAGTGCTTGAGAGGGGGATTCAGGCGCTTGTTCAATATTTTGAGAATAATGGGCTCGATGAACATTATACAGAGAAAGAAATCAAAGAAATAACTGAAGAGTTCTATAGGTATTCTGGTGAGAGATTCTGGAACTTAATTGCTGATTCTGCCTTATGCATAATAGCTATGGAGCTAAAAGACATGGACTATGTCTATTTTAGCATAGGCAGGGACCAAGAGAGAATGCCGATTCTTAAATCAAAACTGGGAAAGTTTAACCTGGCTATCAATCACCTATTGAATAGTAAGTCTAAAGATATGAACAAAGCACTTTTTTTATCAACATTAAAAATATTGCAATTTATAAAATGCTTTGATTCTATGCCATATGAATCAGTTGCGTATGCGATGGAGGGAAGCGCAGGCAGAAAAAAAATTGGATTATTTGGCGCCATATTCAAAAGGAAAAACGAAGCGGCAAAGGTAATTTATGAATTTAAGGGAATGATCAAGGCAAATTGTGATGAAAATGTTATAAGAGGATTTCTAAGATTCTATGAATCCTATCTAGGCATAATAAAGGCCCAGTTAACTCATGATATTCCATTGGGAACAGATGTACAAAAGCAAATACATAATCCTCAAACAACAGAGATGGCTAAATTATCCTATAAAATACTGAATGAAGAGTTCTACAAGCTGTTTATGCCAATAAAAAAGCATAGCCGGTAAATCCTAACCAAATCAAAAACATTAAAAATAATCTTATCCTACCTCATGCAATGAGATGTCTAATCCTTTTAGTAGCTTTATTTTTAGCAATAGTGCCTTTAGCATCAGCCCAGCAAGGCCACATGAAGCTCCTGGCAGTCACTGAAACCAGCGAGGGCTATGACGGAGGCATTGCAGACCTTTACCTGGAAATAAAGCCGGGCTCAGGAAGGGTTTTTCTTGAAACATTCCCATTGACAAAGGTGGACACTCAGATATCGACAAGATTTGCAAAGGAAATAGCATGCGATTTCGCCGATGTCGACTGCAATAGGTACGATTTCTTCTACACAATAACTGCGGATTCCTCTATAATAGGGGGCCCAAGCGCTGGTGCTGCTATCTCTGTTCTGACGTTTTCATTGATAAAAAATGCGCCTCTTAAAGAAGACATTGCAATCACCGGAACCATAAACTCCGGAGGAGTCATAGGGCCTGTTGGAGGCTTAAAGGCAAAGATAGGGGCTGCGCAGGAAGCAGGGATAAAAAAAGTCCTCATTCCTATCGGAGAATCTATAGACAATGGCAATGAAAGCCTATCGGCAAATGAAAGCATAAATCAAACCTTGGGAAACGGAACAGAAGAAGAATTCAGCCTTAATAAGGTCAGAAAGGAATTTAACATTGAGATAAAAGAAGCTTCAACTTTAGATGATGCATTGTTTGAGTTTACCGGGAAAAGATTCAGGGAAAAGAAGTCTAATCTGACCATCAGCCAAAATTACGCAGATACAATGAAAAATCTCGCAATCGAATTATGCTCAAGAAGCACCAGGCTTCAAAATGGTATATTAAACCTTAGTGTCCATGATAACAGCACAAAAGATCAGTTGAATATTGCCCTCAATCTATCCAACAAAGGCAAGGATCTCTTTAATGAAAATAAGTATTATTCTTCAGCAAGCTACTGCTTTGGCTCTAATGTTGAGCTTAATTATATCACTCTGTTGAAGATGAGCCTGGCGCAGGAAGACTTAAGAAAAAAAATTAAGGAAATCCAGCTGGATATAGATAGTTTTGACAGCAAGATTGAGCGCGCGGAGCTTAAGACAGTAACTGATTTGGAAAGCTATATGGTTGTCAAGGAAAGGCTCATTGAAGCCAAGGAGTACCTTGATATTTTTGATGAATCCTTGAAAAATAATGAGACTGGCCTGAGAAGTTTGGCTTATGCCATAGAAAGGGCAAATTCTGCAAAATCCTGGGCTCAATTTCTGAATAATGAAGGGAAGGTCTTCGACCTCGATGAATCTAAAATCAAAAATGCATGCAGAAAGAAGCTTTCAGAAGTAGAGGAGCGGCTTCAATATGTACAGCTTTATCTTCCTCAAAGCCTTGAAAATGCAAGGAAAGATCTTGAATATGCATATAAAGATATGAATGAGGGAAGATATGAGCTTTGCCTGTTCAAGGCAAGCAAAGCAAAAGCCAACGTAGATACTGTCCTTAGCGTCTTTGGAGTCAAGTTAGTTAATGTAGTGCATGTAGTAGAAAGCAAGCTTGAGGCTGTTGAAAGGAATCTGATGGAAGAGACAGAAAATGGTGTTTTTCCTATAGTAGGGTATAGCTATTTTGAATATGCGAATTCCCTTAAAGACACTGACCCTTTTTCCGCGCTTCTTTATTCTGAATATGCCTTGGAGCTAAGCAATCTGGATATCTATTTCAAGAGTTCCTCTAGGAGGGGCATATCATTATTGTATTACACTGACATGAGGATGGTTTTTGTATTCTTGATAGGCATTGTCGTAGGAATTGCCATCACCAGGATAACTGCATTTAAGAAAAATAAAGCTAAAGATGCTCCTAAAGGATAAAATATTTAATCTTGTATTTTAAAAAAATGAGCATAAACCCCGGCAAGGTTGCCCTTACCAGGGAAAAAGAGGTGATAGATTATTGTTTCTCAACAATAGTCTATTTATATTGCCACTATTCAATAGTATTATTTAAATTTTGTGAATATATAGGCTTATTGTTGTCCTAAAATTGTGACTAAAAAACAAGATAAAGCGTTTCTTTAATCAAAAAAAGCTTTAAAAGACAAGCTAAACCCCGATATTATAGCAAAGCACACAAATATTCGGGCATAAAAATTGTGCTTTGCTTATTACAAACGAGCATCTCATGAAAATGCATTGCATTTTCAGGATCCTAAAAAATCGCAAAGCGATTTTTGGGAAACCGGAAATTCCTAAGGAATTTCCCAGTTCACCGAAAATCTACGATTTTTGCGTGTATTGCTCAATTATTTATGCGAGTGAGTATAAATTGAAAAAACTGCTTGAATCAAAAATGATTTTTGTTAAATTAAGCGTAATATTATTTTTAATTTTAGCCATTAATGGGTGCAATAACACAATCACCGGCAAATTTGTTGTTGAAAATCCGCCTTATGAAAGCATAAGCCTAAGCGTTTATTTCTGCCCAAAAGATGATTGTGAAAAAGCAATTGTCAGTGGAATAGATAAGGCAAAAAAGTCCATTCATTGCGCATTTTATGACCTGGATATTGAAAAATTAATCAATAAATTGGAAGAGAAAAATCATGAAATAGATGTAAAAATTGTCATTGACAAGGATAATTACAAAAACCAGATAAAATTGCAGAACATCAAGCTTGCAGAATCGAAGCAGTACATGCACAATAAATTCTGCATTTTAGACGAGAAAATTGTATTAACTGGGAGCATGAACCCCACCGGTAATGATGCAGTGCGCAATAACAATAATTTTCTAATCTTAGATTCAAAATTAATTTCAAAAAATTACATAGACGAGTTTGATGAATTGTGGAACGGGATTTACTCTTCCGGAAGAAATGCGCCTTACGAAAGCATTAACACAAATTTTGGCCCGATTGAGATGTATTTTTGCCCGGAAGACTGCACTGTCCAGAGTAATGGGGGCTTATACCGTATAAATGAGTTAGTAAGAAATGCCGCAGAATCTGTTAAAGTGGCTGCTTTCTCATTGACTCATGAAGGCCTTGGAGATGAACTAGTTAAGGCATCAATAAGAGGGGTCAATGTTACTATAGTATTAGAAGCCAAGCAAAGAAATGTGCAAAACTCGCAATACCAAAGGCTAAAGGATTTTGGAATAAATATCAAGACAGATGGAAATAAATACAATATGCACCATAAATTCGTAGTGATAGACAATAAGATTGTAGTGGCCGGAAGCACCAATTTTAGCCTAAGTGGAAATAACAAAAATGATGAGAATATGATAATTATCTTCAACAAGAATGTTGCTGAGCGCTTTATTTTTGAATTTAATGGCCTATTTGATTTGGGAAAATAACTAAAAGATTAGTTTATCGTTTAATGGCCTTTTGGAATTAATAATATAGGTACTTCCTTGCTAATTGGGTATTTTTGACCGCATTTAGTGCATAAAAGGCTTTTTCTGTCTTTTGAATATCTTAAGCCAGCCCGGCATATAGGGCAGCTTAATATCTCAAATAGGTCTTTTGGAATTGTATCTTCCATTTTTTAGCTTTCTCCTCTAAACCAAGCGAAATATTTAAATAGTAGTAATGATTTCCCTTTATAAATATTATTGTTTTATTTTTGCTATTTCAGCAAAAAGTTGGGTGGTGGGAGTTTACATTTACATAGCTAAAACAACGAATGGGTGAGCAAAAATGCCAGAACTTGTAAAAAAATGCCCCGAGTGCGGCGGTATAAACTTGAGTTGGAATAAGGAAAGGGGAGAAATTATTTGTAAAGATTGTGGATTAGTTATAGAAGAAAAGATGGTTGATTTTACCCAGGAATGGAGAGAGTTCGATTCTGAAGATGGGGAGAGGAGAAGGGCAGGAGCCCCAATGACCTACACTCAGTATGATCATGGGCTAGGAACAGAAGTAGGCCAAAAAGCAGACTTATTCAAACTTGGCGGCAAGGAAAGAAACAAATTCTTCAGATTAAGAAAATGGCAGTATAGGATTTCCACTGCTATAGAAAGAAACCTTAAATTAGCGCTTGCAGAGCTTAAGAGAGTAAGCTCCTACTTAAAGCTGCCAAAATCCGTTGAGGAAGAAAGCGCAAGGATTTACACCTTAGCTGTCCAGAGAGGGCTTGTAAGGGGCAGGAGCATGGAATCTGTTGTTGCAGGAGCATTATATGCTGCTTGCAGAAGGCATGATGTTCCAAGAACCCTGGATGAGCTTTCAGAAGCTTCCGGCATAGAGAAAAAAGAGATCGGAAGGACTTATAGATTCGTAACAAGAGAGCTCGGAATAACAATCTTGCCAAGCAACCCGGCTGATTACATAGCAAGATTTGCAAGTTCATTGAAGCTTAATGCAGAGACTCAAAGCAATGCCATTGAAATCCTGGAAAAGGCCCAGAAAGCAGAGCTTACATCCGGAAGAGGGCCAACAGGAATAGCAGCAGCTGCATTATATGTTGCGGCATTATTGCATGGCGAAAAAAGGACTCAAAGGGAAGTTGCAGATGTAGCCGGTGTTACTGAGGTTACAATCAGGAACAGGTACAAAGAGCTTCTTGATGAGCTAAACCTTGAGAAAGAGATAAAGAAGAGGAAGAAAGTCAAGAAGAAAAGGTAAATTTTCTTATTCTTATTTATTTTTTTGTAATTTTTCTTTTTACTGGGTTATTTTTAATTATTATTCCTGCGTTATTGGATTATTATTTTTTCCGGACTGTTGATCTTCAATTTTTTAATGATTTTTTTAGTAATGATGGGTTTTGATTATTGCCCTTCCTCTACAAGCTTAATCTTAAAATTCAATGTCTTCCCGGCCAAAGGATGGTTTAAATCAATTGTTACTTCTTTATCAGTAACCTCTGAAATTCTCGCAGGCATCTGATAGCCATTTGGCAATTTTACTGCAAGCATCATCCCTTCTTTAGGCTTAGGGTCTGTAGGAAGCTGATCACGGGGAACTTTCTGCACAAGCTCGGGCTTTGGATGGCCATACCCTTCCTCTGGAGTTATTTTGATGGTCTTTTCCTGGCCCTTTTTCATGCCTCTGACTGCATTCTCAAAGCCCTTGATGACTTGCTGAGCCCCTACCTTGAATTCTAAAGGTGTTCCATGATTCTCAGAGCTGTCAAAAACAGCGCCATCATCAAATGTCCCAGTATAGTGAACTTTTACTGTATCTCCATCTTTAGCCATAATCAGTGCACCTCAAAGTTTATAAAAATCAAACAAGTTCGCTAAGAACTCATTTAAGCCAGGATTTTCTGGATATTATTTAAGCATTTTGGTTAAGTTTAAGAGGCTTCAATAGCTTTAAAAACGCAACAATATCCTTTAATAGGCTTAGAAAAAATTAGACCAAGAAAATTCAAATCGATTAAAAATAAATTTAAATAACACCAAAAATAAAAACTCCAATGCCAATAAAAGAAAATTTAGAAAAAATAAAAAGCTCAATTCCTAATGGGATTACTCTAGTCGGAGCAGTAAAATACGCCTCAGAAGAGCAGATAAAGGAGCTTATTGATGCAGGATTAAGGGACTTCGGCTTCAACACTTACCAGCAGCTTAAAGAAGCAAAAAAACTGGTTCCTTCCGATGCCAGGATTCATTTCATAGGGCACCTGCAGGGCAATAAAGCCGGGAAGGTAGTGCGGGAAAATATTTTCCTTATCCAAAGTGTGGATTCTTATGAGCTTGCGGAAAAGATAAACAAATATGCCATTGAGCTAAAGACAAGCCAAAAAATATTGTTGCAGGTAAAAACGGACGAAAAGAAGAGATATGGAATTGAACCGGAACAATTAGAAGCCATTTATTTGAAAATGAAAGCTAATCTAAAAAACATCAATATTAAAGGATTGATGACCATACCTCCTATCGAGGAAAATCCCGAAAATTCCAGGGGATATTTTTCTTTGGTCAAGGAATTATTGGATAAAACCCGGGAAAAGTTTAATATTAAACTCGAATATTTGTCAATGGGCATGTCCGCTGACTATAAGGTTGCAATAGAAGAAGGCGCAAATATGGTCAGGATTGGCAGGATTATTTTTAAACAGCAAAATTTTTAAGCAGAAGTATTCTTCTAAATTTTATGGCAAATGCATTTTCAAGAAGCTGGGAGATAACAAAACTTAGCTTTAATGTGATGAAACGGGATAAGGAACTATTGGCTTTTCCTATTTTAGCCACTATATTTTCAGTGATGTTTATTGCAACAATACTATTCCCTTCTATTATTGTTGGGTGGATTGGCTCGAATACAAAATATTTTGGAATCATAGAATATTCTCTTTTCTTTTTTATCTATCTTGGAATAGCTTTTATTGCAACTTTCTTTAATGTATGCGTCGTTTACACAGCAAAGAAAAGGTTTGAAGGTGGGAACGCAACTTTTGGCGAGAGCATAAGTTTTGCAATTTCAAGAATAAGTTTAATCTTTTTGTGGAGCGTTGTATCAGCTACAGTAGGAATAATACTAAGGATGATTGACGAGATGGCTGAAAGAGCAGGAAGGGGCGGCCAAATCATATTGTATATAACCAGATCTATACTTGGGGCAGTATGGAGCATAGTGACTATTTTTGTCATTCCGGGAATGGTTTATTACAATTTAAGCCCTTTTGATGCAATAAAGAAATCAATTAATGTGCTGAAAAAAACATGGGGGGAAAGCCTGATAAGATACTATGGGCTTGGATTAGCGCAATTAATAATAATCCTAATTGGAGCCGCCTTTATCGTTCCGTTGTTTATGCTGCTTTCTCCGCTTGGAATATTTTGGACTCTGGGAGTTATAGCTATAGGCATCCTATGCCTGATTGCAGTATTCCTGGTTTTCGGCATCGCAAACCAGATTTTCAACACAGCATTGTTTGTTTATGCTGACACTGGAAAAATGCCTCAAGGATTCAACCAGGAAATAATGGATAATGCTTTCCAAAGAAAACGGAGAAAGTCTAGCCAAGGCGGGACAATTTAACAAATTTTAAATAGTCCGTTTATAATCACTTTTTTTATATTCTTAGTATTGAATAAATGAGAGTGAGTTAATGGAGCATTTTGATGTCATCGTCATTGGAGCAGGCTCTGGCCTGAATATATCGTCTGCAGCAGCCCAAAAAGGCCTTAAGACCGCTATAGTTGAGAGCGGCCCGATGGGCGGCACCTGCCTGAACAGAGGCTGCATTCCCTCAAAGATGATAATTCATTCTGCTGATGTTGCCGAAATGATTGGCAAGGCAAGGGATTTTGGAATAAATTCAAAGGGGCATTCTATAGATTTCAAAAAAATAACATGCCGCGCATCACATTTAGTGGATGAAGACTCAAAAAATATTGAAAAATCGATAAGAGCTGATAAAAACATCACATTGTTCAAGACACATGGAAAATTTATTGGATACAAAACATTAAAGGTTGGAAACAAGACAATAACTGGGGATAAAATAATTATTGCTGCAGGCACGAGATCTTTTACACCCCCTATAGAAGGCCTTGATAAAGTGGATTACATGACCAGCACCGAGGCTTTAAGGCTTAAAAAGCTGCCTAAAAGCCTTACAATCATTGGTGGAGGCTATATTGCAGCGGAACTTGCTCATTTCTACGGGGCTTTGGGCACTAAAGTCACAATAATCCAGCGCAATAATCTTCTTGTTCCAAATGAAGACAAGGAAATTGCAGAAGCCTTTACAAAAATATTCAGCAAGAAATATAAGGTTTTATTGAGGCATAACGCTGTTAAAGTTTTTAAAAAAAACAGTAAGATAATAACTGTTGTTCAAGATAAAAAAGGAAATAAAAAAAATATTATTTCAGAAAAATTATTGGTTGCTGCCGGCAGAGTCCCAAACACTGATATTCTTGATGTTGCAAAAACGGGAGTTAAATTAGATAAGAAGGGCTACATAAAATCAAACAGCTATATGGAAACGACTGCTAAAAATATTTGGGCTTTAGGTGATATTTGCGGAAAATATTTGTTCAAGCACAGCGCGAATTTGGAGGCGGAGTATGTCTGCAATAATGCATTAGGGAAGCAAAAAAAGAAAGTTGATTATAATGCAATGCCGCATGCCATTTTTTCCTCTCCGCAGGTAGCTGGGGTTGGATCCACAGAAGAAGCATTAAGGGAAAAGAAAATATCTTATTTAGTTGGAAGAAAAAAGTACATTGAAACTGGAATGGGAACTGCATTAAATGACAAAGAAGGATTTGTCAAGATTTTAGTTGATAAAAAGACAAGAAAGATATTAGGCTGCCATATCATAGGGACAGATGCCTCGACTTTAATACATGAAGTTATTGTTGCTATGAAATCGAATCAGAAAGTTGATATTCTTACTGATGCCGTCCATATACATCCTGCTTTAAGCGAGGTTGTGCAGAGGGCTGTTTGGAATTTAGAATAATTCTTAATTTGTTACTACTTAATAAGTATAAATAAAGAAAGGTTTATAAATGAGGTTTAACAGCTTATTCCTATGGTATTCGGACTTACAGAGGATCAGGAGCAGTTTTTTAAGACTGTATTAATGTACATCAGCAATGAAAGGAAATCTGCTTTGATACAGGTTTTGGATAGTAAAGAAGCTAAAACTGTCATTCAGATTAGTCGTGAATTGTATCATGTTTCAAAACAAAATGTTGGGTCTATATTTAATAGGGTTTTATCGCCTTTGGAACTCGCAGTTGAAGAAACAGTTTTAGGAGAAAGGGGCAAGGATGCTAAAGCCTTCAGATTAACAGAAAAAGGGGAACAAGTCAAGCGTTATGCTGGCTTTGCCTTAGAAATAATGGCTAGGGAATTTAATCAAAGCATTTATCCTATTCTCGGAACTATGAATTCTCCTCCAGGTGATAAGGTAAGGCCGCAACAGGCAGTAGCATTATTGTACCTAATAAACCAAGCTCCTATTAGTCTAAAAGAATTAATAGAGCATCCTTCCTTGACTGCTAGATATAATGTTACCAGCATGCTAAACGATCTTTCATCTTTTAAAGATACCAATGGTAATCCTATCCCTTTAATAAGGATAACATCGCCAGAATTGTATGGAGGTATTAAAGGTTACCGGTGGGTTAAAGACTCTGTAATTCCTACCATAGGCAAATCTACCAAAAGGTGGAAAAAATTAGTCAAAACTTTAGAGTTATCTCCAGGAAGAATGTGGACTGAGTATGAATTGGCTATAGAATGCGGTTACGATGGAATAGTAGATTTAAATAGTAGTTTATCTTTTTTAGAGTCAAAAGGAAACTTAAAATCAGGATTTTCTACTGAATTGGCTCAGGCATGCATAACTACCGACGGAAGAAGAATGCTATATTCGCTTTTTGAACCGATAAGAGGCGCAATTGCAGGCAATCCTGCTAGCATTGGAGTTATTGATCAAAACCAGCCTACTCCGGCTAATGTCGCAAAGGTTTTGGGATGTTATGTTGCTATAAAAAATCTGGAAAGATTTGGACAGCCGGTGTTATCTCAGATGCAGCAGATGTAACAGAAATAAATAAAAACAGACAACTCTTCCTTATTGAATATGCCAAACACAGCTCTCTCAAAACAGGAAATGATTAGATATGCACGCCATTTAGTTCTTCCAGAAGTAGGAATAAAAGGCCAGGAAAAAATAAAGCAAGGCAAGGTTCTTGTAGTCGGAGCTGGAGGTTTAGGAAGCCCTGCATTGATGTACCTTGCAGCAGCAGGAATTGGAGCGATAGGCATTGTTGATTTTGACAATGTTGACGAAACCAATCTTCAAAGGCAGATAATACACTCAACAAAAGAGATTGGAAACAAAAAAACAGAATCCGCAAAAATAGCTATAAGCAGCATAAACCCAAATATAAAAGTTGAAGCCTACAATGAAAAGTTAACTTCAAAAAACGCTCTAGAAATAATAAAAAAATATGAGGTAATCATAGATGGAAGCGATAACTTCCCGACAAGGTATCTTCTCAATGATGCATGCGTTTTATCAAAAAAGCCGCTAGTTTATGGGAGCATTTTCAGGTTTGAGGGTCATGCCTCTGTTTTTAATCATGATGATGGGCCTTGCTACCGATGCTTATTCCCAAATCCGCCCCCAAAAGATGCTGTTCCAACGTGCGCCCAGGCCGGAGTTTTAGGAGTTCTTCCTGGAATAATCGGAACAATACAAGCTACCGAAGCAATAAAACTAATTTTAGGCATAGGGGAAACTTTATCCGGAAGATTGCTCATCTACGACGCTCTAAGCATGGCTTTCAAGGACTTAAAGCTTGGAAAGAACAAAAATTGCCCAGTATGCGGAGAAAGCCCAAGAATAACAGAGCTTATAGATTATGAAGATTTCTGCAATGCTAAAGAAAACGAGGAAAACAATCTGACAGAAGACGAAATCAGCGTCCACCAGTTAAAGAAGATGATTGATGACCATGAAGATTTCATCCTTATCGATGTCAGGGAGGAGCCTGAATGGGACATATGCAGAATCAATGGAGCTAAATTAATCCCACTAAGCCAGATATCAGAAGGAAATATCGGAGATTTAGAAACGATCGAAAAAGATAGGCTCATAGTACTGCATTGCCATACTGGCGCAAGAAGCGCTCATGCTTTGGAAATACTTAAAACCCTTAGATTTAAAAAAATGAAGAACCTTGTAGGCGGCATTGACGCATGGTCTAGCGAGATAGATCCAGAAGTGCCGGCATATTAATCAGTATTTGACAAATATCAATAACTAAAAATAACAATAGATTATAAATTTATTTTTTTATAAATTTATCTTTAGTCTTAATAACCCATAAGAAATCGGCCTAAACAATTGCTTCTACCTTGTTTTCAAAAATTTGTATCATGCATGAGCATGGAAGCTTTTTGGATGCTCTTTCTAATGCCTGCTTTGCCACGCTTATATTCGCTTTGTTAACAGAAACCAGGAAGATTACCTCTCCCCTTTTTATCTGGGCAGCAATGCCTACTGGCTTTCCGAATGAATGCGCCATGCCTGAGCTGAACCTGTCTGCTCCTGCGCCTGATGCAAGCGCGTGCTCCCTTAAGACATGATGAGGATATGTCCTTAATTTCAGATGATAGCTTGAAACCCCTATTGTTTTTTCAAGAAGCTTATTAGAGGTCTGCTTGGCGCTTTCTAATGCGTTATCCCTTATCTGGAGATCTGCCTTGGAGACCAGCTTTAAAGTGAATTCAAATTTCTTTTTTGGGCTTCCAGTCTCAAAGCCAATAACCTTTGGATGCGGGCTCATCCTGATATAAGCCTTGTTCTTGTATTTGGAAATCCTCGTATAGGGCCTTTCAATCTTCCTATAAGCTATGAATTTTCTTATTCTTGCCATTAAAAAATGGAACCTTAGATGGTTTTTAAATGTTTCGACAAGGAGGTTAAGTAAAGTTCTGTGTGTTGTGGTGGTAGAACCACAACCCAAAGAAAGCTGATGCCACTGAGCAAAGCGAACGGGATACTGGAAATTTCAGATTTCAAAGTGGCACCCGAACGAAGTGAGGGCTTTTCAATAACGCCGACAAGAACCAGTAAGCAAGTTCCTATCTTTAACCAGAAATCTTTATAAAACAAGGTTATGTTCTAGGAACTGGCGCGCGGGTAGCCAAGCGGCCAAGGCGATCGCCTGCAGAGCGATTATTCATGGGTTCGAGTCCCATCCCGCGCTTTTTTTCTTATTGAACATTCTAGTAGTAAGCTAAAGCGCCACTTTATAGGCCTAAACCTACTTCATCTTGGGCAGTATTTTGTGCGCAAATAATCCTATGACAATTGCAATTATTAAGAACAAAGTAAAATTCAGTTTGCCAAGCGCGAGCAATAAAAGTGCTCCGACCATGGCGCCTATGCCCATAAATCCGGATATTTTTTTAATATTCATCATCATAAGCGCTATGGTATGCAAATATTTATATAATAATACGTTTTGCCATCAAAAATGATTAATGAAACTAATAAGGAAATTCTATCTGGAATTGATTCTGCTTCGTTCTGTTGTTGTTAGTTCTTTCATCGGCTTTTACAAAAAATCAGCTTAATTTTATTTTTATTCTAAAAAACCTAGGAGGATGCAAAATGATAAACTACAATGATAATGAAAATATAAAAAATAATATCCTTGAATCTATAGGCAATACTCCCTTAGTGAAGCTAAACAAAATTGCAAAATGGTGCAAGGCAGAAATATACGCAAAGCTTGAATTCATGAACCCCGGAGGGAGTGTAAAGGATAGGATGGCTTTGCATATCATTGAGGAAGCCGAAAAAAATGGAACCCTCAAGCCAGGCAGCATAATTGTGGAAAATACTTCTGGAAATACGGGAATTGGATTGGCAATGGCTGCGGCAGTAAAAGGCTACAAGACTATTTTTACAATACCGGATAAGATGAGCCTGGAGAAAATAAATCTCCTCAAAGCTTACGGCGCTGAGGTCATAGTGACTCCTACAGACGTGCCTTATGATGATCCAAGGAGCTACTACCAGACAGCAAAGCGGATTGCGGAAGAAAATCCCAACTCCTTTTACGTGGACCAATACAACAACCTAAATAATCCCGAAGCTCATTATAGGACTACTGGGCCAGAAATATGGAAACAAATGGGAGGCAAAATAGATTACTTGGCTGTTGGGGCAGGCACGGGCGGAACTTTAAGCGGGGTAGCGCGATACTTGAAAGAAAAAAATCCAGAAATAAAGATTATTGCAGTTGACCCTGAAGGTTCAATATTCTATGATTACTTTAAGCACAAGGTGCTTGTTAAGCCCTATGTCTATAAGGTTGAAGGAATTGGAGAGGATTATTTGGTCAAGGCAATGGATTTTAGCCTAGTGGACGATATAATCCGGGTAAATGATAAAAATTCCTTTGTTACAGCAAGAAGGCTTGCAAGAGAAGAGGGCATTTTTGCAGGAGGATCAAGCGGAGCCGCAGTATGGGCAGCTTTGGAATTAGCCAAGAATATTGGCGCAGATAAAAAGATAGTTACAATACTTCCGGATTCAGGCTCTAGATACCTGAGCAAAATATTCAATGATGAGTGGATGAAATCAAATAATTTTTTATGAGGTGCAAAATGAGATTCGAAACAAGAGCAATACATATTGGAGAAGAGCCAAACCTAAAGGACGGGGGAAGCGGCGATGTAGCTGTCCCCATACATTTATCATCTACATTTGCCAGAAAGGAAATTGAAACGCCTACAAATGGCTATGAATATTCAAGGAGCGGAAATCCAACAAGAGGGGCCTTGGAAAAGAAGCTTGCATCTTTGGAGAATGCAAAATTTGGGCTGGCATTTTCATCAGGATTGGCAGCAGAAACAGTGATATGCGCAACATTGCTTAAAACTGGAGAACATGTTATAGCTTTTGATGACCTTTATGGGGGGACAAGGAGGCTTTTCAACAAAGTTTTTAATAAAAATTTTGGAGTTGAATTCAGCTATGTTGATGCAAGAGATACAAACAAAATAAAAAATGCCATAAAAAATAATACCAAGATGATATGGCTGGAAACCCCTACTAATCCATTATTGAGGCTCTGCGACATCAAGGCTATTTCTGAAATAGCAAAGCAAAAAGGGATAATTGTTGTAGTTGATAATACATTCATGAGCCCTTATTTTCAGAAGCCTCTTGGCTTAGGAGCGGATATTGCCGTGCACAGCACTACAAAATACATAAACGGCCATAGCGATTCCATAGGCGGAGGTATAATGCTATCCGATGAAGAGATTTACAATAAATTAAAGTTCAACCAGAATGCAATGGGGCCTATACTCTCTCCGTTTGACAGTTATTTAGTTTCCAGAGGGATTAAGACATTAGCTATAAGGATGGAAAAACATAATGAAAATGCTGTCAAGATAGCAAAATATTTGGAAGGCCATGAAAAAGTAGGCAAAGTATATTACCCCGGGCTTAAAAGCCATCCCCAGCATGAGCTTGCAAAAAAACAAATGGCCGGATTCGGAGGAATGCTATCTTTTGAAATAAAAGGAAAATTAAAAGAAGCTCAAAAATTCTTTGGAAGCTTAAAACTATTTTCTTTGGCAGAAAGCCTTGGAGGAGTTGAAAGCCTGATAGAGCACCCTGCATTGATGACTCATGCTTCTGTTCCAAAAGAAGAAAGAGAAAAGATTGGAATCTCAGACTCCCTGATTAGGGTATCTGCAGGCATAGAGAATGCTGATGACCTGATTGAGGACTTAAGCAATGGTTTCAGCTCAATTTGATGAGTAAATCTTTTAAAGATTTAGAATAAAACAGTAAAAATTGCGAAGTATAATAAAAGCGCGGGGCGAGCGTTATGTAAGAGAGCGAGCCTCGCGACTATATTTGCGGAGCAGTTTAATTAAAATAAAAAGATAAATTTGTGTAAAACAAGAAAAATGCCAATAAAAGTATACAACACCCTAACAAAGAAAAAAGAAGCTTTCAAGCCAAATCAAGGCAAAAAAGTAAATTTATTTGTGTGTGGTGTGACTCCTTACGATTATGCGCACATTGGGCACGCAAAGACTTACACTCAATTTGATGTTATTGTCAGATACTTAAGGCATAGCGGCTATGAAGTTTTTTATCTGCAGAATGTCACAGATATAGATGACAAGATAATCCAAAGGGCCAATGAAAAAAATCAAACGCCGATGGAACTGGCAAGAAATTTTGAGGAAGAATACCATAAGGACATGAAATCTCTTGGTGTTGATTCTGTCACGAAATTCGCAAGGGCAACTGATTACATAAAAGAGATAATAAAGCAGGTAAAAACTTTGATGAACAAAGGTTTTGCCTACATTGTCGAGGATGACGGCATCTATTTCAATCTTAGCAAATTCCCTGAATACGGAAAGCTTTCCGGCAGGACATCTTTGGGAGCAGAAGATGCTGTATCAAGGATAGACGAAGGCGTCAAGAAAATAAACAAGGGAGATTTCTGCCTTTGGAAAAAATCAAAAGAAAATGAGCCTTCCTGGCCCGATCCCTGGTTTGATGGAGGGCGCCCTGGATGGCATATTGAGGATACTGCTATCAGCGAGAAGTTTTTTGGGCCGCAATATGATGTGCATGGAGGCGCAAGAGATTTGATATTTCCGCATCATGAAGCAGAAGTCGCGCAGATGGAAGCATCATCCGGAAAAAAGCCTTTTGTAAAATACTGGCTGCATACAGGCTTCCTGAATGTGAAAGGCCAGAAGATGGCAAAATCAATGGGAAATTTTGTGGCAATAAAAGATGCTCTGAAAAGGCATAATCCGAAAGTATTGAGGTTTTTTTACATATCCGGCCACTATAGAAGCCCTATTGATTTTTCAGAGGAGCTATTGGAGCAGGCAAAGAACAGCATGGAAAGATTAAATGAATTTGCCAGGAAAGTAAAAAACAGCTATGATAAGGACGATGAAAAACTTATTGAAAAATCCAAAATGGATTTCTTTAAGTTTATGGATGATGATTTTAACACTCCGAAAGCTTTAGCCGTTATTTTTGATTTTGTCAAGGAAGTGAACAAAAAAGGCGGCGGCAAGAAGAGCTATGAGCTAATGCTGGAGTTCAACAAAGTGCTTCAGATTCTTGATACAGAAGAACAAGATGTTCCGGAAGAGATAAGAAATCTAGCGCAGCAAAGGGAAAACGCAAGAAAGGAAAAAAACTACAAAAAAGCCGATGAGATTAGAGCAGAGATACGGAAAAAAGGCTATGTATTGGATGACACGGAAAAAGGCCCGATTGTTAAAAATATGTGACTAAAATATTACAATCGTAATAACTACATCTCAACAACAACCTCATAATCAATCTTAGAATCATCCGCAATCTTTTCAAAAACAACCTCTTCTGCGCTTGTAGTTGCTATTAAGTCTGCCCTTATGCTCTCGAAATCCTCTTTATTTATTTTCCCCTTCGCAATTATTTTCATAACTGGCGCTTTCATGGAAACCCCTTTCTCGGCCTTAGCCTTCCTTACATGCTGCAAAACATAAATAAAAAAGTCCCCTATTTTTTCAGAATTTTCATCAATCTCATTGGCATCAGGCCATTTAGTCAAGTGAATGCTTTTAATTTTTTCATGCTCCTTGAAATATGCCTGGTAAAGCTCCTCTGTTATGAAAGGCGTTATCGGAGCCATAAATTTTATTATTGCCAATAAAGTATTGTAAAGCCCATACTGAGCTGAAAGCTTTGATTCCTGGCCTCGTTTATCGGGATTATAGACTCTATCTTTGATTATCTCAAGATAATTGTTGCAGAACTGGTGCCAAAAGAATTTTTCTGTTTCCAGCTTCAAGTGAGAATATTCATACGACATCAGTCTTGATGTAGATTCTTTCACCAACTTGCTTAGCTTTGCTAAAATCCATGCATCCATGACCTCTAATTTTTTTGGCTTCTTGAAATCATAATCCTTTAGCCCCATAAATGCAAACTTTGAGGCATTCCATATTTTAGTGGTAAACTTCTGCCCGGTAACAAGATCCTTTTCCTGGAAAGGCATATCATCCCCCAAACGAGAGCCTGCAGCCCAAAATCTTATCGCGTCCGCAGAATATTTCTTGATCATTTCTCTTGGATCGACTGCATTTCCTTTTGATTTCGACATTTTCTTGCCATGAGGGTCCAATGCCCATCCAGAGATCATGACATTTTTCCACGGAATATTTTTATGGTGGAAATAGCTTTTTACAACAGTATTGAAAAGCCAGAAAGTGATTATATCATGCGCCTGCGGCCTTAAGTCCATAGGGAATAAATTTTTCCTTATTTTGTCATCTTCAAAAAGTTCAATTGCGATATCTGGTGTTAAAGATGATGTTGTCCATGTGTCCAGAACATCTTTCTCCGGAATAAATTCATCTGAGCCGCACTTGCATTTCCCGGATGGCTTGCCGACAAGAGGGTCAATCGGCAGCTGATTCTCTTCCGCGATGATTATCTCGTTGCACTTCTTGCATGTCCATGCAGGTATCGGGACCCCAAAATGCCTTTGCCTGCTTATATTCCAATCCCATTTCAGCCCAAGGATCCAGTTCTCATACCTAGCCCTCATATGCTCGGGATGCCATTTGATTTTTCTCCCGTATTTTATGAACTCGTCCTTTAAATCGA
>CAYTDO010000011.1:0-27245 GCA_964436645.1 uncultured Methanosarcinales archaeon | reverse complement strand
TTGCCAAGGCGCTGTGGTCCCATATTAATCATTTATTAGAGAATGGCTCATCTTTAAATAGTCTTCTATTGTCTCATTATCTCCGAATCATCCTACCAATATCGACGCCGTTGCAGAAATAGTTTTACCAGATTTTACATTTAAGTCATGTAATAATCATTTTGAGTGTGCCCCTAGATTCTTATCCTCTACGTATCGCTTCGCTCTTTTGATTGGAACGACTGTGCCCCGAGTAATAACTCTGCGGACGCAGGTTTTCGGAACTTCGTAACCGAAAACGATTTTAACAAGGGTTAATCTCAATCGCTACGGGGCAAAATTTAAACAATAAATTTATTAATATCCCGACTCTCACTATACAGATGGAAATTGCACAAATATTAGGATGGATTGCCACTTTTCTATTTTCTATAATGATCATCCCACAAATGATTAAGACAATCAAATCAAGGGATACTAGTGGAGTCAGCTTGCTTCTTTTTATAATATTTTTAGTTGCTAATATAACTGCTCTAATTTATGCTATCATGATTTCACAGCCGCCTCTAATAATTAAATATATTATCGCTATTGTGACAACTATTGCATATATTGCAATATTTTTGTTTTATTATACAAGAAAAAAAGAGAAGAAGTGAATTTTGCCACTACGCGACTTTGAGTTTTTCGGCTTCGCCGAACGTTATACTAAAATTCAATCACTAACGTGAGAGCATAACAGCAATTATACGTAAGTTTTTTGTCACCTTTTAGACTTCCCAGATGGAAGGCTTTTCCCCCCATACAAAGCTCGGAAAATTTTGATTACCACTGAGGTCATAATATCTTCCCTTAAAGAAGCAAGGACTAAAGCCGAGAATTTTAACGCTGTTTTCTTCGCGTAATGCAAGACATTATACTGCTATGTTTCACTTCGACCTAACTTTTTGGTGGTTTTTTATGATTCCAATGAATAATCCACCAATCGCTCCGATTATTGCATAAAAGGGAGGGTTATAAATCCACCCATAGAAAAATACAAAAAATCCGCAAGGCTCACCATCACTAAAATGAAGCATGTTACATATTTGTTGGTCAGGAATTTGGAAAATTGTATATCCTATTGGGGGAATATATTCTCCGAATACCATGAAGAAAGGCAATTTTAAGAGACCAACAATTAAACCGATAATAATTCCCCTTTGCCAATATTTTAATTTTTTCCAAAACTTCATTCCATCCTCAAAAACTCATCAATATAATTCATTATCTGTTCTTTCATTTCAACATTAATTGAAACTTGCTTCCCATAACTGGTTTTCTTCAAATGCAAAATACCTTCCCTAATCAACTCTTCTGACATTTCCTTTGTTCTCCCTTTCAATTCTGGTGGAAAACCTTTTTGCAGATTATCAAGAGCAGTATGGCTATGCTCAAATTTTCCTTTACGAGTAAGTTTATGCAATATTTTTCCTTTGATCTGTGAGTCTGTCCACATAAATAAGTCCACCAAAATAGACTTTGAACAGTAAAATTTATATACTTTTCCATTAATAAATAACTACAATGGAAGAAAAATCATTATTGCTAAACCTAACTGGGGATATGCCAATGTTCAAGATAGTTGATTTTTTATTAGACAATAAAGGCATGGATTTCAGCAAGACTGACATTGCAAAAGGGGCTGAAATTTCAAGAGCGTCATTATTCAACTATTGGGCAGAAATTGAAAAGCATGGAATTGTAAAAACAACGAGGAGTTTTGGAAAAACAAAATTGTACACATTAAACAATAAAAATCCAGTAACGCAGAAGATTATTGAATTAGAAAAAACTCTCATTGCAGAATATTTAGAAAAAGCAAAAAAGAAAGAGATTATTGTTGCACACTAATTTTTATTTCTAAAAACCAGAAAAAAATGACTACGGCTAAATTCTCAGTGACAAAAAACCTCAGCTTGGCATCAAAGCCTCGCTACGTATAACAAGAATTAAGTTCAATAATTTTTAGTGGCTAAACGACTGATAGGGGGATATTTCTAAAAGACGAACGAAAGGTTTATTACTTTCATCAAACGGTCTACTGTCTGTAAATGACGGGTATAATAAATTTTATAAAAAAGATATTTGGTAATCCAGATACAACCTCTAGAAGGAGTTACTCATCTAGAATAAGTTTATCAACGGACTCTTACCTCTTGGAATTTCGGTATTCTGGTTATCCCAAAAAGTATATTCTAGATAGGTATTTCGAATTAAAGAGAGCATACAGAATAACTCATCCACAACATCATTATGTTCCACATATCACTATTGCAGGGCCAATAGTTACTAATCATGAAATGGAATTAACTAAAGAGATTCGGAGAATTATCTTTAGAAATGCTCATCATTTTCATGAACCAGGAAATCTTATACGAACAGGAAAATTTATTAGATTTGAAACAGGTATAGGGGGATGATATTGGCGATTAAGATAAACCCACCTCAATCACTTCTCAATTTAAAAAAGGAGATTGAGTCTACAATAAATACTAACACGGATTTCAAATGTCAAGTTTATAGAAAAAATATATGGCATACCACTCTCTGGAACATGAAGAAAAATAGGTTTACAAGCGAAGAGAAGTTCTCCAGAGTATGGCACAATTTGGAAAATGCACCTCAAGAAATGAAATTTATATTAGATAGACTAACTCTGATAAAAAATGGAAGAATCCTGGAAGAATATGATTTGATAGACAAAACAACATTGAGTAGAATAGAGTCATTGAATAACAGTAGGAGATATAGTTCTTACCTTAAGATGAAAGCCAAATTAGAATCCCTAGGAGAATCATTCAAATTTTGACATAAGGTCAGATTAAATGATAGAATCAAAAAAATACCTATTAATTCTTGTCCCTTTATCCAATAAAAAGTCAATATTCCATAACATTTATATATAACCTATTATTAGGTAGTCTAATACCAATAAATAGGTAATTACTATGCTGACTAAAGAACAATTAAAAATATTAGGAGTATTCCATAAGAATGTATTTGCCGAGCTTACTTTCAAGCAGATAAAAAGTCAAAGCAGCCAGAAATCAAATAATATTGTTCAGATTGCGCTAAAGGAGTTCCAAAGAGAAAGCATAATCATAACCCAACAGATTGGTGATGTTTTTGTTTATTCATTAAATCTCGATAATAACATTACACTTGCATATCTTAACTTGATAAATCAAACTAATATTTCGAATAAAAAATTCCCAAGTTCAATTCTTGCGCAAATCCAAAAGGGGATATTTAAACAAACTGAGTTTTTTATATTAATGCTTTTTGGAAGTTATGCAAAAGGAAGGGCGAATGATAAATCCGACTTGGATATTGCAGTCATTGTTGAATCTGAACAGACAAAAAAAGATATTACTCCCAGTTTAGAGACCGTTAAAAGAAGAGAAATAAAACCACTTGATTATCACATATTTACAAGAAACGAATTCTTACAAATGCTAAATGAAGAAATGGAAAATGTCGGAAAGCAAATATATAAAAATGGCATCACTTACTATGGATTCATAGAATATTGCAATATACTGCGAGGCGCACAAAGATGAGTGATGAAACAGAGTTGTATCTTCAAAGAGCCGAAAATGAGCTTGTTGCTGCTCAGATTCTTTTTGACATATCGAGCAACGAAACACTTCAAAAAGAACAATTCAAACTTGAAAAAAACTTCACATTTTACAGCACAGTAATAAGCCACTCGTATTACTCTATTTTTTATTCAGCAAAAGCAATTTTAATAAAAGAAGGAGTCAAAACAGAAGCGCCAGAAGTTCATAAAAAAACTATTTTAGCATTTGAAAAATATCTTGTTGAAACTGGAAACCTTAACGTTGACTTGCTCAAAATTTATAAGAAAATGATTGTCCGAGCAGAAGAGCTTCTTGGAATATTCTCAAGAGAGAAAGGAAAACGAGGAGAGTTCACCTACCAAAAACTCCCACAAGCCAATAAAGAACCAGCAAAAGAATCATTGGATAATGCATCATTTTTCTTTAAAAATATCAATAAAGTTATAAGAAAATAACTAACGACTGAAACGAAATGTCCCCCTTAATGTATGTTCTTGATGGCTCACTTTGCTCGCCTGATTGAGCACGAGCCACTAAAAATTACTTTTCGGTCAAAATTTTCTCGAACTCCGTAGCGGGAAAAGAATATAACGGGAATTCTACGCAATTTTTTCTGGGCCAAGAATTGAGCATAAAAATATCATAGGGGGGAGTTAATATCTGAAATCTAACCGCAGATATGTACTTTTTCTCTTTCATTTCAATCCTTTGAATATTAAAAGGCAATCCAAACTATCAATCACCAGATGTAGCAATATTCCAATGCTTAAAAGCCTGGTTTTCTTATGAAATAATCCTGCAATATAAATCGGAAACATGAACCAGGAATGCAAAGGATGAAAATTAATTCCGCATCTTAGCGGGTCATAAATTGGGCTTGCAAGAAGATGATCTAAATCTATCAGACTTGCAAGGGAAAGCCATAAGCTAATTTTAAAAAATTCTTTTTTGCTTCTGAGATTCTTAAATATCAATACAAGAACTACTGCCAGTAAAATTCCAGCAAGAAGATGAATTATAAGGTTCATATTGTTTTGAAAGTTTTTAAATCTTCGCTGCAAGCACAGTTTAGGTTATGCATTCGATAAGTTATCATTCTTCATACAAAATTTTTCTTGCTTTTGTGCTGATTTTATTTTTTGTTTAACGACCATTCAATAAGAGGAGTTATTGCTTTCATAAGTTTCTTTCCTTCATGCGAAAGCTCATATTCCACTCTTGGTGGGATTTCTTTGTAAATAATTCTTTTTAATAGTCCTAAATTTTTCAGTTCCTTTAAGCGTTCTGAGAGAGTTTCTGCCGTGATTCCTTGAACTTTGTCTAGAACACCATTAAATCTTAATCTGTTAAAATTGCCTAAGGTTATTATAATGCTGATTGTCCACTTTTTGCTAAGGAAAGAGTTTGCAACTTCTAATGGTTGCGGGCAATAGCCGGAGCCTTTCATCTTGCAGTCCTTACTTTCCATTTTGATAGTATTGTTAGTTTCCATTTTGTTACCTTATAATATATAAATAACCTTTACTTTACCAAAGAAAGTAAGTATAGAATATAAACTTTATGGAGGTAAGAAAATGGCAAATAAAGAATCGTGTTGCAAAGGTGGAGTATGCCCGAGCTGTGATTGCTGCATCTGCATATGCACAAAAGATTTGAAAAGAATGTTGACGCCAGAAGCAAAAAAGCTGTTAATAAAGGCTCTGTCTTAAATGGATTGTATGAAGAACCAGCTATTTGCAATAAAGCAAGTATTAAGTAGAAAAAGCTATTTAGTAATTTTTTGGGTATCAGGCCTATTATACGGCCTTTTATTCGCTGTAATGACTAATCTTATTGATGTTAGGTCTGGATTGAATTACCTAACTATAGCTTTTACTAAGGTAAGTGCAACGTTTTTCATATTGTTTTCCATTCTGGGCGGTATTTTAATTGCATTGCAGATATTTGCAATAAAAAATAGGCAAAATGCTTTAATACGCTAAAATTCCACCAATTCTATGATTGGCGGTTAAAGATACTGGTGGATAATCTCACTGCGTTCGTGAGTTTCACTTCGTGAAACCTTCGCTGAGTCAAAAACCACCTAAAAGCAAATTAAAAAAGTAAAACATGCCCCCAGTCTCTGACTGGTGGTTTTTGACAATCCGCCAATGTTGGATTTTTTGGAGCATTCATAAGTTTTTTCACAACAACGTGCCCATTTTGCAAGCCATTATTACTCTCATTGGTAGGATTTTCTGGCCCTTTAGCAATTTTAAAATAGGGAACAGCCCTTGCATTACTTAGTGTCTTGCTGTTATTAGTCTAAATCTATTTAGTTGCAACTCAAGTCGGTAAATGTGAACACTGTTCAATTGACAAAAATAAAAAACATTAACAAAAAAATAAACCAATAACTTGCGTTTTCACTTAAAAATCTGATAACACAAGAAAAAACTACGGCGACAACGGATTTACGGCGGGTTTTCGAACTTTTCGGACGAAACTTTTGAGGACTCCGTAGCTGAAAAATAATATAACACTGATTATGTGCAATAAATTTTCCGTTTCTTAGAATTAAAAGAAAACATTTACTCGTTAAGCTTCTTTTTCATATCCTCAATTATTTCAACAGGAGTCGGATCAACCCTGTTCCACATAGCCAGATGATAGGAAAAAAAGTCTCCAAGATAGATAGTAGAAAACATCCTTGCCAATAAGGAATTGCCCTGAACTTCAACATCATGCACATCCACTGCCCGCTCCATTATCTGCTTGCAGATGTTCATCCTTTTCTTAATCCGGTCATTATCATTTTTATCCCTTATTAGGACCGCGGTAAATTTCCGGTCTATGCTTCTATATCCGACTATTTCATTATGGTTCATCTCCGAGAAAATATTATAAAAGGCAGGCATTTTCGCATTTTCATTTACCTGAGTCTTCCATCTCATGGCAACCGGCGCCAGAGCCTCAGAAGAATAGATTATCGGAATCTTGTCCTTTATTTTTTTTGCAAGATTTTCCCCAAAAGAATTAAAATTGTCTGATTTTTTCAATAATTCCAAGGTTTCATTTAAATCCTCGTTTCTTACTCTGGTTATATTGGAATTATGAAGAACGCCCAGCATGGGAAAAAACAGATATCCTAAAGCGGCCCTTGGCTGAAGCCCGGCAGGTATAGTGATTAGCTTGCTGCATTCAGCTGCCAATTGGCCTCCTGAAGTAATTCCAATTATATTGGCATTCTTGCTCTTTGCATCCCTAAAAGCTGAAAGTGTCTCCTCAGTATTTCCTGAATACGAAACTGCAAAAACCAAGCTGTTCCCATCAACAAAGCTTGGGGCTTTGTAATCCCTCGCAACAGTAACTGGGACTTTGGAATTGATTAGATAAGACTTAAGCAAATCCCCGCCTATTGCAGAGCCGCCCATACCTAAAACAACTATATTGCTTATATCGCTAGGGACAGAAATTCCTTTCGGAAGCCCTAAAGCCTCACGGCACTGCCCTGAAAAATTATTGAGAACCTGAAGCATATTATGCCTGTCTACCATTGTATTTACTATTCAGGGGATATATAAATAGTTTACTGTTCTATAGGGGCATTGTTGAATTTTTTATTGAAAACTGAATTTTAATGGCATAGTAATCTTTATAAATGAACCTTGTATTCTTCTCCTTGAGAAATGTGGGGATTTGCTTCCCTGAATCTCAAAGTTAAAAACTTGCTCTAATAAATAATAGGCGAGGCGTGAGCGCAATGTGTTAGAAAGCGAACGCCTCGCAGTATAATTGCGGAGCAAATTGAAAGAGTAAATCAGTGTTTAACTTCAAACAACAACGGAGGCTAAAATGGGGATGTATAAATATGTTAGGGAGCTTTGGAAAAATCCAAAGGAAAATTTAGGCCAGGTTTGGCAACAAAGACTTCTTGAATGGAAAAGCCAGGAAACTACAGTTAGGATTGAACATCCGACACGAATAGATAAAGCCAGGGCTCTTGGATACAAGGCCAAGCAGGGCTATGTCCTTGTCAGGCAAAGGTTACACCGTGGCGGCAGGCAGCGTGAAAAGATAAGGAGCGGAAGAAAAAGCAAGAACTTTGCAAGAAGATTGGATTTAAACATGAATTATCAATCTGTAGCGGAGCAAAGGGCAGTCAAAAAGTATCCAAATTGCGAAGTCCTTAACAGCTATTATGTTGGGGAGGATGGAGAGCATTCCTGGTATGAAATAATTTTAGTTGACAAGGCTCATCCTCAGATACTTGCAGACTATAGGATAAACTGGATTTCAACGCCTTCCAGCACCAGAAGGGCCTTCCGAGGGATTACATCATCTTCAAGGAAGAGCCGTGGCCTGAGATATAAAGGCAAGGGCGCTGAGAAATTAAGGCCAAGCAGGGCAGCCAACAGGAAAAGAAGGAAAGAGTAGATTCTTTCTTTAATTTTATTTTTTTATAAACCAGAAAATTGTTTATTACTCAGAATTTTACCATTTAGAAAAATAATAGCTTTATGCTAAGAATGATGACCAATAGCGCGAATAAACCTTTAACCCATTTATCCCCTTTCTTTATTGCAATGTGCGCTCCGATATATCCGCCTATTGCCATACTAACCAGGAGGACAGCACCAACTTCGTAATTAATGATTCCATTAAGCGCAAATATTATCAATGAAGAAATAAAAAGAACCAATATCGGAATGGTTTGCGTGGCATTTGCTTCTATGATTGTGAACCCAAATGTGATTATCAATATATAGAATATTATCGGCCCAACACCTCCAAAAAACCCGGAAAATATCTGGACGAGAAAGTACAATATTAACCCAACTGCAATTTTGAAGCTTGTTGGCTTGCTATCTTTGACACCAATGTCTTTCTTTAAAAATATAAAAGGCATAAGGAGTAGTAAAATAAAGCCTACGATATTCTGCAAGATTTTTGGATCAATATTCAATAGAATATTTGCACCTATTAATGAGCCCGCCAAACTAAGAATTGCAAGGATAGGTACGTATTTCCAGCGAATCTTTTTAGCTTTCTGAAACTTGTAAAATGCGCTTAACGCGTTGCCAATGCTACCAAACTTATCTGTTGCTATTGCTACTTGGGGCGGGAGCCCAATAAAAATAAGGAATGGAATCAAAAGTAAGCTAGCTCCACCCACCAAAGAACCAAGAATGCTTGAAATTATTCCAATTAAAAATACACCAATTAAAGTAATTATTTCAGGCATATTCGCAAATTAATACAATCAGGTTAATAATGTTGGAATGTTCACATATTTAATCATTTTTGAAGAATTGGGGCTCTAACCCTAAACTAAAAACCTAGAACTCCAGCTTCAAGTCCTTCAGATCCCTTACCATATCTAAATACCCTTCTGCATCATGCTTGTTTTTTAGCTTGTCGACCTGGAGTTTGGCTTGCTTAATGAACTGTGCAATGTCATCCAGAACCTTATCCTCGTCTTTCATGACAATATTTACCATGTTTTTCAGTTCTTTTCTGAACTCCAGCTTTTCCCCTTCCCCATGTATTGTCTTTTCTATTTTCTTTAAGTCTGCAGCTATCTCCTCGGCAGCTTTTTCAGGCTCAGAAGCATCCAATACTTTTAATATCTCCCTGTCATCTCCATCATTGAAGGATATGATGAATTCAATCCTGTCCTCTCTTGGGAAAAATCTTCCAAGCGTGATTCTTTTGATTTCGAGGCTTATTATTTTCATTTGCTCACCGAATATGGGGAAATAGTGGCATATATATGAACTACATTATAAATTTTAAGAAAATCTACGGCTCTTTCTTATTATCTTCCTCAACTTGATAGTCTTTGACCAACTTCTCTGTTTCTTCTTTCTTCTTGGCGGAAAGCCTGTTCTTTATGTAACCCCATGAATAATGCAGTACAGTAGCGAATATTATCAATATCAGCAAGCTAGTTGCCAAAGTTGGCCTTGAAGCCACAAATCCTGCCGCACCGACAACAGCTCCGGTTATTGTGTCTAATCCATCAGCAACTTTCTTTATCGTATTCCTATTGTCTTCTATTGAGACATTTGTGAAGACATTTTGAGAGGCATTTGGCGCTTCTTCGGTAAGGTTATTATTGCCTGTTTCATCTGCAAGGGCCGGCAAGGCGATATCATAATTGCCTTGCGGAACTTCTTTTGACAAATCAATGGCCGTCTGCTCTTTGGGCTTAAGGCTTATTTCTTTGTTTAAAGCATATTGATTTTCCCCATCATTAAGAAGTATAGTAATTTCCTCAGTATAGTCAACATTCCCTATATTCCTTACAAAAACAACGCCATTTTCCTGCTTCATCTCAATTTTTTTGACAGTCTCAACAACAAAGCTGCCCTGTCCTTTTATATCTGCAAAGGAGCTCAGGATTAAATATGCCCCTGGCTCCTGGGCAGCATCTGTGGCAAATTCAAAAGATTCTGTGCTCGGAACATCAGCTTGATGGATTATTTGATTACGGGGGGTATAAACCTTGACATTAATTGTCCTGTTGCCCAGAATCTTATTTGTATGGTCAAAAAGTATGGTTTTTACCATAAGCTTATTTCCGGGTATAATTGAGCTGCTGCTGAGCTGATTCTCTATTTTAGTCGGAATTGCAAGGATTTCGACATCAAAGATTTGCTCTCCTGAATTTCCATATTTATCGCTTGCCCGGATTGTAAGGGGAAATATTCCTGCTTCCTTGCTGCTTGGTATAGGTATTTTATGCTCAATCTTGCCTGCATTAATGTCAATAGTATATTGACTGTCGCTGAAAGATATTATTGCACTGCCTTTCTCAAGAAGACCTCCATTATATTTAGTTACTATCCCAGATATTACAAGCTCTTGCCCGGGATTTATTACTAGCTCATTGCTTAGGTTAATATTAAGCTGCTTCTTGACAACAAATGGTTTAGATTCCACGGTATCTATCCTTTCTCCGTTTATAGAATCAAAATCCGCCCTTAAAGCGCAATCTCCAAGCATAGGGCTTGACAAAGATAAAGCCGGCGCATTCATCTGAGTCCTGAAACCGCTTTCTACATCTAAAGGAAAAGTATAGTATTGTAAATTATAAGTAGAGCATACTATGTGCATCTTAAAGAATCCTGAGCGCGCCTCATCCAGCTTAAGAGAAGCTTCAGGTGTTATCTTGTCTCCCAGATTATAATAAGTATCATCTGGCAAATTAATCTGTATCTCGCCAAAAGATATCGAGATGGAAAACAAGAAAACCAGTGGTAAAATAATGGATTTATTCAGTTTTACCATAATGCCACAAATTTTGATGCGCCTATAAATAGTTTGCTGTTAATATATTCGCCTACTACTACCACTCGGTGGTGTGGGATTTTTATTTCCGTAACCTTTAAATTATAGCATATATTACTTTTAAAAGAGGTACAGTTATGGAAACCAATAATGCCCGAGGCACTTTTAGATTGAAAAAAGGCCTTGCTGAAATGCTGAAAGGCGGCGTCATAATGGATGTTGTGACAGCTGAGCAGGCTAAGATAGCTGAGAAAGCGGGAGCTGTAGCTGTCATGGCCCTGGAAAGGGTTCCTTCTGATATAAGAAAAGAGGGAGGAGTTGCCAGGATGGCTGATCCAAAGAAGATAAAAGAGATAATGAAAGCAGTTACTATCCCGGTTATGGCAAAAGTAAGAATAGGCCATATTGCCGAAGCCCAGATTCTTGAGCATTTGGGTGTTGATTACATTGATGAAAGTGAAGTTCTTACGCCAGCAGACACAAAGCATGTTGACAAGTCAAAATTCAAGATTCCATTTGTATGCGGCGCTAGAAACCTGGGGGAGGCATTAAGGAGGATAAATGAAGGGGCTGCAATGATAAGGACCAAAGGCGAGGCAGGAACCGGCAATATAGTGGAGGCTGTAAGGCACATTAGCATGATCCATGAAGAGATTAAAAAATTACGATACATGTCAAGAAATGAGATTCATAGGGAAGCTGCCAATATGAAAGCTCCTTTTGAGCTTGTGGAGATAACGAAAAACTTGCAAAGGCTTCCAGTTGTAAATTTCGCTGCAGGCGGTATTGCAACTCCAGCAGATGCTGCCCTGATGATGCTTCTTGGAGCAGACGGAATTTTTGTAGGCTCGGGAATTTTTAAGTCTGAAAATCCTGCAAAGACGGCAAAAGCGGTAGTAGAGGCAACAACTCACTTCAACAGGCCTGAAATAGTCGCTAAAGTCTCTGAAGGATTAGGAGAGCCGATGAAAGGCATTGAAATAGACAAATTAGAGCTTAAGATGCAGGAAAGGGGAGTTTAAATTTATTTTATTATAGCTTATTTTATTGATTATATTTTTATTTAGTATTGTGTTAAAAAATGAAAAGTATGAAAATCGGAATCTTGGCGCTGCAAGGGGATTTTAGGGAGCATGCGGAAGCAATAAAAAAGCTAGGAGCAGAAGCAGTGCTTGTAAAGCTGCCCGAAGACCTGGACAAAGTCCATGCATTGATAATACCGGGCGGAGAAAGCACCACAATAAGCATGTTGATGGAACGCTTCAAGCTTGACAAAGCCATAAAAGAAAAGCACCAGCAGGGAATGCCGATATACGGAACCTGTGCAGGAGCAATTATACTTTCCAAAGAAATCATCGGAAGCAATCAGCCAAATCTTAATCTAATGGATATAAGCATAAGGAGGAATGATTATGGAAGGCAGATAGACAGCTTTGAAGCTGAATTTGAAATAAAAGACATTGGAAATTTTAAAGGGGTGTTCATAAGGGCCCCTGTAATTAAAAAAATACATAACAGCGCAGAGATATTGGCAGAATATAAAAAAAGCCCAATCATGGTAAAGCATGATAGCATACTGATAACAACATTCCATCCAGAACTGACAAACGACTTAAGGGTCCACAAATATTTCCTGGATATGGCAAAAGATTATTCTAAAATAAGGGAAGCCCAGATAGAATTGGAAAATAGCGGTTTGATCAGGAATTGATATCTCTCTTTAATCAGCATAATATATTTAAAATAGCTCGATTCTGCTATGATTAAGGTGGAATAAATGAAACAATACATTGATGCTTTAAAATATGTTCTGGAAAAAGGCTCTGACAAAAAAGACCGCACAGGAGTAGGTGCCAGGGCAGTCTTTGGCATGCAGCTCCGCTTCAATATGGAAGAGGGTTTTCCTGCTATAACTACAAAAAAACTGGCTTTCAATAGCATGAAGGCAGAATTGTTATGGTTCATTAAAGGCAGCTCTGATAATAATGAACTGCAGAAGATGGGATGCCATATCTGGGACGCAAATGCAGAAGCCCCTTACTGGAAGCCAAAAGCGAAATTTCCGGGAGATTTAGGAAGGGTTTATGGGGTCCAATGGAGAAAATGGAAAGCTCCGGATGGAAAAGAGATTGACCAGCTTGCAAATGCCATTAAGATGATCAAAGAAGATCCGAACAGCAGGAGGATAATAGTTGCAGCATGGAATCCGGGAGAGCTTGCTCAAATGGCTTTGCCTCCGTGCCACATGTTTTTTCAGTTTTTTGTCAATAATGATAAGCTATCCCTTCAGATGTACCAAAGAAGCTGCGATATGTTTCTGGGGGTGCCATTTAATATAGCATCTTACTCTTTATTATTGCGCATGATGGCGCAAGTTACCGATTTAAAGCCGCATGAATTTGTCCATACATTAGGAGATGCTCATATATACCATAATCATTTCGAGCAGGTAAAAGAGCAGTTGAGCAGAAAACCCTATCCATTGCCGCAATTAAAGCTAAATCCAAAAATAAAAAATATTGAAGATTTCAAGATGGAAGATATTGGATTATTAGATTATCAAAGCCATCCTGCAATAAAAGCTCCGATGGCCGTGTAGCTTTATTATGAAATCTCAATGCCTTTTTTCTCAAAAACCCTGAGGATAAAAATAGTATTTGTTCGTTCTACATTTTGAAGTGTCTGAAGTTTTTTTAGGAATGCGTCCAGATTTCTTCTTTTCTTGAATTTTGCAATTATTACAGCATCAAAATCGCCAGTGACATCATATATTGCCAGAATGTTTGGATTATTTTTCAAACAATCATGTACCTCTGCAAATCTCCCATGCTCAATTTTTACATTAACAATTACATCTATGTCATAGCCAAGTTTTTCATAATCAATCTGGGTGGAATAGCCTTTTATGATTTTTTCCTTCTCAAGTTTTTTGATATGCTTCATTACAGTGACTGTGGAAACGCCTAATTTATGTGCAATATTGCATAAAGATTCCCTTGAATTTTGTATTAACTCTTCCAGAATCTTATCATCAATTTCGTTGGTCATAGTGTATACAAATATTAACTTTTATATCAATTTTTAGGTTAAATAGTTAATATTATTTAAATTTTTCGATAAAAAATGAATATTTATTAACTTACTTATTGAAAAAGTATAAATAGATTAACAATTATCAACTAAGAATATCACTAAAAATTAAATAAATGCAATATGGAGTGTGATGAACAATAAAAACGTCCCCTGATAATTATCTCTCTCTGATGATGGGCTACCTAACAGGGCATGAAATTCAATTAAGCCAACCTGCTCGGGACTTAATAAACAGAGGAATAGGGTGGATGCAATCCATGGATGCTAAATTACCGCCATTAGATAAAATTGTAGAAATTGCTGGAGATTGGGCTGGCAGAGGCATAGTGCCAGCAGACGCAGCTCTAAGAGGCCTTGTTTACATTCAAGGAATACCGCCCCATGGTCAAGACTACGACACAGCTAGAATGAGGTTACTTAATTTACTTCCGCTAGGGGGAGAGTAAACACAATTTCCAGAATTGTCAAAAACTCCGCACTAAAATGCGGAGCGTGCAGCGGAGTTTTTGAGCATCCGCGAAAATTGTAACAATTTTCGGGATCCAGAAAATCCTATGGATTTTCGAGGATGCTCGGAAATCACTCGCTTCCCTGCACTGAAAGTAACAGGGTGTACGCCTTGCGATTTCCGACATATTAAAAATATTTATAAGTAACAACTTAGCCCATTTCTTTGATTGTAATGATAATCTCTCTAATAGCGGCAATGGGGAAAAATAGGGTAATTGGCAGAAATGGAAAGCTGCCATGGAGCATGCCAGCTGACTTAAAGTTCTTCAGGGATACAACCATGGGAAAGCCCATAATCATGGGAAGAAAGACATTTGAGTCAATGCAAAATCCATTGCCAGACAGGAAGAATATTGTTATAACTCATGATAAGGATTATAAGGCAAAAGGCGCTGTTGTTGTGCATTCCATCGATGAAGCTCTAAAAGCCGCTAAAAATTCGGAAGAGATAATGGTTATTGGCGGCCAGAAGATATTCGAGCAGTTCATGCAAAAGGCAAAGAGGATTTACCTCACAATAATAGGCGGCAATTTTGAGGGAGATACTTTCTTTCCAAAGCTCGGAAAAGAATGGAAAGAGATAAAAAAAGAAGAGCATAAGGGGGATGAAAAAAATCCGCATGATTATAGCTTTCTTATGTTAGAAAAATAGCATCAGGAATAAATAAAAATAAAGCTTATACATCTTAAAGAAAAAACCAATTCCTGAATAATGCACTTTGCGCATTATGGTCTCCTTTATTTTTTTATTTTTCTTCTTATAAAGATTATGCCCTTGCCCTGGCTTTCCTCCTTACTTCCTGGATTGGCGCCTCTTCCAGCTGCAACTCTTCCTCTTCTTCCTCATAGGAGGCTAGAACTTGCTTTTCCTCATGGAGAATCATCCTTACAACCTCAAGATAATCTTTGGCCCCCATAGAGCTCTTGTCATAAGCGAATATTGACATTCCGTATTCGGGCGCTTCCTTAAGCTTTGAATTCATTCTTATAGGGTTAGATGTAACTTCATAGAACTGGTTCCTTATCTTATCGAGATATGTTCTGCAAAGCTTATTCCTCTTATCATACATTGTAGGTATAACTTTAGTTATTTTTATACTATGGTCAAAATGCTTATTCATCACATCTATTATCTTGGTCATTTTAATTAAGGCATCAAAACCCAAAAAGTCAGTTGAAACCGGGATAAAAGCCTCCTGCGCATATAGCAGTGCATTCTGGTTTAACAGGCCTAAAGAAGGGGGGCAATCTATCAGGACATAATCATAGCCCTTAAGCGACTTTAGTTTTTTCCTTAAAACATATTCTTTATTGGGCATCTTTGAAACCAGGACTTCTGTCTTCGCCAGAGTCTCCCTGCTTGTTATTACATCCAGGTTCTTGCCAAGATACTTTTTGCATTGGTCAATGTCTGCATTCTCAGTTATTATGTTATGGATGTCCTTTTCCGACTTAAGATTCAAGCTTGTAGCAATATTTCCTTGGGCGTCAAAATCAACTATCAGGACTTTTTTGTCGTATCTTGAAAGGCCGGCTGCAATATTTATAGTAGTAGTTGTTTTTCCTACCCCTCCTTTTTGATTGATGATGCAAATCTTTCTCACAGTCTCACCTCAGTAATTAAGTAAAGTTAGTTTGTATAGGTTTTTCTATACTAGTATATAAATGTTAGTATTGGAATATTTAAAGGCAGATATATGTTTTAGAACACTATAAACGAATTGGACCAAACGGCTTCCATGAAAATGCAGGTTAGCAGCCTTGAGGTCGAGCCCCTTGCTAAGCACATCTAAAGAGGCCAAGGGGCCGCTCCGTGAGATGCGACGAGCGGCTTTTTAGCTCGCCGCTCGCAATTCACCGGACCCTGGCCGATGCTTTTAGCCCAGATGCAATGGGCTCGAAGCTGCTAACCCGCAGCGCAGCGGAGATTTTCATGGAAGCCGGACCAAATGTTCCATATTTAAAGCTATCAGAAAAGGGTTTAAGCGACAATATGATTATTTGAGAGATTCTTAGTGCTCATATTTTGCTTTTCCATGTGATTCCTGCAATTCTTGCTGCAACACCCTTCCAGGGCTTTCAGGCATTTATCGCATGTAGTAAAGAATTTGTCGCATTTTACAAAAGAGCATTGGTGCAAATTCCCAGATGGCAGATGACAAAGAACACATTGAGTTATAGGCTCTGATTCCTTATTAGGATCAATGTCAATAGCCCCCCTTGTATCAAAGACAAAGCATTTCCCTTCCCAATGAGCATCTCCGCATTGCTTTCCATAATTTATTATGCCGTCATGCAGCTGGTAGACATTTTCGAATCCCGCTTCCTTCAACAGGGCAGAAGCCTTTTCGCACCTGACTCCGCCTGTGCAGTAAGTTATTATTTTTTTATTCTTTATTTTTTCATTATTTTTTAGAATTTTAGAATTTTTAAGGTTATTTTTTGATGATTGGATGATTATTTGCTTGAATTGGCTAATTTTTGACGGAAATTCCCTGAATGTATCTATATCCAAATGAATAGCATCTTTGAATCTTCCAATCTCGTATTCATAGTTGTTTCTTGCGTCCAACAATATTACATCTTTTTCATCGTCCAGTAATTTCTTTAGTTCTTTAGCTTCGATATAACTGCCTTTTCTGCTCATATCTGCAGGATTTTTAAATGAAACGATTTCATTCCTTACTCTTACGTACAATTTTTTGAATGTATGTTTGGAAACTTCAGCCTCTTTAAATTTTAGATCAGAAAATCTTTTGTCAGCAGTTAAAGTTTTTTTATAATTACTTATCCCTTCATCATCGCCAGAAACGCATCCATTGATGCCTTCCTTAGCAATAAGTATTGTTCCCAATAAATCTAAAGTTTTGGCCAGATTAATCTGCGCATCCTTCAATTTCTCGGGATTTTCTATTTCAACGTATTTGTAAAACAGGATGTTTTTCATAAGAAACCGGGATGATTGGGCTGTTTTTAAATTTTTAGGATAAAAAATAAAATGGGCATCTTATTCCCTGCAAACCCCGCTTTCCCTTGCAGCCTTTGCCACTGCTGCAGCTACCGCAGGCACAACGCTTTTATCAAGAGTATATGGCAATATATTATCACGTGTGGGATTAGAGCAGCAGTTCGCGATTGCCTTCGCTGCCGCTACCTTCATCTCATTGTTTATTTTTACAGCTTTCGAATCCAAAGCTCCCCTGAATACTCCCGGGAAAGAAAGTGAGTTATTGATCTGGTTCGTAAAATCACTCCTTCCAGTCCCGACAATAGCCGCTACTTTTTTTGCTTCATCCGGCATTATTTCCGGTGTTGGATTGGCCATTGCAAAAACGATGGCATCTTTATTCATTGATTTAATGTCCTCTGCAGTCAATAAATTCCCTTTAGATAATCCTATGAAAACATCCGCCCCTTTCAAGGCATCTTTCAATGTGCCTTTCCTCCTGCTATTTGTTATTTTTGCCATTTCTTTCTTAAATTCATTTAAATCTCCGCGGCCATCGTAAATAATGCCCCGGCTGTCGCATAATACGATCTCCTTTACTGAAGTGCAGATATTCTTGTCCACATTGACGCAAAGCAATAATTTAGCAACAGCAGTCCCTGCCGCCCCTGCCCCATTTATGACAATCTTAAGGTTTTCAATTTTTTTCCCAACTACTTTGCTTGCATTTATAATCGCAGCTAAAACAACAATGGCTGTTCCATGCTGGTCGTCATGCATGACGGGTATCCCAATATCCTGCAAAGCATCCTCTATCTTAAAGCATCTTGGGGCTGCAATGTCCTCCAGATTGATGCCGCCAAAAACAGGCGCGATATTTCTTACGATATTTATTATTTCATCTTCATCCTGGGACTTTATGCAGATAGGAAACGAGTCTATGTCCGCGAGCTCTTTGAAAAGTATTGATTTGCCTTCCATGACCGGAATGCCTGCTTCCGCCCCTATATTCCCAAGGCCCAAAACTGCGCTGCCATCGCTTACAACTGCAACAGAATTTGACTTCATAGTATATTTGTAAACGTCCTTTGGATTTGCTGCTATCGCCCTGCATACTTCTGCAACTCCGGGCGTATATACCAGGCTTAAGTCCTGCTTATTATTGACGGCGACCTTCGATTTTATCGCGACTTTGCCTTTGCTCTTTTCATGCAATTTCAATGATTCTTCCCCTAGATTCATTTCAACCACCCGTTGCTAGTCTATCTCCACGATTTCCATGATGTCTATATTCCTCCTTAGGCTAACATCTGACACGGCAATCGCCCTGTCGCCCTTAACAAGGAAATTGTTTTTCTTGAGTATGCTTACAGCATTCTTGAGCATTCTGTCAAAGTTTTCGCTGAATTTTATCTTGAAGGAAAAAGTGCTCCAGTTTATCATGAGCCTTCCCCTTACATAGTCCTGATCTGTAAAAGCAAAAATATCAGTATTTGGCCTGTTCTTTGTAACCAAGGAAAGCAGCTTCCCAGATTTAGTGAATACTATTATTGCCTTTGCATCAAGATTCTCTGCATTTATGCACGCCCCATGAGTTATAGCCTCCTTTACATCTTTTGTCTTTATTGACTGGGCAGCGTCAAATGAAAGCTCGCTTTGCACGTTCTTTGCTATCTTGTGCATTGTCTGGACGCATTTTATCGGATATGCCCCTTTAGTCGTCTCTCCGGAGAGCATTATGCAATCAGCTTTTTCAAAGACTGCATTTGCCACATCAGTGACTTCCGCGCGTGTTGGGCGGGGATTGATTATCATCGACTCCAAAAAATGAGTTGCAACTATCACTGGCTTTCCGGCCTCGGTGCATTTCTTGACGATAAGCTTCTGCACTATCGGTATCTCTTCAAACGGTATTTCCACTCCCAAGTCCCCTCTCGCAACCATGATGCCGTCTGCTTCCTGTATGATTTTATCCATGTTGTTTATTCCTTCCTGGTCCTCTATCTTAGCAATTATCATTGCACTTGATCCAAGTTCTTTGAGAAGATTCCTCATCTCTATGACATCCTGCTTTCTCCTTACGAAAGATTGGGCGATGAAATCTGCATTGTTTTCAATTCCAAGCTTTATGTCCTCTTTGTCTTTTTTAGTTATTGAAGGCAAATCAGTCCTTATCCCGGAAAGGTTTATGCTTTTTCTGCTTCCAAGCTTGCCCTTATTCAAAACTTTGCATGTTATATGGTAAGGCTCTATGTTTAGAGCTTTGAGGGCTATCAGCCCATCATCAATAAGGATTGTGTCTCCTTTCTTAACTTTTTTAATAAGATTCTCATAATCTACAAAAGTATGCTTCTCTCCTTCCTGTATATCGCATGCGCTGCTGACAGCTATCTTGAAAATATCCCCTTCCTCTAATCCAATCTCTATGTTTGCGCTTGTCCTTATCTCAGGCCCCTGGGTGTCTATCATCAGCCCAACAGGAAATACATTATCATGGCATACTTTCCTGATTCTCTTCATAACCATAGAATTCCACTCAGAATTGCCATGCGACATGTTAAGCCTCGCAATGTTCATCCCATTCAGAGCCATCTCCCTGATAGCTTCCTCGCTTTCAGTCTTTGGCCCTATTGTGCATATTATCTTAGTCCTTCTCATTTTTTTACCTTTGGGTTGCCTGCAGACAATCTGGCTTATCGGCTAGCAATTATCAAGCAATGGAAGCCATCATCCTTAAAAAAGGCTGAGGCTAAATCAGCACCAGAACTAAAGCTAGCAGCAAAGTCAAAAAATTTAATGATAATAAATATGGCATAGTAAATACGTTTGTTATCTTATTTAAATAGTTTGCGGTGATTATTTTAGAATGTGCTATCACGTTTTTAGTTAACATTTCTTACCTCACTCCTGGTGAGGTATATGTACAAATTAACATTTGAGAAAAGAGCATGGATAGTCAAGCAGATTCTAAAAGGCAACTCCCATGCAAAAATAGCACTGGCTCAAGGAGTAAGCAGAATTTCAGTCTTTAAGTTGGTAAAGAAATACCGCGAATATGGCTGGGACGGCCTTAAGGACCATAAGACTGGCCGTATAGAAATTCAGCTTAGTCCAAACGCAGAAATAATCATTCTTGACCTGCGCATGCGCTTCGGATATGGTGCCTGCCGTATCGAGCAGCTTCTTAAGGTAAGGGGATTCGCCATATCTCATAGGCAGATCGAAAAGCTGCTCCTGAGAAATGGACTTGTGCAACCCAACATTAAGAAACAAAAGCCTAGAAAATGGGTGCGTTTTGAACTTCCACACCCAAATGATATGTGGCACACGGATTGGAGCTATGATCCCTATACGCAAAAGCAACTGAGCGTCTACATCGATGACAGCACTCGGCTGATAACCAGCTTTGGCATATTTGCCAATGCTAATGCAGAGAACACAATCGCACTTCTTAAGTCTGGCATTGCCGCCTTTGGCAAGCCAAAGTCAATCATGACCGATCATGGTTCGCAGTACTATGCAAATAAGGGTGATGCCGAGCAGCATACACAATTCCGCATCACTCTTGATGCGCTGGGCATCAAGCATTATGTGGCTAGGGTAAATAGGCCACAAACAAATGGGAAAGTAGAACGGTTTTTCCTAAGCTACAAAACAGAATATGCAACAGGAACATTTACGAACATCACAGACTACATTCGACACTACAACGAAGCAAGACCTCATATGAGCCTAGGCTACAAAACACCTAAGCAAATTTGGGAAGAATTATGTTAACCAATTTCGTGATGTTAACCAGTTTCGGGATAACAGAGTGATTATTTTAGAACTCCTCTCAATCTCTCTGCATTCAGGACTTTCTTTACTGATAAAATATAAGCTGCATCTCTCATGCTGCACTTGAATTCCTTGCTGGCCTTCTTTACTTCAATAGTGGAGCTTATCATAGTTTCCTCAAGTTTTTTTGTTACTTCTTCCCTTGTCCAATAATAGTTCATGCTGTTCTGCACCCATTCAAGGTAGCTTACAGCAACGCCGCCTGCGTTTGCAAGTATATCGGGGATAACCATTATTTTTTTCTTCTCAAGAATGAAGTCTGCTTCAGAAGTTATCGGGCTGTTTGCAATCTCCAGTATAATTTTTGCCTTGATTTTGCCTGCATTATTTTTTGTTATCTGGTCTTCCAAAGCAGCAGGAATTAAAATATCGCAGCCAAGCTCCAATAATCCTTCATTGCTTATCTCTTTAGCTCCCTTGAATCCTTTTAATGCACCAGTTTTTTCCTTATGCTCCATGACCTTGTCTACGTCAAACCCCCCTTCATTAATCAACCCAGATTCTGAGTCGCTAACTGCAATTATTTTGTAGCCATTGTCATGCAATATTCTTGCTATGTTCATGCCAGCATTTCCAAATCCCTGGACAGCTATTCTAGTATTGGAAGGCTTGAGCTTATGCTCCTTAGTTGCTTCTCTCAGGACAAAAACCCCGCCTAAAGATGTGGAAATATCCCTTACTAAACTCCCCCCTAATTCAAGAGGTTTTCCAGTTATGACTCCGGGAGAGTGCATGCCGATGATTTTTTCATATTCATCCAGCATCCAGGCCATGATTTGGGAATTTGTATTTACATCCGGGGCAGGTATGTCGGTATTAGGCCCAATAAACCTGTAGAGCTCATCAATATAGCCCCTGCTTAATCTTTCCAATTCCCCGCTTGATAATTTTTTGGGATCGACAACCACTCCGCCTTTCGCTCCTCCGAATGGAAGCCCCACTACTGCACATTTTAGAGTCATCAAAAAAGAAAGAGTCTTTATTTCCTCCAAATCAACTTTAGGATGAAACCTTATGCCGCCTTTTGTGGGCCCTCTTGCATTATTAAATTGTATCCTATAGCCTGTGAATATCTTTGTGCTTCCATCATCCATTATCACCGGATAGCTGAATGTAAAGCTTCTCTTAGGTATTGTGAGTATATCAATTTCTGACTGGCTAAGTTTCAGCCTTCCTGCCACCTTATCCAGCATATTATAGCAATTAATGCATACATTTGTTGTTTTCATGTTAAAAACCAATAAAAAGAATGGGGGATTTATTCCGCCAGCGACTTCTCAATCTCCTCTTTGTCAAATCCAACGATTATTTTTCCATCGATATCTATGACGGGAACTCCCATCTGGCCTGATTTCTCAACCATCTCATTGGCAGCATCCCTATCAGCGCCTACATCCACATCCTTGAACTCTACTCCCTTTTCCTTCAAGAAATCCTTTGCCTTGTAGCACCACGGGCACGTCTTGGTGGAATAGACTATGACATCATGCTTTCCGGATTTTTGTTTTGCTGCTTTTGCCATCCGTTCACCTCTTTGATTTGATGCTCATTGATTATTCAGGTTATTTTGCTATTTTTTCTAATTTAGCTATACGAATGAGTTTAATGCATGTATTGATGCTTATATAAACTTTTTGTTTGGCAAAAAGACAATAAAAACCTTTAAAAATCTGGAGATATAAGGATTAAGTATGGACCACCTATTATTCGGCACTGCAGGAATTCCTTTAAACAGCAAAGGGCTTGGGACAGCAGAGGGCATTGCCGGGGTAAAAAAGCTTGGGCTGGGCGCAATGGAGCTTGAATTTGTCCATAGCATTCATGTAAGCAGGGAAAAAGCCCCTATTGTAAAAAAATCGGCCGAGGATAATGATATAATTCTGACATGCCACGCCCCTTATTTCATAAACTTGAATTCAAATGAAAAAGCAAAATTGAAGGCAAGCATTGACCGCATACTAAACTCAGCAAGAATCCTAAACTTATGCGGCGGCTGGTCAGTCTGCTTCCATCCCGGGTTCTATCAAAAAAGCACTAAAGAGGAAACATTCAATAATATCAAAAAAGCAATAAAGGGTATAAGTGAAAAATTAAAAGAAGAGAAAAATAAAGTTTGGATAAGGCCAGAGACAACAGGAAAAGAAACTCAATTCGGCAACATAGACGAGATATTAAGTTTAAGCCGGGAATTGGACAATGTCATGCCCTGCGTCGATTTTGCGCATTTACATGCAAGGACTAATGGAAAATACAATACTTACGGAGAGTTCTGCGAGATTCTTGAAAAAATAGAAAAAGCCCTAGGTAAGAAAGGCCTTGAAAACATGCACATTCATGTGACTGGCATTGCATACGGAGAAAAAGGCGAAAAGCGCCATCTGAACCTGAAAGAATCCGACTTAAGGCATCAAGAATTGATTAAAGCCCTAAAAGATTTTAAAGTTAAAGGTGTATTGATATCTGAAAGCCCGAACATTGAGGGAGATGCCTTATTGTGCAAGGAAGCTTATGAAAAAATTTGATATTCATTCTTTTTTTCTGTAATTGCTCAGTAAAGTTTCTGCGCTTTCGGCATATTGGTAGATTCTATTTAAGATAAACCCTGCAGTTTCTACCGCTTTTTCCCGCTCAATTCCCTCAGTCATGATGCAGTAAAATATTCTCTTATCCTTAATATACATTATCCCGCAATCATGGAAGAAAATGTTGCCTTCATAGTAATTTTCCCCAAATTTGTGGGCGATTTTCACATCCTGAGGAATATTTGCCGGGCCATGGATATCCAAGTCAGAATTCAAAAGCAGGCCAAGCAGATATTCCGAATTTTTTGTTTCGAGGACTGTTGAAAAATATAGGCTCAGAAACAGAGTAGATACCGCTTTAGGAGTTATTAAATTTACACCTTCGCTTCTTCCGGAATAGACATTTATATCCAGTCCATAGTAGTCAAGAATGAACTGCAAGTCATCCAGGTCAATGTAACGCAGCAAAACCCTCAGAGCAGTGTTATCGGATTTCTCGAGCAGATTCTTAAGGGCAACTTTCAATCTTATCCTTTTTTCTTTGGATTTGTACAAGTCTCCGGAAGAGTCTGTCCTGTCCGCATCCTTTATTTCCACCATTGTATCAAGGCTTAATTCCCCTTCCTCAATTTTTTTCATTATCAGGATTGCAACCGGCAGCTTATTCAGGCTCGCGGGAAAAAAGCCCTGCTTTTCGTTTATGCCGCTGAAAGCGCCATTGCGAAAATTCTCTATATAAACTGAAGCATTAACACCTTCTCGGGATATATACTCGCTTAGCTCTTTTTTCAACGGGGCAAAATTAACGATCAGGAGGCTTTTCGGCTGCAGAATCCCAGTATAGATTCTTGGTGACAGCAAGCCCTCCTTATTCACATTTTGATTGAATTCAGAATTTTTAAGGAGCAAGTTTAAAATGACGGCAAGCAGGAATATCATTATGACAAGTTGGCACAATGCAATGTTCTTAAAACTAATTTTCATGGTCAATGCCATTAATTATGCCTATTTAAGCTTTTTGAAGTTTGGTTGTTACTGTATAAAGACGTGATATATGCCATGGCCCTGCGCATTTGTCAACCAAAAGTAAACGTATAAAGCTTAAATCCCTCTCCAGAAACCCTTAATTCGAGCAGGCCAGTGCCATATTCATAATCAACAATGCTGTAAAGCCTGCCTTCTTTGATATTTGCTGCGCTTCCATTGCTTGTGAGAACAACATCTGCTCCTTTTTTGGAATCATCCAAATCATTTGTATCAACAAAAACCATTGCCTCTGACCCATTTTCTGAGCCGGCAACTATGTTAACAACTTTTGCATCATACCCTAAAAAGATAGCGCCCTCTTCCCCGGCAAGCTCGACATTATCCTTGTTTACTTTCCACTTTCCACCTAAATAAACGTTATTAGGCTCTAAACTAGCAGGCACTTTATAATCAACAATCTTCTCTGCAGGCAACCCTTCCTTATTTCCAAAATTGCCTCTTGTAAATCCATAGCCAAAATAGATTTCCGGAGTTCCGATTTTTCCATAGTCAACATCAACTATTCCGGATGGTTTTTCTTCATACTCTGATATTTTTTTCTTTCCATAGCGCTGCATTCTTTCATCCAAAAGCTCCTTGATGACTTTTTCTGTTTCTTCATAGCCGCCTTCCCCTATATGGTCATATCTGATAAACCCGTCAATATCAATTAAATACTTATGCGGCCAGTACCTATTGTTGTAAGCCCTCCATGTTTCATAGTTATTATCCTGCACAACTGCATACTTTAGCCCGTATTTTTCAACCGCGCTTTTTACATTCTCGTATTCCTTCTCGAACTCAAATTCCGGGGTATGGGCTCCAATTATAACAAGCCCGTCATCTTCATATTTTTCATGCCAATCCTTAAGATAAGGAAATGTCCTTATGCAGTTAATGCACGTATATGTCCAGAAGTCAACGATAATAACATTTCCCTTTAAGCTCCCTATAGTCAAACTGGAATTTGTATTGATATGCCCGGAAATCCCGGCAAGCTCTGGGGCTCTTGGATAGGCTAGAGATTTTCTCAATACTTCTTCTTCATCAATAAGATAAGAATCCGGCTTTGCCTGTGTGATTAAGGCATCTTCATTTTTATCGGCATCTTTTTCCTGTGATTGAATTGGCCCGGCTTTTAATGAATTTAAATAAGATATAGCTAAGATTATGAAAGCCAGCATAACAGCTAAAATTATTTTCTTTTTTTTCATCTTTTAAGTATATGCTTCAGTTATATAAGGCAAATTATTATGCTGATTATTATGCTAATCTTTTTTGTTTATGACTGCGGTTGCAAGATAAGACAGAAACGCAGGTATCAAAGGAAGGACGCAGGGGCTTAAAAAGGATGCGACCCCTGCAATAAAGGAGACTCCAAAGCTTAATGTAGCTCCAAGGCCATATTTTCCTCCTTCTGAAAAATTTATTAAAATCTCGCTCAAGAAAGGTATGCTCGCTATCCTGCTCAATTGATTGGTGAAAACCAAAATGCCAAGGATTATCAAAACGCCTCCAAAGAAATAATTAACATATTTAAGCCAAGGCCCGGCTTTGTTGATAAAACTGGAAGCGCTGTTTGTAAATAAGCCTACAAGCAGGAAAGGCATGCCTAATCCCAAAGAGTAAGAAAGTAGTAATGGAAATGCGCTTCCCGGATTTGCCACTGCTAATGTAAGTATGGCTCCTAAAATCGCTCCTACGCATGGCGTCCACCCAACGGCAAAAGCAGCTCCAAAAACAAATGAGGTTATGTAAGAATAGCTAAACTTTCTTTTGACCCTTAATTTATGCTCCTGCTCAAGAAAAGGGATTTTTATTAAACCCAACAAATAGATTCCAAAAAAGATTATTACGGTTCCCCCAAGATAGCCAAGCCATTTCTGGACTGTAAAAGAAACATTAGACAAGACACTCTGCAGCAAAACCCCTACTACAGAAAAAACAACGCTAAATCCTAGAACAAAAAATACGCTATTCAAAAATATTGCCCATTGTTTTGCCATATTAATCCACTATCGCCTTATTTATCTCAGTTATAACCGTTTCCTTTGAAAAAACTTCCAATGACTTCAAGGCAACTTTGCCGTCTTTGCCTATAATAACTTTTGTATGCTGATAAGTTATGCCGTATTTTTTAGCCATTTCTTTATCATCTTCTGTTGTCTGCCCATCGTTAAAATGGACTTGGTATCCAACAATATTTTCATTATTCAGCTCGTTGAATGCGGCCAGTATTCCAGGTTTTTCTTTTTGGCATATGGGGCACCAGTCTGCATGGAAGTCAAGAAATATTATTTTATTTTCATTCAATGCCTTATCGTAATCTGCCTTCTTGAACTCAAGATATTTAGATGTTGTTCCTGCAAGAACTTTTCCTGTAAAACTTGTCAACATAGAATCGTCTTTTTTCATCATATTCTCTTCTTTTTCCAT
>CAYTDO010000010.1:0-19682 GCA_964436645.1 uncultured Methanosarcinales archaeon | reverse complement strand
TGGTTAGCAGCATAAGGTCAAAGTTCCTTTAAACCAAGCATTAAACTGACAAAGGGGAAGCTCCCTACGGGAAATGTCAGTTAGAAATAAAAACATAAAGAACTTTGAAGCTGCTAACCCGAAGCGAAGCGTAGATTCGGGACAGAGCCTATAGTTAAGGCTCTGTAGAAAATGCAGATTAGGCTCCAATGAAGAAAAGCTAAAGAAAGTAGAGAAAAACGATAGCATAGAGCTTGCGGAATACTATAAAAAAGAGATTATTGCTAAGAAGCGGGATAAAGGGGGAAAGCGAAGAATTCTGGGAAAAGGTGGATAACTAAAGCAGATGCGCTTGCTTACTTAACCTTATTCGGAACTTTGCCGCTTAAAAAGCCCTTGATATTCTCAACGGTCGTATCCAGAATCCTCTGCAATGCCTCTTCAGAATTAAACGCATTATGCGGGGTAACAATGACATTGTCTTTCTTTGCTAAAATATTATTCCCAAGAATTATCTTCATATCGCATTTTTTCGGAAAGTGCCTTGACATTACCTGCACATCTTCCCTGACATAGCATTCATCTTCCCAAACATCCAATCCTGCGCCGCCTAAAATGCCAATATCAAGTGCATTGACCAAAGCGCTAGTCTCTATTAACCCCCCTCTGGCAGTATTAATCAGCAAAGCCCCTTTCTTTATTTTTTTGATGTTATTTTTATTGATCAGATGATGCGTTTTTTTATTGTACGGGCAATGCAATGTTATAATATCGGAACTCTTCAATAAATAATCAAATGAAGCATATCTGAATACTAATTTCTTCTCTAATTTTTTATTCTTAAAGACATCAAATGCAATTACATTCATCTCAAACCCCTTTGCTATCCTTATGACGTGCCTGCCTATGCTCCCGACTCCTATAACCCCTAAAATCTTATCCCTTAAATCAGTGCCTACAAGCCCTTTTTGCGAAAAATCAAGCCTTCTTGTCCTCGCCCATGCCTTGTGGATTTTCCTCGTTAAATTAAGAATCAGGGCAAAAGTATGCTCAGCAACAGTATTTTCTCCATAAGTTGGAACATTGCAGGCCATTATTTTTCTTTTTCTGCATTCCTCAATATCAATATGGTCAAAGCCCGTTCCTCTTATAGCTATCAGCTTGACGCCGCTTAATTTTGCAAGAGCGTTCTTGTTTATTCGTGAATACACAAAAACGGAAATGATATCAAAGCCTTTAGCCTTATCAGCATTGCTTTCGTCAAGAATGCCATGAAAAAACGAAACATCATAGCCTTTCAGCTTAGCTTTAAGATAAGGCTTTTCCCATTCATGCGCCTCAAAAATTGCTATTTTTACTTTTTTAGTTGCCATTTAATATGATTAACAGAATCTATTGGTTCAGAGTGTAACAACCCATCTCAAGAAGAACCCTATAAAATAAGCTATTACAGCCGCAGCGCCCCCGATAAAGAGAGTTTCAAGCGAGGATACCCAGATATTTTTCTTTGTGACATACCTTTTAACAGCGCCTATGATAAACAGCGCAGCAACAGTCATCAATACTGCTATCGTAAAAGTATTCCTTTGAAACATCGGAAAAAAATAAGAAAGCATATAAGACATCAGGGGTATTATTCCGATTATCAAAAAACCAAAATAGGTCATACCGGCAGTCTTCCATGGGCTTTTACTGCTCTCCAAAAGCCCAAGCTCTTCCATCATCATTGTATCAACCCATATTTTTTTATTGGATGTTATAGTTTTGACTGCATTCTCCAGCTCATTGCCTTTAAACCCTTTCTTGATGAAAATCTGCCTTATCTCCTCTATCTCGCCTTCCGGGACATGCTCTATCTCCCATTCTTCCCTTTTTCTTTCCTTGGCTATATAATCGCGCTGCGACCTTTCGCTAAGAAAATTGCCGCATGCCATTGAAAAGCCGTCTGCTATAAGGTTTGCAAATCCAAGAATAATGACTATGCCGGGGGATAGCGCAGCTCCAGTGGCTCCGGCTACCGTCGCAAAAGTGGTTACAGTGCCGTCAATTGCCCCATACACAAATTCCCCAAGATACTGCCCTACGCTCTCGTCATGCTCCTTATGCTCTATCTGTTTCTTTATTGCTTCCTTGGAATGCGCTTTGCTCGAAAGAGAGGTATCTTTTTTTTCATATGCCGAGCGCGCTTTCTTTATTCTTAAGGGCATAAGATTTTTTAATTATTGATGTTTTTAAATTTATCTGAAAAATTCAGAATAGTCTGGCAATATATTTTTAAGGCATTGCTGCAAAAACCGTTAAAAAGCCTACAGTTGGCTCTGGTCAACCTTGATATGCACTAATTCTATCCCAAGCTTCTTAGCTACATCAAATATCCTTTCATCCCTATAAAATTCACCATAGAATATCTTCTTTATGCCTGCATTCGCAACCATCTTGAAGCATGGCCAGCACGGGCTTGCAGTTATATATATCTCAGCGCTGTCAATCATGACCCCATTCTTTGCAGCCTGCAAAATGGCATTAGTCTCAGCATGTATTGTAGCAACGCAATGGTCATTCTCCATCATATGCCCTACTTCATCGCAATGCGGCATTCCCCTGATGCTGCCATTATACCCTGTTGATAAGATAGTTTTATCCCTTACAATGACTGCCCCTACATGCTTCCTGGAGCAAGTGCTTCTTGTAGCTACCTGCTTCGCTATGTTCATGAAGTACTCTTCCCATGTTGCTCTTGCCATAAAAGTAAAAAACTTGATGGATTATTTATAGTTTACTGTTGCTTTTTGAAGAAGCGCGCTAATATGGTAATTAGTCAAAATTATAGATACTATTCCGGGCAGTATATTTGCCTTAACTGGATTTTCAGTTCCCAGGGCATAGTGCCAAGCTATAAAAAGAGCCACAACAGAAACTGCAAGTATGTTTCCATTTCTCCTGAAATGATTCAGTTTTGAAAGCCTATTTATGAATTTGCTATAAAATATATTCAGGAAAAAAGACAGGTAAAAATTATTCAGGAATCCATGCAAAAGAAGGCTGGAAAAATTGCCCACTGCATTATCAAAAAAAGCATTCCCAAGGCCAGCCAATAGGCTCAATGAGACGGCGTAATAGCAGGTCCAGTACAAATCCCTTAGATTATAGTATTTATTGAAAAGAAGCTTTCCAATATTACTGGCCTTAGTCTGATTTTCAAGCTTGTCTAGGTAGTTATGCATTTTTGGAAAGAAAATTTATTTTGATTATTTTTTATTTAGCGAGTCCTTTCTTGATTTATTGTTTTTTAGTTAATGATTATTTCTTTATTGACGATTATCTAATTATCATTTTATTGATTTTTGCTCCTTAATGAATCTATATATCTATCAATATCCTTGTTTGCTTCTTCAATTGTGCCGTTGCTATTAATTAAAAAATTTGCCATCTCAATGCACTTGTCAAGCTGCTGGCCTGCACCTTCATTGTTGTTCTCTTTTCTTTCGTGCTCAAAAAATTCTTCCAGAGTTTGCGCATCCCCAGTCCTTCCACGCTTCAAAAGCCTCTGAAACCTTATTTTAGCGTCTGCATGGACCGCTACAAGAGCAAAATCCTTATTTTTTCTTAGTTCCTTTATCTCTCCGGGATTCCTGATGCTGTCAACAACAAAATCTTCCCTGCCTTGATCTTTTAGCTGATTTATTTTTTCATTCATTCTTACTGCAAGTATTCCATCCCCTAATTTTTGACGCATCTCAGTCCCCAGCTTGATTAGCACATCCCTTGAATGGCCCTTTCCTTGCCTTGTAGCCTCATCCCTAAGCGCATCGCTCAATGAAAAAAGAACAAATCCATTCTCCTTTAAATGTGCTGCAATCTCCCCCTTGCCTGCTGCATTTTTTCCTGTCAAGCCGATTATCATCGTTATGAGCTTATTTTTTAATAAGTTAAATTATCAGTTTATATTAATCAAAATAAAGGGTTTATTGGGCTATTTTTTCTGCAGCTTCTCCAATTCTTCCTCAAATCTTTCTAAATCATCAAATTGCAGATAAACAGATGCAAATCTTATGTAAGCGAGCTTGTCAAGAGTCTTGAGCTTTCTCATTACAATTCTGCCGATGGATTTGCTATCCACTTCCAGAGATTCCATCTTTCTTAGCTCTGACTCAACAGAATCCACGAGCTGCTCAATTTTATTGAGCTCGATAGGCCTTTTTTCGCATGCCCTCAATACCCCATTAAGCAATTTTTGCCTTTCAAAAGTCTCTTTTTTCCCGTCTTTTTTGATGACAATTATAGGGGCTTCCTCAACCCTTTCATAGCTTGTAAAGCGCTTGCTGCACTTCAAGCATTCCCTTCTCCTTCTTGTGGCCTCAAGATTATCAGTATCCCTGCTGTCAACAACCTGGGTTTCCGCATAACTGCAGTAAGGGCATTTCATAAATAAGTAAAATCAACTAAAGCTTAATAAACTTTTGCAGTAAAAATCTAAAAAATAAGAATTAAATACTGCTAAAATAAGGGTAAAGCAATGAAAGATAATAAATTAAGCGCAATAAGGCCGAGAAACTTCCCAATGAGTGAAGTTCGGGGCCTAAAGGCAAAATTCCAGAAAGCAAAGCCTTACCAGCATATAGGAATTTCAAATTTCCTGAAAGACTTCCATCCTGTTTTTGCAGCAATAAAAAACGAGCAATTCTTCAAAAAAGACTCTGATTTATTCACATTCAGCCAAACCAATAATCTTTTTTACTCAAAAAATCCAGTCATTCAATCCGCAGTAAAGCTGTTTTCCTCCCAGACTTTCTCCAGCCTGGTAAGCGCGATATCGGGGATTAAATTAAAGCCAGGCGCTTTAGATGTATTTGGCTCCCTTTATGAAAAAACAGGCTATTTGCTGTGCCATGACGACATGGTAGAGGACAGGAAGATTGCATTTATACTATATTTATCAGAAAATTTCTCCCGTAAAGATGGAGGCTCATTGGCGCTTTACTCAAATAAAAAAAATCATGCGGATAAAAAAACTGCAGCATATCCTCCAATGCAAAATTCCCTGTTCATTTTTAAGGTATCAGAAATATCATGGCATGAAGTGGGGGAAATTTTATCAGATAAAAAAAGGTATGCGATAGGAGGGTGGCTTCATTGATAAACAAAGCATATTTAGAGCCAAAAATAATTGAAAAATTGAGTGAGGGATTCAAAAATAATAATCCGAAGGGCATACAGCTAACCTCTTTCCTCGAATCAAAGTTATACGCTTCATTTCTGAAGCAAATAAGCAATGCTAAATTCAAAAAAAATGAGATACGTGAGATGTACAGCTTTTTTGAGGCAAAAAATGCAGATTTAGCCATATTTAACTCTAAAGAATTTCTATCATTTTGCTCAATTTTATCAGGGAAAAAAGTAAAAAAAGCTGAATGCTCGCTTAGGATGTTCATGCGCGGCTCATATACTTTAATCCATGAGGAAACTGCCAAAGAGGGAATTGAATTCTTCTTTGACTTGACTCCAAAATGGAGCGATAGGTTTGGAGGCCACATAACATACCTGTCTTATGATGGATCAAAAGTAGTAACTCCACAATATCCCAATACCTTAATTTTGGCAGAAGGTGGAAGAAGCTATGTAAAATATGCCAATCATCTTGCTAAGTCAGAGGGAAGATTGATGGTTTATGGAAGGATTGAATGAATAGTATTTTAAATTAACCATTGAAATGTTAAAAAATGCCAGAAAAAATAAAAATAGGCGGGCAGGCATTGATAGAAGGCGTTATGATAAGAAGCCCAAATTACAATGTAGCTGCAGCAAGAAAAGGAAAAAATATTGTTATAAAAAAAGAGAAGATAAAGCAAAGAAAAGGCAGATTCTTCAAATTGCCCATAATAAGGGGATTTTATAATCTAATTGATATGCTTGCTATTGGCATGCGCTCGATGATGTGGAGCGCAAACCAGCAGCTTAATGAAGAAGAACAGGAAAAAATCTCAAAAAAAGAGGTAACATTTACAATCTTATTTTCAGTCATGCTGGCAATTCTTCTTTTTGCAGCCCTGCCTTACTTCCTTACATTGATTTTTGGAGTAAAGGAAGAGGCAGAACCCATGATTTTCAACATAATAGACGGCATGATAAGAATTATAATTTTTTTACTATACATAGTGGCTATATCATTGATGAAAGATGTAAAAACCTTATTCCAATACCATGGGGCAGAGCATATGTCCATTCATTGCTATGAAAAAGGCAAAAAATTAAGCGTCAAAAATGTGAAAAAATTCACTACTTTGCATCCAAGATGCGGAACAGCATTCATGATGATTGTATTAGTCATAAGCATACTTGTTTTCTCGATAATAACGCCGATAGTTTTGTATTTTTTCCCATCATTAGCGGAAATGCATATTTTCCCAAGAAAGATTATTTTGTTTTTAATCAGGCTGTCTTTCCTGCCATTGATTGCCGGCATTTCATACGAATTCCTCAAATTCAGCGCAAAATACGAAAAAAATCCAGTGATTAGGGTATTTATCTATCCCGGGCTTTTAATGCAGCAAATAACGACAAAAGAGCCTGATAAAAGGCAGATAGAAGTTGCAATAGCAGCTGTAAAAGATATCCTGAAGCTGGAAAAAGCCAAAAATATTTAAATGAGATATTGAAAAGCAATTAAAAAACAAAGTTTGATGAGGTGTTGAAAAATGAAAGCATTGTATGGTTTAGTTCTTGTGTTGATGATTTTTGTAAGCGCTTGCGCGCAGCAGCAGCCGCCAGCGCAGCCTGTAGAATCAAATGCCATGCCTGTTCCCGGGCAGGAAGATGTTCCAGAAATGATAGTAGGGGGCACAGGAGCTTCTGTAGCACCGCAAATAGAGGAAAAAGCTCCGGAAGTAACGTCCAATGAAGTAAGATTGCTTGGCGCCGGAAAATATGATCCTTTGGAAGCCAAGATAAGCAAAGGCGGCACAGTAACATTCTTTAACGACGGAAAAATCAAGACAGTAATTACAATAAAGGGGAAGGGTAAGGTTACCAACACGCCAGTAGTGCAGCCAGGAGAGAAATACGAGCAGGAATTTGCAGAAGCCGGAACCTATGAGTATTGGGGGGTCTCGTATGGCCCAGGCGGAGCAACAATAATTGTCGAATAGATTTCTTGATTTTTTTTATTTGTTTTTTAATTTTTTATAATTTGTTTTTAAAAATTGTTCTAATTATTTTGCTGCTTGCATTTTGCATTGAATAAACGTTGTAGGAAACTATACGAAGAAAAAAAGCGGGCACGCCTGGAAATGGACGCCTGAAAAGCAAACAGTTTAACCCCGGCTTCTCCTCAGTTCCGCTACCCTAAGAGCACCATGCCTAATAGTTACGGCTGCTTTCTTCCGAACCTGACCGGATTCCCATAAGATACAGTCCCAAAGGACAGAACCTCAACGTTAAAGTCAGGACTGACTGCCTAACAGAGGCCTCTCTCCAGGCTTCGGCTCCCTTTGAGGCCCGTTAAGGGTTACAACGCAGGGCCAACACGCCAGCCTAGCCCGGATATGGTATTACAATAGGTTTTAAAAAGCTTTTTATATCTTAGCCAAATGCCATACATCGGTGGTTTCAATAATCAAAGGCCAGGTGCTAAGCGGCGAGTTTGGAAGGATTCTTGTCAGGCAAAAATCCGGGCAGAGCCTGGAGCTTGGAGAGCTTTTGGTTGCAGAATCAGGCAATAACAAGATTATCATGCAGGTCTTTGACCTTATGTACGGTTCCCAGATAAGCCAGCAAAACCTCGAATTAATCTCAGGCCTTAACATGGAAGAGAATACGGATGCGGAATTCTATGACCAAAACCTTAGAAATTACATGCTCGCAAGATTGAAGAGCCTTGTTACCATAACTAACAATAAAGCGTTTGTAAGCAAAATAATGCCTTCTTTTTTCTCTCCGGTAAGGGAGATAACCCGGGATGATTTATCATTTTTGACAAAGCCAAAAAACCCTTTATTAATTGGAAATTTAAGGTCTGGCAGCAAGATGCTTGACGTTCCAATCTATCTGGAAGGCGAGAAGGTCCTAAGCCATCACATGCTCATATCAGGCACAACGGGAAGGGGGAAGAGCAATCTTATCTCAAATATCTTATGGGATTTGGCCGGCAAGGATTATTGCGGAATCCTGGTTTTAGACCCTCATGATGAATACTATGGCAGGAATAAGGCTGGATTGAAAGACCATCCAAAAAATGAAAAGATAGTGTATTATACTCCAAGAAATCCGCCTGCCGGCGCTAAGACGCTGAAAATCAACCTGCAGATGATAAAGCCCCATCATTTTGACGGCGTTGTTGAATTTTCAGACCCGCAGAAGCAGGCATTGGTCTTATACTACAAATATTACGGGAGCAATTGGATAAAAAATATAATGTTTGAAAGAAAGATAGAGGGGGTATCATTTGTAGAGCAGACAATTTCTGTTGTAAAGAGAAGATTGCTTTATTTATTGGACTTGGAGATTGCAGGGGAAAATATTGTAACTAAGGGCATTTTTGAGTTAAGTGCAGGAATAAATACAATTCCGGACATTTGCAAAGAGCTGGAAGACGGAAAAACGGTCATAATAGATACGTCCATTTTTTCAGGCGCAGTTGAAATTTTAATAGGCTCCCTGGTAACAACGGAATTATTTCACAATTATAAATATTATAAAATGAATGGAACTTTAGACCGAAAGCCTGTTATTTCAATTATATTGGAAGAAGCCCCAAGAGTTTTAGGCAAGGAAGCTTTGGAGCACGGCCATAATATCTTCTCAACTATAGCAAGAGAAGGAAGAAAATTCAAAGTTGGATTGACTGCTATAACTCAGCTGCCATCTTTAATACCAAGAGACATTCTCGCGAACATGAACACAAAAATAATTCTAGGCATAGAAATGAAGCCGGAAAGGACAGCAATAATAGAGTCTGCCTCCCAGGATTTAAGCGATGATGACAGGACTATCGCTTCTCTTGACATAGGAGAGGCACTGGTAAGCTCCAATTTTGCGAAATTTGCAATTCCCGCCAGGATTCCGGATTTTGAGGAGACAGTAAGGAAAGATTTAGAGGAAAAAAACAAGAATAAGAATAGTTTCAGCGGGGTTAGATTAAGTTAGTTGGATTAGATTAATAAGTCAAAATTGAATAAAATAGTGCCAACCAAAAAGCTTTTAATTTTACGCGGCCCCAGTGAATTGCGGGCGGCGAGCTAAAACGCCGCTCGTCGCATCTCACGGCCGCATTAATGCGCCGCGCATTGGCGGCGCCTAAAATTCCCGTAGCTGTTTTATTATTGGATATAATAGGCTAAAAAAATGCAACTAAAAAATAAAATCGCGCTGATAACCGGAGCATCATCCGGGATAGGAAAGGAAACTGCTTTATTGTTCGCTAAAGAAGGAGCTTTAGTAATTTTAACCGCTCGCCATTTGGATAAATTAAAAGAAGCCCAAAAGGGAATAGAGAAAAACGGCGATTGCGCAGAATCTTTTGAGATGGACATAACAAACAGGCAGCAAGTAAAAAACACAATAGGAAAAATAATAAAAAAGCACAAAAAAATCGATATTCTTGTAAATAACGCAGGCATTGCAGTATGGAACACCATGGAAGATGTTTCTTACAAGGAATTTGACGACCACATCAATATAAATTTGATTGGGCAGTTTAACTGCATTAAAGAAGTTGTTCCGCACATGCTAAATCAAAAATCTGGGAGCATTGTTAACATAATCACCAGCACTGTAAAAAATACAAAGGCAAAGAGGGTTGCATACGCAGCCTCCAAATACGGTTTAGCCGGATTGTCGAATGCTGTGCATGAGGATCTCAAAGGCAAGGGAATAAGTGTTGTCGCTGTCTATCCAAGCAAAACCAATACTGAGGCTCACAATTCATATATGGGCAAAGATGACCCTTTAAGGGAGGGAATGCTGAAGCCGGAGCAGGTTGCAAGGGCAATTTTAGAAGCTGCTTTGATGCCTGCCAGCAGAGATATAAAAGAATTAGTGGTTAGTAATTAATCATATATTGCCCATCAGATTTAATTCTTGGGAAAATTATTTTTTAATTGGCAGACGCAATGCTCAGCTATTTTCTTCAAATTGGCAGCATCTTCCTCATTATATTCCACCAATAAGTTCAAGTAATAATCATCTCCTGTTGCCTGATACATCCTCCATAATGTCAAAGCATCTCCCCCATAGAACCTTTCAATAATCTTGCTCCTTTTTATTCCAAGAATTTTTTCAATTTCTTTTAATCCGCCCTTAAGATTAAGGCGTCCAGTTACCGACTTTATGTCAAAATTAGGAACATCTGGCAATAAGCCGGGATATTTTTTGTTGATAAAGGGAACATCAAAGCTGCTTCCATTGAAAGTAACAATCAATTTATAATTCTTTAATTCATTTTTCAATGTTTTATAATCCAGATTGATGTTTTTAATCATTGTTTTGGTATTAATGCCGTCAAATAGCCCTATGACCGTGATATCATTATTCCTAAAATCCAGCCCGGTAGTTTCAATATCAAGAAAAACACAATCTTCCTTAAAAAAATCATATAATCTGTAATATTCGGATTGCGGCAATATTCCCTTAAAATACGAAGAATCAAAACTGTAAAGCGCTTTCCTTGCCTCGGCTATCTTTCTATCATAATAGCTCTTCCTTTGAGGGCTGATTCCCTTTATCCTGCCAGCATCGATGAAAGCATCCCAATTATTGATTCCCTGAGACCATAAATTATCTTCAATCCTTTTTTTTACCTTTTCCAAAAAAATAAAGCTGTTTTGTATCACAAAAGAAAAAACATGCGGACAAGGCTTTATAAATCTCACGCGCGAATGTCCAGTGCAAGGTTGCAGGCGTGGCTGCGCTAGCCAACTGGACTTTCGAATCCCCCTAAAAAGAGGGTACAGAACAAAATGAGCCGGATGTACTCCGTAAAAAAATAAATCCTAGGCTTCGTCCAAAAAATCTCCGCCACGCTTCGGGCTGCCATCGGCTCGCACTTAATGTTTTAGGAGATATTGACATCTCCCGTAGGGAGAGCAACCCCCCTGTCAATGCGAAGTCAAAATAAACAGTGCTCGCATTTTGATGGCAACCTTCATTTTTTGGACGAAGCTTAAATTCTAAAAAGCTTTTTATATGATGCAGTTTTTAGGCTTTTTATGGGGTTACTGAATAGTTATCTTACGTTCGCAATTTCCTTGCTGATTGTGCTTCCAATATCAGCAGTAACAGCTTATTCTGAGGTGGAAATAAAAGGCTTCGTGAATGATTATGCCGGCGTTATCTCGCCAGAATACGAAGCGCAGATTGAAATCGTGCTGAAAAGGATTTATGACTCAAAAACAGCAGAGTTTTCAATAGTAACAATAGAAAGCTTAAACGGGCAGGATATTGAAAGTTATGCCATGAACTTAGCCCAGGCAAATCTTGGCGGCAAAGAGAAAAACAACGGGCTGCTGTTATTAATTGCGGTAAATGGCAGGCAATACAGGTTTGAGGTTGGCAGGGGCATTGAGCCCATGCTCAATGATGCGAAGGTAGGGCGGATTGGCCGTGATTATGTTGTTGAGAATTTCAAGAATGGTGATTATGGGAAGGGGGTTTACGAAGCGAGTTTGGCTGCAAGCAGTATTTTGTTGGGGGAAACAAGCTCTGAATATTATGTTGATGAAACTGCTCCCAAAAGGAATAGAATTTCATATGACCTTCTGGCCGTGCTGATAATATTCATGATATTTTCTTCCATTATAGGGTATTTTGGAAGGAAATCACATACATACAGGAAAAGAGACCGCTTTTTTGATGCTGCCATGATGGCAGGGGTTATGTTCGGCGGCAGAGGCCGTGGCGGCATGGGCGGTTTTGGAGGATTTGGCGGAGGAAGTTTTGGGGGCGGAGGAGCCTCGGGAGGATGGTGAAAATGTTTTTTAAAAGAAAGAAAATCGAGAAAGTTTATGGAGAAGAGCTCCTAACATGCCCGCAATGCAGCGTCAAAATGGAAAAGTTAAAAAAGGAAGGGGTCGTTATTGATGTTTGCAGGAAATGCAATGGAATGTGGGTTGATGCCGGCGAGATGGAAAAGCTGGCTGAGATGGCGCAAAAGAGCAAGCAGGCATAATATTCAAAAAAGGAGTGAAAAATGGCAAAAAGCAAATTGAGTCCAGGATGGATAGCATTGATTGCTGTCGGAGTTGTACTGTTATTGTTCATTTTCTTCTTTATAGGAAGCTATAACGGATTGATAAAATCGGATGAAACTGCAAATGAAAAATGGGCCAATGTTCAGAGCGCCTACCAAAGAAGGGCAGATTTGATACCAAATTTAGTTGATACGGTAAAGGCTTATTCAAATTATGAAGGGAGTATATTGGCGGAAATCACCAATGCAAGGGCCTCCATAGGCAAAGCATCGACGCCTGCGCAATTGCAGGCAGCAGGAAATGAGCTGAATTCTGCTCTCTCAAGGCTTTTGGTAGTTGTGGAGAATTATCCAAACCTCAAGGCAAATGAAAACTACCTATCTTTGCAGGATGAATTGGCCGGAACTGAAAACCGCGTCAAAGTTGAAAGGGATATATTCAATAAAGCAGTGCGCGATTATAATGTTAAGGTAAGGGGCTTCCCGACAAATATCGTTGCGGGCATGTTCGGCTTCCAGATCAAGGAGATGTTTGAGGCTGAGCAGGGAGCGGAGAATGCACCGAAGGTTGATTTTAATTGATTTTTACTTGTTTATGTTGTTGATTTCTTCTTTTTTTCTATAACCGATCAGGCTTTTTCTTTTTGCTGGCAAATTATGGGAAAATTTTTAAACAATTAAAAAATGAAAGTAAAATATGACCTCCGGCATCTTAAGAAGCAATGCGCTGAATCCGGATATAATCATTGCAATGCTTAACAATAAAGGGATAGGGTATTGGAATAATTTTTATGAGCATAAATATGATACAAGTGGGTTCGTTTTCATGGAAAGAGAACTGAGAAATTTTGTGAATATGCATAAACTTGATCCCGCAGGTATGGCTGGTACAGGATTAAAGAATTACTCGGACGAAATGGCAGCAGGAATCTCTATAAACCGTTTTTTTGTGATTAAAAATGATCATAAGCTTTTTGAAAGAAGAATTATCACATCCAATTACGACCGCTTTGAGATCTGGGTAAGAAAATAGCTTTTCTCAGGCATGATAATCCGGGCAATCAAATACGCAAAGATTCCAGCTCCAAAGCTCATAAAAGTGATTAAAATCCAGAGCAATCTTACTATCGCGGGGTCTACATTAAAATATTCAGCAAGTCCGCCGCAGACGCCGCCAAGCATTCTATCTGTTTTGATTCTGTAAATCCTTTTTACCGTTGGATTCTTAGGTTGATTTTTAGCTATTTTTGTTAAAACAATTATAATTCTTATGATAAGTTAAGCTCTTTTAAAATTTTACTTGTATTTTGTATTATTATTGCAATTCCCTTTTAAGTATCTTATGCGCTCGGTTTATCGCCTTAAACTTGTCATGATCGCCATTCGGCATGTCAGGATGGTATTCCTTTGCAAGGGCCTTGAACTTTTTATCAATAAGGTTTAAATCCAGCGTATCGTGGCTTACTCCAAGAGTTTCCCTTGCTTCTTTTCTTTGCGCTTCCACATCATCGTCCTCGGAAAATTCCCTGATGAACTCATCAACGGTCTTCTTTCGATTAAGGAGCTCGCTAACTTCAAGCTCTATTACCTTAAACACAACGTAAAGATTATCCACGAACTTATTACTTCCTTGATAGCTGTAATGCAGCCTATATCCATTAAAATACCATGAAGCGAAGGCAGGGGCTTTCTTTATGGCCATAGTATCAATAGGTATATCAGCATCATCCTCAGTAAGGCCAAGCTTGCTTAAAGTATCAATTATCTTGTTCCTGAATTGCACGGTTTTTCTCTGGAAAGAGTCCCTAACGCTGATTGCCTCAAATTCATGCCCCTTTATTTTTATCTTAGCCATATTTAAACGCAAAATCCTGATTAGAATTTGGTATACTAAGCCTAAAATTGGTTTTAGTTTATAAATGTTAATGAAATTTAAAAGCTTAGAATGAGAATTTCAATCAAAGTATAATATACGGCTTTAATTTTATCTTCAAAGCATCTTCCATATTTGCTTCATCCTGCAAGATGGTATAAACAAGCTTTTTCCTGCTCTTGTCATATTGCTTAATCCTCTTGTTCATGAGCTTTGCATTGTCAAAATTGAAATGGTCCAGGTACAAATCAAGCTTCGGAACATAAAACAATGCCCTGAAATCATCCTTGTCTGCCCAGGAAACTGCAATATCATATTGGAATACAAGATTGTGCTCAAACAAAAAGTCTGCTATGATTTTTTCCGCTCTGTTCTTTACATAATGCCCTGTCTTGGTCTTGAACCTTGTTGAATCTTCAAAGATTTCCTTGGAGCGTTTTGAGGAAATTCCTTTTTCTGCCTTTATGTCCTCAAAAAGCACTATGCGCTCCTTATTCTCATGGCTTTTGTCAATCTCCAAAACTTTGTCAAATGAAAGCATCGACTCCTTGGCTTTATCCATTAAAAATTCCATCTGCCCTTTTTTATACCATGCATCCGCATTATTTTTTTCAATTTCAGTAGCTTTGCTAAAACATTCAAGCGCAAGGCTAAACAAGCCATGCTTATCATCCAGCTTTTTCAAAGAATTTGATTGCTCCTCATTTAATGCGTCTGCTTTGTGCTCAAAATCCCCCTGCATCAATTTTTTTGCCTTGTAGTAGCAGTTTCCCTTGTTCATCAAGGCCTTTACCTTATTTTCATTGTCGATGTTCCCTATGGCCAGCGCCTTGTTGAAATTCTCGATTGAGCTGTCAAAATCATTTAAGAAGGTGTAAGAAGCCCCTTTATTGAAATAGCATTTGAAAAAGAATTCCGCAGGCTTCCTGAATTTTGCCTCCTGCTCATCAAAAGGAAAAGTCTCAAGAGCTTTATTGTATTCATCGATAGCAGTTTTATACTGCCGCAGATGCGCCAGTCTGTCTGCCTCTTTTTTTATCTGCTCTGCCTTTCGCATCTGCTCGCTTTCCCGGTAGCTTTCAAGCCTGTTATTCTCTAAAGCTTCCGCTTCTTTTCTCCGTCTTCTCTGCTCCAGGGCTTCTTTTATTCTTTTTATCACCATATCCAAAGCGGTATTCTGGATAATATATTTAAGCTTTGCTTCAAAATTGGTTTAATCATGCATGTCATGTTAAGTTGCCTCCCGCCAATAAACTAAATTTACCTGTATAAAGGGCTTCCATGAAAATGCAGGTTAGCAGCCTTGAGGTCAAGCCCCTTGCTAAGCGCATCTAAAAAGTCCAGGGGGCCGCTCCGTGAGATGCGACGAGCGGCTTTTTAGCTCGCCGCTCGCAATTCACCGGACCTGACCGATGCTTTTAGCCCAGATGCAATGGGCTCGAAGCTGCTAACCCTCAGCATAGCGGAGATTTTCATGGAAGCCTGTATAAAGACAAAATATTTATACTTATTATCATTACTAAAACTTAATGGATTACAAGCAATCGCTGGAAAAAGCAAAAGATTTTGCTGATATATTCCACATTGTTAAAAAAGCGGTCAGGGATTACACTGGAAATTACCAGGCCGGATTGCTTCTTGGCCTTAGCGACTTGGGAGCCCATAAAAACACTTATCTGGGGGCATTCTATTCTTTTGACGCAAATACTATCGTCATAAACAAAAGGCCCCTTGATAAAGTAAAAAAAAACAACCCTAAGATGCACAACCCTTACGTCTTCCATGTTCTGCTGCACGAATATATACACAGCATGGGGATAACCGATGAAAATGAAGTCAGGATAATTGCTTTTGAAATAACAAAAAGATATTTTGGAAAAGGCCATATTGCGACAAGGATTGCATTAAACCTGGGAAAAGTCCTCCCAAACCTTACGTTCGGAGAAAACTTCGAGCCGCCGGAAGACCTGAACATAGAGTTTATTTCAGGGATTGACAGGGACAACACTAATTATATAATGTAGCTCATTTGTCCAAAAATTCTTCCATAGCGTCATTGAAATTTACCAGCTTCAATTCTGCCATTTTTATTTGTGATGTTAGTTTTATCACCCCATAAGCTTCTATTCAGAGGCATGTTTAAAAAAATTCCTGAAAGAATTATTCCTGAAAGAATATTTATTCTAAAAATTATTCTTATAGGGCGAAGTTTTGGTAATGTTTATAAAAGAAACTCAATTCATTTTTCCAGAAAGTCAAATAACTGCCAGCTTAAAACAGAAATACGAAACCTTTTTATTTACACTCAAAAATAACAGCAAAAAGAAGGGGTGATAGTGCGGCAATAGTGGTTATGCTATGAGCGAGGCACTAAAAATGAGCAAAAAAACCCCGAAACATTCTAAGATGAATAAGAATAAAGAAAAGAAAGAAAACATTGCCATAGCAATAGCCTTTATCGCTTTCATGGCGGTGCTTGCCCTTCTAGTGTACTACACCGGATTTCCAAAATTAGGGGAGGATATTGTTGCTTCAATTAATGGAAAAGTAATAACCAAGGAAGAACTGGACTGGTGGTACACAACCTCAATAATCCCGGAATTCCGGGAATCAGTATCAAAAAAGCAATTTCTTGATGATTCATTGATTCCGCAGGAAGCCTTGATGCAGGAAGCTTACAGCCAAAAGATTAGGGCTACCAAAGAAGATGCTGAAAAGGCTCTAGGCATTTATGTCATAGAGAATGGCTTGACATTGGAAGGCTTTGAAGAGCTTCTGAATTCAAGAGGCATTTCCATTGATGAGATAAAAAAATCATTTGAGGTCAGGGTTACATTGACGAAACTTTTGGGAAGGGAAGGGATAAAATATGATGATGGGAATGATGATTACGAAAATGACCAAAAATTCCAGGAATACCTCAATAAGGTGGTAAACGATTCTGAGATAAAAATATTTGAGGAGAATATAGATAAAGTTGTATTAATCAGCTTTGAAGAGGCAAGAGATAAATCATGCAAGGATCCTGCCAGGATTATGCTTTTTACCACTGCAAAATGCCAGCTATGCAATGAAACTGCTTCTGTGTTTGAGGATGCTGTTAAAGGTTTAAAGGAAGAAAGCCCTATAATCGCTTCTCATTGGGTTTTGGATACAGGAGATGACACTTTAACCGAAGAAAAAGAATCAGGGATTCCGAAGGATGTCCTGGAACTGTTCAAGGCGCAAAGCCCGGAAATGCTTGTCCCAACCACAATAGCAGGGTGCAAGTACAAGCGAATCGGGAGCCTAAACAGGGAAAATGAATATGAGTTTAAATCAATATTAAAAGAAATTATGGGTGAATAGATGTTTTCTGAAAAAGAGAAGCTAGAAGAGGAATTGAAGCTGTTGAAAGAAAGCTTTAGCCTGGATGTCATAACAGAAGAGGAATATGAAGGTGCAAAGCGGAGAATAGAGGGCAAGGTAAGCGAGCTTGGAGAAAAAGAAAGTTCAGAAAAAGGCCATGATATCAAAGAGGCAAAAGCGCTGCAAAAAGAAGAGATAAAATTTCAGAAAGAAGATGCATCGGTTGATGCTGATAAATTAAGAGCAGGTATAGGGGAACAGGAAGAAAAACAACAATTAAACGAAGATGAGTGGAAAGAAAAAGAATCAACAGCGGAAGATATTTTAAAATCGGCTGAAGAGACTGCTGAGGAGGATGTTGCAAAAGCACTCAACCATGAAGGCAAAAAAGAAAAGCTTGCCAGAGTTCCACAGCCTGAGCAGCCTTCCATTTTTGAAGAGGAAAAAGGAAGCAAAAAGGTGTATGCTTATGCCGGCATTGCGCTGGTCATTGTGATAGGCCTTTACTTCTTTTTCTTTGCAGAGGATGTAAACATCTATGATGATAGCCAAAATATTGAGGTAAAGAATTTAATTGCATGCAGCTCAGATGATGACTGCAAGCAGGAAGGCATGATTGGCACATGCATTGACCCTGGAAAAGAAAATTCAAAATGCGAATACATCCAAGATGCAAAAGTAGGCCTTACTGTGCTCAATGGGCAGCAATGCTTCAACTGCAGGACAGAAAGAGTCATAAGCATGCTGGAAGGCTTCTTCCCAAATATAGAGATGAAAACTATTGATTTTGACAGCGAAGAGGGAAAAAATCTTGCTGAATTGAATGATATTGATGCATTGCCCGCTTATATTTTTGACTCAAGGGTAAAAGACGCGCATAATTATGGAAAATTATCAACTGTGTTCAGGGAATTAGATGGAATATACATAGTAAAAAGCACCGTAGCAAACTCCAATTATTACATAGGAAGGCAGGAAGTTCCAGCTAAACTTGATCTTATTGCCAAGCCAGGGCAATTGGCAAGCCAGCAAGCTGAAGAAAATTTAAAGGAATTTTTGGAAGCCTTCAAGGGCAAAGTTAAATTTGAGAAGCATGATGCAAGTTCAATTCTTGCAAAAGAATTAGGAGTTAACGCATTTCCGTTTTTCCTTGTGAACAATAAAGTAAAATTCAATGGTGTCCAGCCAGCCCAGAAGATAAAGGAGAATTTCTGTGCAATGAATGATGCTGGGGAATGTAATGTTAAGTTAAGGGAAAGCCTGGTTTAATAAAATAGTTTCAATATCTTTGCATCCCTAATATTATACGGGGTAAATTCTCGCCTAAGCCTTTTCTGCATTAAGTTATGCTTTAAACATTCGCTTTAACATATAAAACAGCTATTAAACACAATTAAAACTGCGTTTAATAGTTGTTAAAATCAATTTTTGAGTTGCCGTCGATAAAGTTGCCGGTAAACCGTAAATTCTTTTAGCTGCTGCCTTCGTTTAATCTCATAAAAAAATAAAAAAATGTGAAATAAATATTATTGTCACATAACTAAGATTAACCAAAATTTTTTATTATAACTAGCGTAATCGGGGGCTTTACGAAACTATAAACTAAACTAAAATAACAAAAATAAGGAAAAAAACAATAAATAATTAATTTATTTCAAATAAGCCTTTAATTCTTCTAGTTCTTTATCCGAAAATGGAGTTTTCCAAAGTTCATAAATATTCCAAAGACCGCTTTTCCTTATCTTAATATCTGGGTGATAATTGCCTAGCCAATTAACAGAGGGATTACATTCTTCACATAAAGATACGGTAGAAATTAATCTCCTTTCCAAATATTTTCTTTTCACTTCAAGATTAATATTAGGTATAATTACAAAAGATAAATTTTGTTGAATATATTGAGTTATTTTTTGCTCATATTGTTTTTCATATTTAATATTAACTAAGAGTTTATTTTTTTCAATATCCTGCTTTTTCTTAAATGGTAAATCCCATTTTTTTATATAAGGATCGTTGTTCTTAGTAAGTAAACATCTTCCGATATGTTTACGAAATATACTATCTCTTTGCTTATTTTTTAAAAAATGGTCTTTCAATCTATCTTTTAATCTACCATCGCCGTCATGTGTTCCAATTCTGGTAATTCTATTTGTATTGTGTGCAAATTCTCCTCTCTCAAATAAGATATAAATCCCATTAAGAGGAATCTCTTGCTTATTAAATAGAAACGAATGTTTTTTCATTCCATTAAACCATTGATGAATTGTATTACAATTTTTACTCATTTTTTTGTTTGGCTAT
>CAYTDO010000009.1:0-58995 GCA_964436645.1 uncultured Methanosarcinales archaeon | reverse complement strand
AGAAGCTCTTCCACATGGCCTTCAGGCTTTACTTTGTAGAAAATTGATTGTATCCTGCCATGCTCGCCAATTATGAATGTTGACCTGGTAATTCCAAGGTACTCATTTCCCATAAAATTCTTTTTTTCATAGACACCATAAGCTTTTGAGACTTCTTTCTCGGTATCGGCCAGCAAAGGGAATGGAAGGCTGAATTTCTTTGAGAATTTTTCATGCGAATCCCTGCTATCGTTGCTTACTCCAAGGACTTCAACATTCTTGCCTTTTAATTTTGAGAGATTATCCCTAAAGCTGCATGCTTCTACTGTGCATCCAGGGGTGTCATCCTTTGGATAAAAGTAAATGATCACTTTTTTCCCTCTAAAGCTTGAGAGCTTTACTTTCCTGCCCCTCTGGTCTTCAAGCTCGAAGTCAGGGGCTTTCTGGCCTTCTGATAGCATTATCATTTTAGTTTTTTGATTTAATTTTTTTATATATTTTTGTGATTTTTTTGTTTTAGTTTGTATATTGAGTCCTTATTTCATAATCTTGCCGTTCTTCCGGCTCCACAATAAAAGGTCTAATTCATCCATTGGTATGCCTATTTCATTTGAGAAAATCTTTAGATTTTGCTCTATTTCCGGATAAAGCTTTCCCGGCAAAGGTATTTTTATGTTGTCTGCGGCATTGAATTCAACCATTGAGTTAAGGATGTGCTTGTCGAGGATTGCATAGCCCTTCATGCCTATATTCCTAAGAAAATGGGAGGCCTCCTTGTAGCTCAATCCTTTTATGCCGTCATTGTTGGCAAAAAATTCCCTTAAGGCAATAGGGTCATTTTTTAATGATTCAATTTTATTTTTTAATTTGAAGTTTAATTCACTTTTTAGGTATTCTCTTGTATGAATGATATATTGGGGCCTTAGGTTACTGAAGCGATAGATTCCCCCTAATTTTTTGGTCATTTCTTCTGCAGTTCCGTTGGTGAGCAGGCCCCTTACTGCATCTATCGCCTTTAAGCCCATTTCCGCGCTTGTGTTTGCGGTAAAGATGCAGAAGCATAATTCTTCAAATAACCTTTCATCGTCATTGGTTTTAACTTGCCTTAATTCCATCCTGCCATTATTAAAGAACCATGAATACGGCTCGTTGTAGAATTTATCGAACTCTGCCAGCCTTTTGGAGATATAATCCTTTTTTAGAATATACTCTTTCTTCAGGTTCCTTATTGCCGGGTTGTCGGATAATGTTATGGCTTGCATTTTTGTTTGAGTTTAAGTCTATACATATAAATTAATAATAAAGCTTCGCAAAATATACGCTCGCACATTGGCTCGCATCACACGCGAAAATCGTAGATTTTCGGTGTCCTGGAAATCTTTGATTTCCATGATTTTTGCCATTAAATGGGCGGAGGCACATTTTTCCTCGCTTTATTCTAATGCTTAACCAACTATTAAACTGCATATTGCACTACTTTACCTTGACGCTGAATTCCACCCCTGTTCCAATCGGCACCAAGACGCTTGAATAGTTCCTGTTGTTTTGAAGATAGTTAAGGTAATGGCTCATCTTTTCCTTGAAAATTATTGCGTTGTCTGCGACTATGATGCTTCCTTTCTTAAGGTTTTTTTCTGCCAGGGTAAGATATTTGATATAGTCTTTTTTAATTGCATCTATGAACATAAAGTCAAATTTCTGCTTCAATCTCGGGATTTCAATTAATGCATCTCCGTTTATCTGAGTTATTATTTTATCTAATTTTGCCCTTTTGAAGTTATCTTGTGCAAGCTTTATTTTTTCCCCAAATATTTCTATTGTGGTGACTTTGCCTTTATTCTGCAAGGCTGCCTGAGCAAGCCATATTGAGGAATAGCCGTTTGATGTGCCAACTTCCAAAATATTTTTTGATTTGGAGACCAAGACGAGGTTATATAGAAATTTTCCAGTATCTGCAGGTATGTTGAAATAGCCTTTGTTTTTGCTTCCGAAACTTTCAAGTTCCGATAATAGCTGCTGTATGTTTGGGTTCATTTTATACATTCTTTTTATTTTTTTAATTATTATCTTATTTGATTTAAAAATTATTTTTTATTGTTGGTACAATTGGGTCTATTGAGGGCACTATCCTAATTTTTTCAGCCAGTTTGTAAGGTTTATCTGCTGCTCCTTTATGCCCCTTAAAAGCAAAACCTGGTCATCCCTTGAGCCAAAGCGATAAATGGAAATGCCTTTGCAACCCATGTCATAAGCGAGCATATATGTCATCTTAACATCTTCCGCGGTTGCAAAATTCGGCAGGGTTACTGTCTTAGAGACTGCGTTGTCTATGGATTTCTGGAAGGCTGCCTGTATCTTTATGTGGTATTCAGGGCTTATATCATAGGAAACGACAAATGTCTTCCTTATTTCTATTGGAATTGATTCCATGCTCTGAATCGTTCCTTTTTTTGCGATGTATTTCATAAATTCCTTGTCATACATCTTTCTCTTCTCCATAACTTCCTTGAAATTCTTGTCAACAATCAGAAGCTCAGTTCCATCCTCAAGAATACGGACATAGCTTAATGCAAAAAGAGGCTCTATGCCAAATGAAGTGTCTGCAATTATGCTTATGCTTCCTGTTGGAGCTAATGTAAGCCTTGTGGAGTTTCTTAATTCAAGATGCTTTCCTCTAAAGTGCTTGCTTTTTTTGCAGTAGATGCTTTCTTCCCAATTTGGGAAAACTCCCCGCTCTTTGGCCAATTCAATGGAAGCAGCATCTGCTTCTTTTCTTATGAAAGATATCAGCTGCTCAACTGTCTTTACTGCTTTTTCTGAGTTATAAGGAATTTTCAGCTTGAGCAACATTTCCGCAAATCCCATAACTCCGAGGCCTATCTTCCTGTTGCCATGCACTATTGAAGCGGTTTCTGGAGTAGGATACTTGCACATGTCTATGACATTGTCCAGAAAATGCACAGCTTTGTGCACAATCAATTTTAATTTTTTAAAGTCTATGCTCCCGTTTTTAACCATGCTTGAAAGATTTATGGAGCCAAGATTTGCGGATTCATAGGGAAGCAATGGCTGTTCGCCGCAGCTATCAGTTGATTCCAAGGAGCCAAGGGCCGGAGTTGGATTGTCTTTATTGATGCGGTCAAGGAATATAACTCCTGGATCGCCTATCCTATGGGCTGTCTCGCACATTAGGTCAAAAATTTTTTGCGCGCTCTCATCCCTTACTTTTTGTTCTGTCCTGGGATTTATCAAAGAGTAGTTCCTGCCTTTTTTCAGGGCTTCCATGAACTTGTCCGTTATTGCAACAGATATGTTAAAATTTTCCAGGACTTTTTCACGCATTTTAATGGTTATGAATTCCTCTATATCGGGATGGTCTACCCTTAATATGCCCATATGGGCGCCTCTTCTCAAGCCGCCAAGCTTTATCTGTTCGGTTACAGCATCAAAAATTTTCATAAATGAGAGCGGGCCGGAAGAGAAGCCAGTCACAGATTCTATAACATCGTTCTTTGGACGCAATCTTGAGAAATTAAAGCCAGTTCCTGAGCCGGATTTCGATATCTTTGCGGCATAATGCAATGCCTTGAAAATTGAATCTAGATTATCTTCTACCGGAAGAACAAAACAGGCTGCAAGCTGCTGCAAAGAACGGCCGGCATTGAATAAAGTTGGGGAGTTTGGCAGGAAGTCAAGGCTGGCCATCAAATCGTAAAATTCCTTTTCTGTCTTTTCCAACTGCTTTTTTGCGATTTCGTTCTTTTTAAGTAAAGCATTGAATTGAGGAGTGTTAATAATATCCCAATAATCTTTACTTTCCTGTTTTTGAAGGGCTTCTGTTTCTTCTTTTAAGATATATTTTGCATCTGCAAGAGCTATGTTATTTGCTACCCTCCTAAAAAGATCTTGGGGCTGTTCTATAACTTTTCCAGCCTGGTCTTTTTTCAAGTACCTTCTTTCAAGAATCTGCATGGCATTTTCGCTCAATTGCGGGATTTTGCCAAAATTACCCTTCTTAGGATTGGTAGGCTTTGCTGGCTTAGGTGCCTTTTTCTGGATTTTTGCCTTTTTTGGCTTTTTTTGCCTGGATTTTGCCATTTTTAGTACTCAATTCCCTTCCTTGCTTTTATTCCTTTCTGCCATGGATGCTTTATTCCCTTTACAATCTGGACATAATCGGCTTTATCCATTATCTCCTGGGGGGCATCTCTTCCTGTAAAATACAGCTCAACTTTCCCATGAGCTTCAATCAAATCTAGGATTTCCTTCATCGGGATAAGGCCTTTGTCAAGAACTACATTGATTTCATCCAGTATTACGAGATCATAATCTCCTGACCGGATTATTTTCTTTGCATGCTCAAAACCTAAATTTGCAGCTTCTTTTTCCTCTACATCAGCATTAAAGACAAATTTGCTCCCCTTATCGACAAAACTGTCCAGTTTCTGCTGCCTTTCCCTTACTGCATCCACTCCAAATTGAATTATATCTATCCCTGGGAGGTGTTTTTTTATGGTATAAATTTCACCAGTATTGCCTGATTTAAGGAACTGTATAATATATACTCTTAAATTGCTACCCAATGCCCTTACCGCAAGGCCTAATCCAGAAGTAGTCTTTCCTTTGCCATCTCCGGTTACAATATGCACTAAGCCAAGGTGTTCCTTGTCTTCATCGCCTTCCACTATTATCTGCTTTTTAAGCTTGGTAACCATCCCGGAAAAGCAGAGTTTAGGGTTATATTTAATATTTTTTAATTTGGTTTAAAAGCTAGAAAAGGCTTTTTAAACAAACTTCCTAATCTTTTCCTGCATCTCCTTCATCTCATTTTCTTCATATTTCTTATGAGACCACTTTATCCTAAGCCGGTCATCCTTGAATCTGGGGATTAGATGTATGTGGGCATGAGCTACAACCTGCCCTGCTTCTTTTCCATTATTCATGACAAAGTTATAGCTGCCGCTGCCTATAGACAATGAAAGGGCTTTTGCGACTTTTTTTGCCGCTAAAATCAGGTTTTTAAGGTCTTCATCAGAAATGTCTAGGAAAGTTTCGTAGTGGCTCTTTGGAACAACAAGGCAATGGCCTTTGTTAGCTGGCATTATGTCAAGAAAACTCATTGCACTATTATCTTCAAATACCTTTGCAGATGGTATTTTTCCAGATATTATTTTGCAGAATATGCAGTCTCCCATTTTTATCAATAGGTTTTAAGTTATTTTTAAGGGTTTTGATTTTTTTATAGCTTATTGTATGGGCCTTGTTTCCATGCAAGTCTGATGCGTAGAGGATTTTGTTTGACATTTGTATAATAAAACAACTTTATTTGGACTATAAACTGAGGGGTTACTGATTGGTTTTAATTGAAACCATATGAACTTTTTTAGAACCAATGCTTAGGGAGTTTAAAAATGGACCGGTCGGGACTTTCACCAGATGCGAACGTAGTGAGCACAAGGGGCTAAGCGTAGCGCATGCCCCGTAAAGTGCCAGCTGATTTCGCAGCTGTTTTGAACCCGAAGCCTCACCCATGCCATGGGTGCGTTATACCAGGTTTAACTACCGGCCCATTAAATTTCATGAAATTTACAATAGTTTAAAAAGATTATCAATAACTTCATCTCAATAAAAACCAAAAATAATTATAAGCAGAAATAACCCGGCATTTATGCAAGATGAAAAAATCCTATTTCCTCATGACAATATAAGAAAGGTACAGGATACTGTTGTTTCTGATGTCTATAACGTGCTGAAAAACAAGAGAAGCATGGTGATGCATGCGCCTACCGGGATAGGAAAAACTGCTTCTGCGCTTGCGCCTGCATTGAGCTTTGCTATGGACAAGGGCTTAACAGTGTTTTTCCTCACGTCAAGGCAGACACAGCATTGGATTGCAGTTGAAACTTTAAAAAAAATAAAAAAAAGACATAATGTGGATTTTGGGGTTGCTGACATAATAGGAAAGAAAGGGATGTGCCTGCAGGAAGTTGATGCTTTGCCGGCAGGGGATTTTATAGAATATTGCAAAAAATTGAGAGATGGTAATGAATGTGAATTCTATCTAAACACGAGGAATACGTCCAGAAGGCCAACTGTTGAAGCTGAAAAAAACCTGAGCGAGCTTAAGATTTTAGGGCCTATGCATGTAGGGGATGTTGTCGGGCATTGCAGAAAGCCAAAGCTATGCCCGTATGAAATGGTTTCGATGATGGCAAAAGATGCCAAGGTCATAATTGCGGACTATAATTCAATATTCAATACTGCTATACGGGATGGGTTGTTTGGAAGGGCTGATAAAAAACTGGAAGAGAGCATAATCATTGTAGATGAAGGGCACAATCTTCCCGGAAGGGCAAGAGAGCTGCTGACTTTCAAAATTTCAAGCGTCATAATTGACAGGGCAATAAAGGAAGCTGGAAAGTTCGAGCTTTTCAATGCGCTTTCAATGCTTAATCAAATCCGAGATGTGATAAATAACCTTGGAGCAAATTTAGACTTTAATAATGAAGAAAAGCTTGTAAGGAGGTATGAATTCACAGATAGTGTCAATGAAGGAAAAACAAAATATGAGGATATTATTACTGAACTTTCATTTGCCGCGGATCTGATAAGAGAAAAACAAAAGCAAAGCTACTTGGCAAGCATTGCAAAATTCCTGGAGGCATGGGAAAATAATGACAAAGGGTTTGCAAGAATACTTTCAAGGGATTTCAAGAATCAGGGGCTGATATTGAATTATAGATGCCTTGATCCTTCATTAGTAACCAGGGATGCTATAGAAAGGAGCTATTCCACAATAATAATGTCGGGCACATTGACCCCAACAAACATGTACAAAGATGTTTTGGGCTTTCCTAATGACTCTTTTGAAAGGGTATATTCCAATCCATTCCCTAAGGAGAATCGCTTATGCTTGATTGTGCCGGAAACAACAACAAAGTTTACAAGAAGGGGGAATGATGAGTATAGAAAGATAGCGGAGGCCTGCAACAAAATCGTGAATAAAGTCCCCGGAAATGCCGCTTTGTTTTTTCCCAGCTATAATTTAAGGGATAAAGTATACAAGGAATTCTATGGTATGTGCAGCAGGAAAAAAATAATTGAAAAACAAAATTTAAGCAAGGAAGAGAAAGATGGAATGCTGCAGGAATTTAGAGACAACAAGGATGAAGGGGCTGTTTTATTGGCTGTTTCGACCGGTAATTTTGGAGAGGGTATAGATCTGCCGGGAGATTTTTTGAAAGCTGTTGTCATTGTTGGGCTTCCATTGGAAAAACCTGATTTGGAGACAAAAGAGTTGATTGATTATTATGAAGATAAGTTCGGAAATGGAATGAATTATGGGTATATTTTCCCTGCTATCACTAAATGTTTGCAAAATGCAGGAAGGTGCATAAGGACGGAGACGGATAAAGGTGTTATTGTTTTCCTGGATGAAAGGTTTGCATGGGATAATTACATGAAATTATTGCCTGCTGGCATGGATTTTAAGATAACTAAGATGTATGAGGATAGGATTGGAAGGTTTTTTGAATCTAATTCTTAAGTGCATTGAAAAGCCCTCACTTTCGTTCGGGTGCCACTTGGAAATCTGAAATTTCCAGTGTCCCGTTCGCTTTGCTCAGGGACATCGGCTCGCACTTAATGTTTTTAGCGAAGGCTGACATGCTTGAACGGAGTTTATCGCCACCTTCAGTGGTTTCCCGTAGCCACTTTACGTGGTGCCCCGAAAATGCAAAGCATTTTCGAGCAGGAGCATCCCCTTTGTCAGCTTAATTGTGTTCTAACAAGTGTTCGCAGGTTGATGACACCCTTCAACTTTTCAATGCATTCTTAGTACAAATCCCTAAACTAGTATACAAAAACGTAACATTTATATAGAAGTATGGTTCTATACCAAAAATGGTAGTGTTGTTTGACAGGTTTAACCTGCCAGAAGATATATTTGAGGTAGTATTCGCAACAAAACAGCAGATTATAGTAGCAAAGCTGCTGATAGACATGATAAAATCAAATAACGGCGAGATAAACAAGACAGAGATGTCATTATTTGCGACAAAGCTGCACGAAGGCAATTATGTCACAACATTGATTGATGAAGCGCCTTACAAGGGTAAGAAGGTAAAAATAAGCTACAACAAAAGGCAATTTTATGATAGGATATTAACGCCAATGAAAAGTATGGGCCTGATTGATTATGATCTTTACAAGAAAACATACAAGATAAGCGATAATTTCAACAAGGAGATGACAAGGATAGGCTTATTATGGATAAAGGAGATGAGAAAACCGTCTAAATCATGATTAAGGCCCCCGTTAAACGAATTCTTTCCAAACCACCCCAACGAATAATACGAAGCGGGGGCCACTTTTACTTAACAGGGAAAAAAAGAAAAAAAAGAGGTGAAAGGGTGGTTTCATTTGGATTTATATCATTAGGATTTTATTTAAATTCGGAAACTTTAAAAAAGGTTTGGGATTAGCAAGCTTCCATAATGGTCAGCCTTGATTCTAGGGTGCTGCTTATACTATCTTTACATGACGCTGCGCAGAATGCTGCTTTAAGCAGGGGCACTGAGGGCAGTTTACTTCATTCTCTTGACGAAAATACTCTCGAAGCTTATCGCACAGGGATTGACAGGCATTTTGCAAGGTATGGAATCAGCGATTTTATTCGTTCTGAGCAGATTATGGAAGGGCCGGATAAGATATATCTTCAGACACTGCGAGGTTTTCTTGATACAATAGCGGCATATTCTTCTCAAAAGCATACCATCCCTAATGCCGATTATAAAAAATCGCAGATAGAGGAAGCAATGGAAAGGTTGGCAGAATCAAGATTAGGGGATAGGAGCTACTTATCTTATGTGCGCGGGAGAATAATTGCCCTTAATGTTCTGGAAAGGAAAGATGAAGAGCAGCTGCCGCTAAGCTCAAGTTTAAAAGAAGATATAGCAGAAATTAACGCAGCCAGGAAAAGATTATACTCTCAAGCTCAAAATTTTGGCTATTCAAAAAATGAAATTGACAGCGGCATACCTCATGATATTAATCAAAGTGTGATGGAAAAATGGCGATTCTTGAGGGAGATGTATAGGCGAGGAGAAAATAAGGGCTAAAGAATTTCTTCGATGCCTGTCCAATTGTTCCTATAAGAGGATGGCTTGCCCTAAATCAATTGAGACACCTTATACTCGCAGGCAATATTAATTGAGCAATACTGAATAATAATTCAAATCCATAGGCGTTATTGAAAAGCCCTCACTTCGTTCGGGTGCCACTTGGAAATCTGAAATTTCCAGCGTCCCGTTCGCTTTGCTCAAGGGGCATCGGCTCGCACTTAATGTTTTTAGCGAAGGCTGGCATTCTCCGCAGGAGCCGTCCCTCTGGCCGGTTAGATGTTCGATTAAATGAGCCTCGCAATATTGATGGCGCCGCAACTTTTCAATAACGCCAATCCATAAAAACGTTTAAATAGATACATAATTTACTTTTTCCTATGATAAGGCAGGAAGAAAAAAGCATTGGGAAAAAGCTAATAGGCTATTTCATAGGGTTCATAATGGTATTCAGCGCTTTTGGAGTTATTTTTTTTGGCTTTGGAACGGGCGGAGGGGGAGTTGTAAAATATAACGGCCTCAAGTTCTATGACAAGGGCGGATATTGGAGCGCTAAAGTAGATGGAAAAGAGGCATTATTCACCTATCTTCCCGACCAGGTGGATGATATAACAATCAATGATGATTTTATTGACAGGCTTAAGAATACTGCCCAAATTGACAGCACCTCCAAATTCAATGACACGCTTAAGGAGCCAATAGCGCTTGCGCAATTCCAAATGCGCGCTACTTTGAATAATTTCGGGAAATTTTTCAGAAATGGATTTATTGAGAATATTTCAAATTTTCCAGTTATAAAATGCGAGGATGCCGCAAGCTTTGTTCCGGTAATCTATTTTAGGAGTGCAAACCAGACAAAAGCTTACCTGGAGAATAATTGCATCGTTGCAGAGTCTTCTAATGCTGCTGAAACGATGAGGCTAAAGGACAGGCTGGTTTACGGCATTCTTGGGATAATTTAAGTGGGTATACGGGGGATTTCATTGCAAGAAATATTATCTCATTAAAACCAATAAATCTTATAAATTAAAGTAAGTTTCCAAGCAAAATGAAAGAGAAAAAGCTGGATGCGCTGAAAAAAAGCCATGATGACGGCTTCATAACTAAAGAAGAGTATGAACGCGAGAAAAAAAATATAGAAGATATGCATGAGGATGAGGAAGCGCATAAGGAAGAGCATCATGAAGAAGTAAAGGAAACTCCTTTAAGATCTGACAAATTGCTAATAATAGCCGTCATTCTGATTTTAATCGGCTTTGCGGGTTTTTTTGGGCTAAAATATTTCACAAAGGTTGAGCCAAAAACAATAGAGGATCTTCATGCGCTTAACTTCAAAGGAAAACTGAAAGAAGACCAGGGATTCCTCTATAAAGGCGTTTACTCTTTTGTCAAGTTCGAGGACTTATGGTATACACAGCTTGTAAGCCCAAAGGGAACAAGATTCTATAATATCCAGTTCAGATACAATCCTAAAGAAATTGAATCTATAAATGTTAAGGGGGTGCTTGATACTGCCGTTTTTAACAGTGCTACAGATTATTATGTGACCTTTAACCCTAAGGGGAATGATTTTTCAAGCGTTGCTTTGGCAGTTGGAGATTTCAACCAGCAGATGACAAAAGTATTTTTCAAGCAGCCAATTGCTGCATGCGACAGGAATGAAACTGCTGCTTGTTTTGAGAGGCCGATTATAAACTGCGATAATACTGATAAGCTTGTCCTTTATGTCAAGGAATCGAACAATTCTATGGTGGCTTATGACAAGAATTGCATAACAGTTGAGGGCAAAGGGCTTGAAATTGTAAAGGGCATTGACAGGATTTTATATGAGTTATACGGGATAATGGACCAATGATTTTATAGCAAAGTTTTAATATATTGGATTCCAAATTATATCTATGGCAATCAAAAAATCCGAGAAAGAATGGAACACCTGCTTAAGCCCTGAGGAATTCAATGTATTAAGGAAGAGAGGCACTGAGCTTCCATTTACGGGCAAGTATTGGAACAACAAGAAATCGGGAACGTATAATTGCGCTGGATGCGGGGCTAAATTATTCTCTTCTGGCACCAAGTTTGAGTCGGGAACAGGGTGGCCGAGCTTTTATGATGCTGCAGAAAAGAAGAATATCGAGCTGCAGGAGGATAAAGGCCTTTTTATGAAAAGGACAGAAGTATTGTGCAGCAAGTGCGGAGGGCATTTGGGGCATCTTTTTGATGATGGGCCTAGGCCGACAGGGAAAAGATATTGCATCAATTCTGCTGCCTTGAAGTTTGATGAGAAAAAATAGAAAGTTTTTGATTAATATTCTTTTTTATTTTGCAAACAGTTAATAAAACCAATAATCAAAAACTCAATAATTAAGACCAAAACAATAAAAAATTCCATTAAAAAAATAAATAATAATCATAAAAAAATACAAATCAAAAAATAACCATATTATCATCGGCTTCCATGAAAATCTCCGCTGCGCTGCGGGTTAGCAGCTTCGAGCCCATTGCATCTGGGCTGAAAGCATCGGCCAGGTTCCGGTGAATTGCGGGCGACGAGCTAAAAAGCCGCTCGTCGCATCTCACGGAGCGGCCCCTTGGCCTTTTTAGATGCGCTTAGCAAGGGGCTCGACCTCAAGGCTGCTAACCTGCATTTTCATGGAAGCCATTATCATCAATAAATATATAAAGCTGCAAAAATAAATTATTATCATGCCTTTATTCACATTTTCAGAGATATTTGACATGATAGTCATGACTGTGGTAGTGGGCTACATATTCTCGGATGTTTTCAAGAAGCCGGTTCGGGAAGATTATGATCCCTTGACTCATTTTAAATCTGGATTTGATATTGAAAACTTTAAATTTGCTATAATGGTTGCTGCCCCTGCCATAATTTTTCATGAGCTTGGGCACAAGTTTGTTGCTTTAAGCTATGGATTGGAGGCGCAATTCCAGGCTGCCTGGTTTTTTCTTGGATTAGCTTTGATAATGAAGATGATGAATTTTGGATTCATCTTTTTTGTGCCTGCCTATGTCTCCATTGTAGGGAATGCTACTCCTTTGGAAGGGAGCTTGATAGCGTTTGCAGGGCCGGGAGTAAATCTTGCCTTATGGCTTTTCGCGGCTCTTTCGCTTAAGATGAAGCTGTTTGCTAAAAAGAATGATACTTTATTGCTTTTGACAAGCAGGATAAACATGTTCCTGTTCATATTCAATATGCTGCCAATTCCCGGGTTTGACGGCAATAAAGTGTTTTTGGGATTGGTGAAGATGTTTTTATAGTGAGCATTTTTCAATAATCTTTTATTCTATAGCATTATACTGCATAAAATGGAAACTGAGACTACAATAATTGAACAATATAATGCGGTAAAAAATAACTTAGGATTTTTTGACTTTTCAATAGAAGGAAAAATAAAGATTTCTGGGAAAGGAAGGGTTGATTTCATAAACGGGCTTGTTTCGAATGATGCTAGGGGTTTGAAAGATGATGAGGGCGTTTATGCAGCTTTCTTGAATAAAGCCGGGAAAATACTTTCTGATTGCGTTGTCTACAAGTTTGATGATTTTTTATTGATTAATTCCAGCATCATTGGGAAAAATAATATAATTAAAAAATTAAAGGAAGAGGCTGCTCTGGGAAAATCTGAGGTTGACGACGTTACATTGAAATATGGCTTGTTTTCATTGCAGGGGCCAAAATCGTCGGAGTTTATTAGTGCAATAATCAAGGAGCCATTGAACTTAAAAAAACAATACGACTGCATAATAAAAAATATTTCAATAGATAAAACTGGCATTGACAAAAATAATGATAAAAACAAGAATAAAATAAACAATAAAACCGACTCAAATGACCCAGAGTTCGAAATAATAATCTCCAAAAATAAGAGGACAAACTATGACGGCTATGATATCTTTGTTCCTGCTTTATATTATAAAATTGTTAGAGAGCTATTGCTTGAAAACGGAAAAAGGCATGGCATTAAAAATATTAGTAATGAAACATACAATATCTTAAGGCTTGAGGCAAAAATACCTTTATTTGGGATTGATTTCGATGACAAGAATATTCTGCCGGAAATAACGGAGAGGGCTGTCAGCTATACAAAAGGATGCTATCTGGGGCAGGAGATTGTTGCTCGTGTTAAGAATCTGGCTAAAGGCATTACAGCGAAAAAACTCAAATTTTTAGAAATTGGTGGGAAAGAAAATCCGGAAAAAAATGAAAAAATATTTGTAGATGAAAAACATGTTGGCTTCGTTACAAGCGCGGCTTTTTCCCCTAAGTTGAATAAAATTATTGGATTTGGTTTTTTGAATAAGGGGTTTTATGAAGACGGCAATGTTGTATTGGTCAATAATCAAAAAACAATTGCAGAATCCATAGGACAATGCAATGATTAGGATAAAAATGATAAACAAAATCTGATTGGGTAAAATATAATTTCTATATTGAAAACAATAATCAAAATCGCAAAATATTTATAGTAATTGCTTCATTTCCATATGATGCGACAAAGAAAAAATCTATTCCTTAATTCTGCTTTGCCGAGAAGGTGGTATCGATGACTAAATTCGTAGTTGTGGCTGGCGGAGTTATGTCTGGAGTCGGAAAAGGTGTTACAACTGCTTCTATTGCGAGAATATTGGGAGAGCATGGCTATAAAGTAACTGCCATAAAGATTGATCCTTATATAAACTATGATGCGGGCACTTTGAGGCCTACAGAGCATGGAGAAGTCTGGGTAACTGATGATGGCGGAGAGATAGACCAGGATTTAGGAACCTATGAAAGATTTCTTGATGCAGACATTCCGAAAAAAAATAATCTTACAACTGGGCAGATATACAAGACAATAATTGACAAGGAAAGAAGCGGAAAATACCTTGGAGAAACTGTTCAATTCATACCGCATGTTCCGGATGAAATCAAAAGGAGAGTAAAGGAAGCCAGCAAGGGTTATGATATTGCAGTTGTAGAAATTGGCGGCACTATTGGAGACCATGAAAATGTCCCTTTCCTGTTTGCGATGAAAAGCCTTGAAAGAGAGCTTGGCAAGGAGAATGTCGCTTATGTTCTGATCACATATTTACCGATACCTTCCCATATTGAGGAGATGAAGACTAAACCTACACAACAGGCAATAAGGCTCTTGGGAGAAACGGGAATATTTCCGGATTTTATTATCTGCAGGGCAAAAAGAGCACTCGATAATATAAGAAAGAAAAAAATAGAGCTGTATGCAAATATATCTTCTGAGAACGTGATTTCTGAGCCAGATATAGATACAGTTTATTCTATTCCCCTGGATTTGGAAAGAGAGCAGCTTGGCATCAAAATATTAAATGAGCTTAAATTAAAGCCAAAGAAATCCCTCGAGTTATCAGAGTGGAAAAAACTGGTTGGGAGGATTCAAAACCCAAAAAGCCGCATCAAGATTGCAATTGTCGGCAAGTATATTGACATCGGAGATTATAGCTTGGCTGACAGCTACCTGAGCATTAACCAGGCATTGATTCATGCCGGGGCTGCTTTGAATGTCGGGGTTGATATCAGCTGGGTTGACGCAAAGACATTTGAGGATGATGAAAGCAAAGTAAATGACTTAAAAAATTTTGACGGGATTATTGTTCCGGGAGGATTTGGAAGCTCCGGCGTTGAAGGAAAGATAAAAGCAGTAAAATTTGCGAGGGAAAAAAACAAGCCTTACCTCGGATTATGCTATGGGATGCAGCTTGCTATCGTTGAGTATGCAAGGAATGCCTGCGGGATGAAAAATGCCAATACAACAGAGGTTGACGCAAAGACTGAATATCCGGTCATTGATATCCTGGCTTCTCAAAAAGAGGTAATGGAGAAAAAAAAATATGGCGGGACAATGAGATTGGGAGCTTATGCTGCTGTTTTAAAGGATAAAAGCCAGGTTTTGAAATTATATGAAGAGACCGGCAGAATAAAGGAAGATGAAAAAAGAATGCGGGAATTGATTAAAGATAAAAGCCAGGAATTTAGGTTAGGAGTTCTGGAAAAAGGCAAGAAAGTTGTGTTAGAAAGGCACAGGCATAGATATGAAGTCAATCCAAACTTTATTAATGAGCTTGGGAATATGGGATTGAGCTTTTCCGGGCATCATTTAAGGGAAGATGGGACAAAATTAATGGAGTATATTGAGCTGCCAAAGAATGATTTCTTTATTGGGACGCAAAGCCATCCTGAATTTAAGTCAAGATTGGGGAGCCCGAGCCCATTGTTTTATGGATTTGTTAAGGCTTGCATGAAATAATCCAATTGCGAGAGCTCCATTATTTCTTGATTTTATCCTCAAGCTTTTTTTTCTTTTCAGGTTCAGAAAGATAGTTTTCCTTTGATGTGATTGGACGACCTAATTCTTTTTCTGTATCTTTTCTTGCATTACCAGCAACTCTTCCGCCCCTTTTGGCAGCGCCTTCAACTTCTTCGTATCCTTGTGCATCTTCTTTTCTTGTTATTTCAGTAGATACCCTTTCTCCAAGCATATTGAAGATAAGTTCCAAATCGTTCATATGGTCTCGCAAGTTTTCTTTTTTCAACCCCTTAAATTTCTTGTATTCGCTTGGAGTCATGCCAAATGCAGCTTTGGAGATTTCTGCTGTAAGGATTGTGTAATCTCTTTCTTCCAGCACTCCTCTTTTCTTCCATTCATCGGTAAGTTCATCTCTTATAGCAATGCCTCTGACTCTTTTTTCAATCCAATCATCAGAGTATCCTTTGGCTTTGTAAATCTCCTTCATACGCTTCTGGGCAAGTTCAGGATTCTCTATTTCCTGCACTCTTTCATAACCTACCTGTGCGAGCCATTGCTTAAATGGTTCTGCCTTTTTTGAAGGAATAGACTGAATTATCCTAAATGCGTTCTTTGTATTGACGCAGTCAGTTTGATATGATTTGCCATCAGCAGAAACCAATTTCAGTTGTCCGATTTTTGCGGACAACTCAAAACCTTCCCCTGTAAGTCTAGCTTTCAAGTCAGACCAGTACTTTCTTGCCCGTCCGCTTTCTGTCAATGCTCCAACTATATCAACTACTGAAAACCACCATTCATCATTAAACCAAGTTCGCCTGATTTTTTTGCCTTGAAAAACAACTAATGCTTTTTCTTCATCTGCCATTTTAACCTAAATTTTTCTAATTTACTGCTGCTTAAATACTTTACGCGTGAATGTCCAGTGCCCAACAAATGAAAAGCTAAAAGAAATCAGCCTGAGCCGCAAAAACAAGAACAAAAAATAGAGGAGTCCAAAACTATAGTTTCAGCAATAAAGTCTTGGTTTAGCAGATGGATTATTTAAATCCTGCTTAGGCACTTCAAGCCCATTGTTTTATGGATTTGTTAAGGCTTGCATGAAATAGAAGTTATATAAAATCGTCCATGGATTTTGTATTTCTAATTGAGGCTACAAATCCATTTGCTTCGTGTCCTTTATCTGCATACATTCTTACGACTTCTGAGATTGACCTTTTAGCTATTTCTGGATCGCTTGCAATTATCAGCATTGCGGGCCCTGCGCCGCTTGGTGTTAAAATAGCTTCCTTGCCAACTACAGCTTCAAGTCCATGATTTAGCCGGTTAACGTCTATACCATACACCCCATCAGGGTTTTCTGCTGTTGGCTGATTTCTTACAAATGTGACTGATTTTTTCCATTCTGAATAAGATTTTACAGCATCTCTAATTTTAAGAACATCGCCTCCCATCATTCCTGCAATCATCAACTCTGCCAATCCAGAGGCATAAGCCAATTCCCAATTGTCAAAGCTTAATGCATCGACTTTTTTTCTTGCCTCTGCAGTTCCACCTATTTTCATAATATTGAAAGGTATAACAACCCCATAAGCCAAATTTGGAGAAGGAGTTAATTTTGAATATACTAAACGTTCCACTATGCCATCTTTCACTTTCGCAGCCAGTACAACCCCCCCAATCATACATGGGGCAACATTATCAGGATGCCTTCCCGGCTCTCCTTCCAAGGCATAATCTAATTTTTGCTCTATCGTCATGCCCAGGCCATGCAAATAATTAAGAAGCTCTACAACAGCAACAGCTCCAGTGGCTGATGTTCCCAGGCCTCCAGGCTTCAGGTCATTTGTTATGAATAAAGCCAGTCCATCTTTAATTTTATAGTCATGAAATATCCTTCCTGCAACTTTATGAGCTAGATTTGTGCCATCTGTTGGAGCAGGATAGCTTCCATCACTTTTCAATATAGTAATGCCTGGAATTGTTCTCAATTTTGCAGAATTTGTTGCATATAATCCATCAAGCTTAGCTCCAGCCCTGTCAAAAAGAGGGCCCAAATTAGCAGATGTTGCATATGTTCGTATTGTTGCTTGATTTGGCATTTTGAGAGCAGGTAAGCTCGTATGCGTTTTAAAATTAACCCTTTAAAGCTTATGAATAAAGACTCAAAATATTGAGAACCAATAACCAAAACGTTTATAAAAATACCATCGTTCTTCTAACTCTATCATGGATGGAGATATTAAAATAGAAAGCCAAAAGGCAGCAGGGAATCCAATAATTCCTGAGAAAAATAATAGGCTTAAAATTGGGTTTGTTGCTCGCATTAAAAATTTCTATGAAACCCAGTACAAAAAACTGCTGATAATTCCATTTGCCCTTCTTCTCATAGCACTGATAATGATAAGTCTCCAAGTGGCTAAAACCGGGGACTTCATAAACAGGGATGTTAGCCTAAAAGGCGGAGTCATAGTTACCCTACCTACAGAACAGCAGATAGATGTATCAAAAATCAAGGAAGACCTGATTGCCGATTTTCCAAATAATGATATTGCCACAAAGTCCATAAGCAAGTTCGGGAGGCAAATTGGGATTATAGTGGAAGCAGATGTGGGTGAAGATGATGTTGAAAGGCTAATAAGCTCGATTGAGAGCAGAATTAATTCAAAATTAGAAAAAAAAGATTACTCGGTTGAAATTGTCGGCTCTTCTTTGGGAGAATCCTTTTTCAGGGAAACTTTGGGAGCGCTTGCGATTGCATTTGTTTTCATGAGCATAGTTGTATTTTTGTATTTTCGGACTTTTGTGCCTTCAATGGCAGTAATAATCGCGGCATTTTCAGACATTGTTGTGACATTAGCGATAGTAAATGCAATGGGATTAAAGATAAGCGGCGCCGGGATAGCAGCTTTCCTAATGCTAATAGGATATTCTGTTGATACGGACATATTGCTTTCCACCAGGCTTCTAAAAAGAAAAGAAGGGACAGAGATGGAAAGGATTTATGGCGCGATAGATACTGGATTCACAATGATACTGACCACTTTAGTTGCGGTAGCAGTGGCATTAATATTTACCCAGTCAGATGTAATAAAGCAGATAATGATAATACTTTTTGTTGGCTTGATTGTTGACATGATAAATACATGGATACAGAATGTAGGAATATTAAGGATTTACCTTGAAAGAAAAGCCAGGAAGGCAAGACAATGAATTATAAACTTAAGAAGGTCATTACAAATACCCGGGTAATAATTCTGCTTGTATTTTTAGCTCTTGCAATATTTGCAATAAACCCAAAGCCTTGGGTAAAAGGAGTTACAATAAATAATGTCCTGGCAAATAGCTCTGCAATGGAGGCGGGGATGCAGCAGCCTGGGCCTTCTGTCAAGCCGGTCAACAGGGAAAGAATTTTGGAGATTGACAATAGGCCAATAAATAGTGTTAAAGAGTATTATGATTATGTAAATGCAATCCAGCCAAACCAATCTGCACAGCTAAAAACTACAAAGGGGCTATATAGATTAAAGGCAAAAGAAGAAGGGTTAGGGCTTAGGATTTCAAATGCTCAAAAAAATAATATCAGAAAAGGCCTTGATCTACAAGGAGGGACAAGAGTCCTTTTGCAGCCTGAGACAAAATTGCAGCAGGAAGATTTGCAATCTTTGATGGACACAATGCAGGAGAGGCTCAATATTTATGGGCTTAGCGATTTAGTGATAAGGGAATCCTCCGATCTTACGGGCAACCAGTATATCCTAGTTGAGATAGCCGGGGCAAATGAAGAGGACATAAAAAATCTTCTTGAGCAGCAGGGAAAATTTGAGGCGAAGATAGCCAATAAGACAGTATTTGTTGGCGGCAAAGATATTGTTTTTGTCTGCAGGAGCGCAAATTGCGCCGGAATAAACCCAAGCGCTGGATGCTCCAATAATGCAGGCCAGAATGTATGCAGATTCAGGTTTTCTATTTCAATAACACCGGAAGCTGCGCAAAGGCAGGCTAACTTAACAAGCCAGCTGCAGGTCATAGGAGACGAAAAGAGTTCAGAATCCTACTTATCGGAGCCATTAATACTATATCTTGATGATGTAAAAGTAGATGAGCTAAATATTGGAGCTGAACTAAAAGGAAGCACTACAACAGACATACAAATTTCAGGAAGCGGAGCAGGGCCAACACAGCAGCAGGGTGTAATAAATTCTTTATTAAATATGAAAAGGCTTCAGACTGTTTTGATAACTGGCTCATTGCCGGTCAAAATGAACATAGTAAAGATAGATACAATCAGCCCGCTGCTTGGACATGAATTTTTGAAGAATGCTATTTTGTTAGGAGTTCTTGCACTGGTTTCTGTTGTATCGGTCATTTTTGCGAAGTATAAGAAACTGGTTATCGCTATTCCGATGATCTTAAGCTCTATATTTGAAATCGTGCTGCTGCTTGGAATTGCTGCATTGATAGGATGGAATATTGACCTAGCTGCAGTAGCTGGAATAATAATAGCAATTGGAACGGGCGTAAATGACAATACAGTAATTACTGATGAAACTCTAAGAGGCGGGCAAAAAGTTATGTATGACTGGAAGCAAAGAATAAAAAATGCATTTTTCATAATAATGGCAGCTTACTCTACTATTGTAGTAGCAATGCTGCCGCTTGTTTTTGCGGGGGCTGGCTTATTGAAAGGATTCGCTATAACTACGATAATAGGCGCTTCAATCGGGGTATTTATCACAAGGCCGGTTTTTGCCAGGGTAATTGAGATTTTGCTGAGGGAGTAAAACGCTAGAGCATATAATTTGAAATCGAAGCTGAAGCAATTCAATTAAAAATTCACTTCATTATTGTTAGGCATCATTAACTAATAAAACAATAAAAATAAAACCAATAACCAAACAATTATAATCATTAAATCAGATAATAAAAACAACAAGATAATAAAAGAAAAACATAAGATAAATAATAATCAAATACCGAAATATTAAATAAATAAAAAATGGCTACTAAACTATGGGCAATGAGTGTTGTATTGTTCTGCACTCTACTTACTTCGACTGCGCAGATATTCTACAAATTCGGCGCGGAAAAGCTTGAATTTAACATCATCAGCATATTGACAAACTATGAGCTATTTATGGGAATGATATTATATGCTGTTGGAGGCATTCTTTTGATACTGAGCTTCAGGGGCGGAGAGGTTTCTGTACTTTATCCGATAATAGCGACTAGCTATATTTGGGTCAGCTTCCTGTCAATTTATTTTTTGAATGAAATAATGAACCTGTATAAGTGGCTCGGGGTTTTTACGATTGTAGCAGGCATAATACTAATAGGGCTGGGAAGCAAAAACTCTAATGCTGAAGCAGCGGCAGGGGCGTTATAGATGCCAGCGGAAATATGGGCGATTGGACTGGTTTTATTGGCTAGCTTAGTGGGGGCTTTTGGGCCAATACTTTTAAAGAAAGGCTCTTCCGGAAAGCTTTCCAGCATTAGTTCTTTGATTAAGAATTATCCTCTTATCGGGGGCGTTGGTTTGTATGCCATCGGCACAATATTATTTATTCCAGCCTTGAAAGGCGGTGATTTGTCTATTTTGTATCCTTTTGTTGCTTTAACTTATGTCTGGGTTTCGCTGCTATCAGTAAAGTTTTTAGGGGAAAAAATGAATTTAGTTAAATGGCTGGGTATAGCTTTTATTATAATTGGAGTCAGCTTTATCGGGATTGGGAGCTGATTTGTCATCCTTTTTCTTGGATAACTTCGCTGAATTTAAAAAGCAAGATTTATATATAATATATAAGTTTTCAGAAGAATGGCACCCACATTGGAATACTTAAGCGCAAGAGATTTTCTTCCGCATTTAAGCGGAAGGATAGCTTTGTTAAAATCAGATTTTAATGTAACAGTTTCAAAAGACGGGAAAACAATTGAAGACCGTTTTAGAATAACTCAAGCCGCTCCTTTTATAAGAAAGGCCATTGAAGCGGGGGTTATTCCGGTGATAGCAACGCATCTTGGAAGGCCTAAAAGCTTTGATCCTGCTAACCCTGATTGGTATAACCCTATAGATTCTTTGGATGTTATAGTGGAGCCGTTGTCTGCTGCCATAGGCAGGGAAGTCGTTATAATAAGAATTAATCCTGCAACTGGCAATTATTTTCCAGACCAGTTAAATCGCGAGCATATAAAAAATTTAGCCTATGATGGAAAAGTTTCAATGCTTGACAATATCAGATTGCATAGGGACGAGCAGGAAAACGGGAGGGGGCTTGCCAGGACTTTAGCCGATGTAGTTGATGTTTCTTTTCAAAACGGATTTGGCGCCGCGCATAGGATAGAAGCAACCTCTAACCATATACACCAATTTGTTCCGGGATTCGCAGGCGACCTTTTTGTTGAAGAGATAGAAGGGCACCGCGCAATAAAAAGGCCTAGCAGCAGTTATGTTGTGGTTGTAGGGGGAGACAAAGTCCAGGAGAGCCTTGACATAATGCGCGGATTGCTAAGAGCGGAAACAACGACTCATAGGTCCAATATCCCGAACTTTTCATTGAATTTGAGGGTAGGAGAACATCTGGTGGATTATATCTTGGTGGGCGGCCACTTGATGCACGCATTTGTCCATACTCAGATTAAGATGCTTACGGATAGTAATCTTGAAGTCTTGCCGCCGGAACTAAGAAAAGAATATAGGGGCCTAAGGGGAATAAATCTTGGAGGCCATAAGCCCAAAGAAAGCGAAATCTCTACGGCAAGTGGGCTGTTATGGTACTATAACAACCATCAATACAGGGATATGGCGGTGGGAAAACCTATCGCAAATGGAAATAGAAGGATTATAATTCCTGTGGATTATAAGGTATTAAGGCGCGGGGCAGCAATTGATTCTGTTCCTATGTCTGAGCTTCTTGACGGAGATAATATAGTGGATATTGGCATAAAAACAAGAGAGCTATACTATAAAATAATATCTGGAGCCACAACAATAGTATGGAACGGCCCAATGGGCGTTGATGATAACGAATATGCTGCCGGAACAAGGGCAATTATAGATGCAATTCACTCAAACGAGGAAGCAGTAAAATCCATAGGCGGCGGCAGCACCATGTCTATAACCAATGCATATGAAGCAGAATTAAGGGGTTCAAATCCGGGCGCAATTCTAAACGTCGGCCATAGATCCACCGGTGGCGGCGCTACATTAAATGAAATCGCTCTTGAATCTCCAGTCGCTTTTTCTCTGATCAAGAGTCGCACTGCGCTTTTGGAAGGCGTGTATGGGCCTGATTTTGAGTATTTAAGAATTCCCGCCATTAGAATGATGCATCAAAGATAAATTAAAATAAATCAAAAGAAAAAATAAAATCAAAGAAACTTCAACAATAATCCACCATACTTAACAAATAGCGGAACGAAAACAACGCTTGTTATTGCCATCAGCTTTAATAATATGTTTAAGCTTGGGCCTGCTGTGTCTTTCATCGGGTCTCCTACCATATCCCCTATAACTGCTGCTTTGTGAGGTTCGCTTCCTTTGCCGCCATGCTTGCCGGATTCAATGTATTTCTTCGCATTGTCCCAGGCGCCCCCTGCATTTGCCTTTGATATTGCTAATATGACCCCAGATGCTAAAGTTCCTGCAAGAACGCCTGCAAGTGTTTCAACCCCAAACAATAATCCGACTGATATTGGGGTTAAAATAACTAATAAGCCGGGAGCTACCATTTCTTTAAGAGCTGCTGCTGTCGAAATATCAACGCATCTCCTATAATCTGGTTTTGCCTTGCCTTCCATCAGGCCCTTAATGTTTTTGAATTGGTACCTTACTTCAACAATCATTGATTCTGCTGCCCTTCCAACTGCTTTCATGGTCATTGCTGAAAATAAGAATGGAAGCATGCCGCCCACAAATAAGCCGGCAATTACCTTGTTGTCCAATAAGTTCACTAAGCTGATTCCAGATGCTGCGATAAATGCGCTGAATAAGGCAAGCGCGGTTAATGCTGCGCTTCCGATTGCAAATCCTTTTCCAATTGCAGCAGTTGTGTTTCCTGCCGCATCTAAAATATCTGTCTTTTTCCGTACACTTTTTGGAAGGCCTGCCATCTCTGCAATGCCGCCAGCGTTGTCTGCAACAGGGCCGTAGCCGTCAATTGCCAAAGCGATAACTAAAGTGGATATCATCCCCAAGGCTGCGATTGCCACTCCGTAAAGGCCTGCAGACTGAAAAGAGACAAAAGAGGTTATTGCTATCAGGATTAAAGGTATTGCTGCGCTTTCATATCCAAGCGCAATTCCATTAATAATATTTGTTGCTGCTCCGGTCAATGAGGAGTTTGCCAGCTTTCTAACTGGCTTATAAGCATGGGAAGTAAAATATTCCGTTACCAATCCGATAATAAGACCGGAAATAAGGCCAACAGCCAACGCAATATAGACTCCAAAAGATGTGTAAGTTACATTATTTAGAATGAATGTCTTTGGAAGCCATTTTGCAGTAAGGAAATACATTGCGACAAGCACTATGACTGAGGATAGGATAAGGCCTTTTTTTAATGCAAATTCTACGCTTCCTTTATTGCTAATCTTAATGAATTTAAATGTTGCCAAAGCTGCTAAAATTCCTATTGCGGAGATTGCTAAAGGATATAATAATGCAGACTCTCCGGCTTTTGCAAATGCCAAAACTCCTATAAGCATGGCAGCGCATGTTGCTTCAGCCGCGCTTCCGAAAAGGTCAGCGCCCATTCCAGCTACATCCCCTACATTATCGCCAACATTGTCAGCTATGACTGCCGGGTTTCTTGGATCGTCTTCCGGAATGCCGGCTTCAACCTTTCCTACAAGGTCAGCTCCAATATCTGCCGCTTTGGTGTAAATTCCCCCCCCAACCCGTGCGAATAATGCTATTGAGCTTCCTCCCAATGCAAATCCAGTCAGGATTTCCATTATGGTTTCTGTTGGGAAGCCAAGGCTTTTTAAAAAAATATAAGATAAGGCTATTCCGAGAACTGCAGACCCTACAAGGGCAAATCCCAATACAGAACCTGACTTAAATGCTATATCAAAAGCTTGGCTGAGGCTTTTCTGGGCTGCATTTGCCGTCTTTACATTTGCCTTTGTGGCTATTTTCATGCCTGTAAAGCCAGCCAGAATTGATATTGATGATCCTAATATGAATGCCAATGCTGTCCATGGGCCTTCGTTTATTTCATTAGTTTTCGGATGATCTAAAAAGAGGAAAATCACTGCTGCCATAATTATTACGAATACTGCTATTGCCTTGTATTCTCTTTTAAGGAAAGCCATAGCTCCTTCATGGATGGCATCTCCTATCTCTTTCATTTTTTCATTGCCAGAATCGGCTTTTTTTATCTGAGAAGCAATGAGTTTTGCAACGATAAGTGATAACACACCTACAGCCACAATAAAAAGAGCAAACTGCATATTAAATCAACCCCACATATTATTTTATTTGTTAATTATTTGTTAAGGAAATTAAAAGGAGATATTTAAAGGTAGCGGTTAGGTAGGCTTCCATGAAAATGCAGGTTAGCAGCCTTTAGGTCGAGCCCCTTGCTAAGCACATCTAAAAAGGCCAAGGGGCCGCTCCGTGAGATGCGACGAGCGGCTTTTTAGCTCGTCGCTCGCAATTTCACCGGAACCTGGCCGATGCTTTTAGCCCAGATGCAATGGGCTCGAAGCTGCTAACCCGCAGCGCAGCGGAGATTTTCATGGAAGCCGGTTAGGTAAATGATTTTGAATATAGTCATACTTAGCACGCCACCACTTCGGCGGCTGACGGTCATGCTCATACTGTTCGCATGCCCTACGAATCACCCTACAGGGGGCAACCCCAGATTCGCCCAGCGCCACGATAATAAATTTCTCCTATTAGAAATATTTATATAAAAACAGTTAAATTATTGGTATAATGCAAAAAACAATCATAATGTCTCTGGGCGGCTCTGTTATAGTGCCTGATAAGATAGATATTAATTTCTTAAAGGATTTTAAAAAAACAATTGATAGTTTTGTGAAAAAAGGGTACAAGTTCGCTATATATTGCGGCGGGGGAAGGCTTGCAAGGGAATATCAAAAAGCTGCTTCTGAAACTTTTAAATTTGACAATGAAACCTTGGATTGGATAGGGATACATGCCACAATAATGAATGCTGAGCTTGTGAAAGCTTTGTTCGGGAATGATGCGGAGAATGAAGTTGTAAGAGATCCCACTAAAAAAATAACTTTCAATAAAAAAATAATCATTGCTGCTGGATGGAAGCCGGGATGGTCGACGGATTATGATGCGATACTGCTAGCCAAGAATTTAGGCTCTGATATGGTCATTAACATGAGCAATGTTGATTTTTTATATGATAAAGATCCGAAAAAATGCAAGGATGCAAAAAAAATTGAGAAAATTTCCTGGAGAGATTATAGGAAAATATCCGGAGATAGATGGGAAGCTGGAATGAACGTTCCTTTCGATCCGATTGCTGCTAAAGAGGCTGAGAAATCAAGATTAAAGGTTGTCATCATTGGGAAAGATTTTGGGAATTTTGAAAAGGTTTTGAATGGGAAAGAGTTTAAGGGCACGCTGATAGAATAGATTATTTTCTTGCATTAAAAATGAAAAATGTTGGATTTATAGGTATTGGAACAATGGGCAAGGGAATGGTAGATAATTTGCTCAAGAATGGGTTTAATGTCTATGCTTATAATAGGACGAAAGGTAAGATTAAAAGTATAAAGCACAAGAATTTAACTATAACAAGCAAGCCCAAGGAACTGCCCCTAAAATGCGATGTTATTTTTACCTGTGTTTCTAATGATGAAGCGTTAAAAGAGGTTTTGTTTTCTGATAATGGGGTGTTTAAAACATTGAATTCAAAAAATATCTTGATTGACTCTAGCACAACTTCGGTTGAGCTTACCAATCATATCCATAGAGAAGCCAAAGCAAAAAAAGCCGGGTTTTTGGATGCGCCGCTTACAGGCAGCAAGATTGGAGCAGAAACGGGGCAGCTTGTCTTGATGATTGGAGGCAAAAAGGAAATCTTTGAAAAATGCATGCCGATATGGACTGCTATTGGAAAGAAAGCTATCTATTGCGGAGAAAGCGGCGCTGGACAAAAAGTAAAGCATGCGCTAAATCTTGCAATGAGCCTGATTTTGGAAAGCTATCTCGAGGCATTGGTATTTGCAATGAAGAGTGGAGTTTCAATTGGGCCAATAATGGAAGTTCTTGATAATTCGGGAGCAAAAAATGGAGTTGCATCCTTCAAGATGCCTTATATAATGGAGAGAAACTTCAAGCCAGCGCATTTCCTTTACAAACTGATGCATAAAGACATAAAGATTGCTGAAAAGGAGATAAAGGAGCTTGGTCTTGATTTGCCATTATCAAAAGAGATATTTAAAATATTCCAGAAAGGGCATGAAAAGGAATTAGATGGAGAGGATTTCTGCAGCCTGGTTAAATTGTTGGAAGAAGGTTCAGGACTCAAAGTCAAGAAGTAGGTTTTAAATTAATAAAAAAATAAATAAAATCCCAATATTCTCAAAAACTACTTCGAAAGCTGCTTCAATGCTGAATTAAGGACTTTTTTTCCGCGCTTGCTCAATTCCTTGTCAATCCTCTTCAGGGATTTTCTTGCGGAATTTATCCGTGTTTTTGGAATGGAGCCAACAGTTTTTGCAATTCTCTGGATTTCCTGAGCAGCAAAACCGGCTATCCTTTTCTTCTCTTCGTCGGCAACCTTGCCTATCTTGCCAAGAAACTGCCTACCTTCCTTTATAGTTACTTTATTTCTCTTAATTAGCTCCTTGATGATTTTATCTGCCTGAGCCTTTGTCATGCTTGCTGCCCCAAGGCCAAGCAAAAAACTTTTTTTCACTAAATCTTTCATTTTTTCACCTCATATTACATATATTTTTCATTGAATATAGATTTCAATAATATTAAAAAAAATATTAAGGACGCGGAAAAGCTGATAAATGGAATGATTGGGAGATTGAATGCAAAAGGCTTTCCAAAATTTGCAGTCATTGCGCCAACTATAAGCAAAGCTGCTACCAATAAGCTGTAAGCAATCCTGTTGCTTGATTTATCAATCTCAACTGAGAGCTTTTTTATGTCTGTGTCTTCTATGTCTACTTTAATTGTTCCCTGCTCTATTTTCTTCAGTGCCCTTGATGCCTGCTCCGGAAGCTCTTCAGCAAATTTTCTGAATTTCAACATGGTTTTTATCAGGCTTTTTGCCTGGTTGATTGGGTTGTACCTCTGCCTTATCATTTTTTCAATAAACGGCTTCGAAGCATCGACTATGCTAAATTTAGGATCAAACTGCAGGGCAATGCCTTCCAAAGTGATTATGGTCTTCCCAAAAAGAACAAAAGGCATTGGGATTTTTATGCCGTGATTGAGGGACACGTCCAAAAGCTCTTCCAGCACCTTGCTTACCTTGACATTGCCCAGATTATTGCCCTGCAATGGCCCTAAAATGTCTGTTACTTCATATTTCAATTCTTCCTTGTTGTCGACAGAGGCATTGCTTATGTCTATCAGCGCATCTACTGCAGTTTCAGGGTCATTGCTTATTATGCCGTAAAAAAGATCTATAGATTTTGACTTAAGAGCTTCATCAAAATGGCCTACAATGCCAAAATCTACAAATGCTATCTTCTTGTCCTTTGTCACAATTATATTTCCTGGGTGGGGGTCTGCATGAAAGAAGCCATGCATAAAAACCTGGGTCAAAATAGATTCAAATCCATGCTTGATGATTGGCTTGAGGTCTATCTTATGTTTTTTTATCTCTTTTATATTGTGCAGCTCCATGCCCTCAATATATTCCATAACCAGGATTTCGCTTGTCGTAAAATCATCGTATATCCTGGGTATTTTGACTGTGGAGCTGCCTGCAAAATTCCTTCCGAATTTTTTCGCATTTGCTGCTTCTTTTTTGAAATCCAGCTCCTTTTCAGTCCATATTGAGAATTCCTCAATCATCTTAATGGGAGAGAATTTTTTAATTTTAGGGACTCTTTTTTCCAGCAATCCTGCAATGTAGAGCATTATTTCTATGTCTGTGGCCATTATCTCCCTTACATTCGGCCTTTGTATTTTTACAGCAACTTTTTTGCCATTTTTTAAAGTAGCTTTATGAACCTGGGAAATTGATGCAGAGGCTATGGGCTTTTTTTCGAATGATGAAAATACAGCCTCGATTTCTTTTCCGAAGGATTTTTTTATTTGCTCTCTTGCAAGCTCGTAAGAGAATGGCGGGACGCTATCCTGCAGGTTTTCAAGCTCCTGTATGTAGGTTTTCGGCAGCAGGTCAGGCCTTACGCTAAGAACCTGGCCAAGCTTGATGAATGTCGGGCCAAGCCTTTCCAGGGTAAGCCTTAGCCTTTTCTCTATGGAGATGGGGGTTTTTTCCTTTGCTCCGGCTTTCACTCTTTTTGCCACGGAAACATTATGCCCAAGCTGCAGCTTATTGATCAAGAAATCAAAGCCTTCCTCAAATAAAATTGTAAGAATCACCCTAAACCTGTTTATGTCCCTTACCTCTTTTTTGATTTTCAGCATTAGCTATTCTATTAATACGGTGGTTTATATATTTTATCTCAAATTTACACTTAATTTTCAGAGAGAACCAAAGTCCTGTTGCCCTTGCCCTCAATCACAAAGCTTACTTTTCCGGCAATCGGCTTAAAGCAGTAAAAATAAGGCTCGTTTATGTCTATATCTCCAGCGTAAAGTGGCTCAAAAATTGATGGGCTTGTTAAAAAAACATTTTTTTTTGAATTGCTTTCCAAGCTGTCCTTAATTAAAGGGTATTGGCCCAGCCTTTCATCGGCTAAGATTTCATCTTTTTTTTCCAAATCAAACAAGCATAGTTCTGCGTTTTGCGGAATTGCATAAGAAACTTTTTTTGATGAGCCGTAATCTGATTTCATAAATTTTATGTCCGAGGATATATCATTTTTTATCGATTCTATATTTGACTGCTGCATTGTTTCATTAGTTTTTGTTATAGAGTTATAGCCAAAAATTAAGATTACTCCAATCACAATTGCTGAGAAGAGATAGATGAATACGCCCCCTATTATTTGAGATTTTGAATTCATTTTTAGTTAATTTTTTAGTTTTTTAAATTGCTCTATTTTTTTATTTTTAATTATGATTTTTTTCCTTTGTGTTTTTTATTGGGTTTTTATTATTGATTGCATTTTTTTGTATTAGTGGCTGTGATGAATTTTTGCTTATTTATTTTAATCCCTTATTGACCCATTTTGAATATTCTTCGTTTGCTTCTGCATCTATCTTGAGTATGCATGGAACATCATAGCTGTGCATCTTCTTGACTTCTTCTTTTATTATTTCATAATTCTTTTCTTTGGTTTTTGCCATTATTACATATTCCTGCTCATCCTGCATCTTTTTTTTCCAGAAGTAAAGGCTCCTTATCCTATGGATGTTTGAGCAGGCAATGAGCCTTTTATTCAGCAAATGCTTGGATATCTTTACCGCTTCTGCTTCAGTCGGGCATGTGATGTATATTAGGGTCATTTTTGAATATTTTTTGCTATTTGATTATATAATCATTTCTATTTATGATTTTTAAGCAATAAAACCTAAATGTTTAAAAGCCGGTAACCATTTTTATGCGCATGGCAAAATTTATTTTTTCGAACGTAATAGGCACCTTTGTTTTTGATGAGCATGGGAAGGCTATTGATAGCATTCTTTTCAAGGATGCGGAACAATTCATCAACAAATCCGCTCATGAAGAAAAACTTAAGCAGAGGCATATTGGCATAAAATCTCCAGATGAGAATGTTCTGCAAAGCATATTGCTATTTTTCAAGGACAAGAAATACTTTCCTGATTTTAACGCACGCAATATAAAGATAACCCGGAGCTCCATAAAGGAATCAGTAAAAAAAGACCTTCTTATTGCCCAAACTGCAAGTTCCATAGATGATATAGACAAAGCGATAAATCTGCTTGTTAATAGGCTTAGGGAATGGTATTCCTATTACAACCCGGAAGCATCATATGCTTATGAAAACCATGAAAAATTTGTTGCTCTGATAAACAATAAGAACAAATCCCAATTGCTGAAAGAGCTGAATGTAAGCGAGAAAGAGGCTATTGGCGCAGACCTGCCGGAAAAAGATGTTTCTGCAATCATGGAATTAGCCCAGAAAGTGAGCACCTTGTTTGTCCTTAGGCATGATTGTGAGACTTATCTTGAAGGATTGGAAAAGGAGGAATGCCCTAATTTCCTTGAAGTCGCGGGAGTAACAATTGCTGCTAAATTGATAGCGCATGCAGGAAATATGAAAAGATTGGCGCAAATGCCTGCTTCAACAATACAGATACTTGGCGCAGAAAAAGCGCTATTCAGGCACATGAGGAATAAAAAAAAGAATTTGCCGCCAAAATACGGCATCATACATGAGCACCCGCTTGTGCAGAAATGCGAAAGAAAATTCGAGGCAAAGGCTGCAAGGGCTTTGGCCGATAAATTAAGCATTGCAATAAGGATCGATTACTTCAAGGGAAAATTTATAGGGGATAAATTAAAGAAAGGGCTGGTTGATAAGTTCAAGACACAGTTTTAGCATTAACAGGATAGTTTTTTGATTAAAATGAAAAATAAATTTTTTTCGGGAATAAGCTTTAATGTCGTATTGCTTGGTGTTGCAAGCTTTCTTACAGATGTAAGCAGCGAAATGATTGCGCCCATACTGCCAATGCTGATAAACTCTTTGGGAGGGACTGGGATAATAATTGGATTGGTGGGTGGACTGAGGGATAGCATATCGAGCATGATGAACGTCATTTCCGGATACTGGTCTGATAGATTAGGAAAAAGAAAAAAGTTTGTTGTTTTAGGCTATGGCACATCAGCATTTTTCAAGCTTTTTTTGGCATTATCCAAATCATGGGGGCAGATACTTGCATTTGTAAGCCTGGAAAGAGTAGGCAAGGGAGTAAGAAATGCTCCAAGAGACGCAATTATATCCGAGTCAATGCCAGGCAATCTTGGTAAGGCATTTGGATTCCACAGGATGATGGATTCTGCAGGAGCAATATTAGGATCAATAATTGTTCTTTTATTGCTATGGCTTTTTGGGCTAAGCTTCTCCAAGATAATTTTAATTGCTGCAATAATTGCATTTCTTTCCCTAATCCCCCTCTATTTTGTTGAAGAAAAAAATGGAGAGATAAAAAAAGAATTTCCAAAATTAAGCCTAAAAGCATTGCCTAAACCGCTTAAGATGTTCCTGATTGTTGCGGGGATATTCTCTTTCGCTAATTTCAGCTATATGTTCTTCATCTTAAAAGCACAGGAGCAGCTCGGCAATGAAGCAATAATTTTGCCGATATTGCTATACATAATTTTTAATGCCTTTTACACTCTTTTTTCAGTGCCATTCGGCATCCTATCTGACAGGATCGGGAGGAAAAAAGTCATTTTAATAGGGTATATTTTATTTGCTTTTACTTCAATAGGATTTGCAGTTTTCGGCTCATTTGCTTCCTTGGTAATATTGTTTATACTTTATGGCATAACTTATGCGATAATTGACGGAAACCAAAGGGCTTTTGTATCCGAGCTTTCGCCTAAAGGACTTAGGGCAACTGGATTAGGGGCTTTCCATACAATTTCCGGACTTATAGCCTTGCCAACAGGATTAATAGCAGGATTTTTATGGCAGAGCTTCTCTCCTGCAATAACATTTGTCTATGGGAGCGTCATGAGCTTTACAGCAGTTGCATTGTTTTTTGCGTTTGAGGGCTATTTCAAGATTGTAGATAAAAATTTTGGTTAAGGGAAAATGGCAATAACAAAATCAAAAATATTTGAAGTCTATGAAGACAGAGCAAGCAGAAGGCTGTTTACCTTGAATCTTAATCCGGGAAAAAGAGTCTATGACGAGCAGCTTGTGATGCAGGATAATGCAGAGTATAGGGAATGGGATCCTTACGGAAGCAAGCTTTCTGCGGCAATACTGAATGGATGCAATAATATATTCATAAGGAAAGGAGATGTTGTATTGTACTTAGGAAGCTCTACAGGGACAACTGTTTCGCACGTTTCGGATATTTTAGGCAAGGAAGGGTTTGTGTTTGCCGTAGACCTAGCGCCGAGAGTAATGAGGGACTTGATATTCAATTGCGAAGGAAGGAAAAATATCGGGCCGGTATTGGCGGATGCAAACAGGGTACAGGATCTGGCTGCAAGAGTCAGTTCAGTTGATGTCTTATACCAGGATATTGCGCAGAAAGGCCAAGTTCCGATATTTTTCAAGAACTTTAATGCTTTCCTGAAAAAAGGGGGGTATGCTATACTTGCATTAAAAGCTAGGAGCATTGATGTCACCAAGAATCCTAAAGTTATTTTCAAGGAAGTCAGGGATGCTATTGAGAAAGAGATGACCATTATTGATTCAAGGACTTTAGAGCCTTACCAAAGAGACCATATGGTGTTTTTTTGCAAGAAAAAATAAGTACTTAAATCCAAAACAATAACCATTAACAAAAACTCAATAGGATTAAAAAAATAATTAATATTCAAATACTATAATAAAATTTATAAAATGCCAAAAATAAAAATTGTTCCCTCAATATTGTCTGCGAAGCAGGAAAGGCTGCAGGAAGAGATAGAAGAAGTTGAGGGGCATTCTGATCTGTTGCAGGTTGATGTCATGGACAATGTTTTTGTCCCAAATATAACTCCTCAGGCAGAGCTTCTTAAAAAATTCAATACTAAAGTCCCGCTTGACATACATTTGATGGTCAAGGAGCCTAGTGAAGGATACATTAAATCATTTATCGATGCAAATAAAAGATTAAAGATAAATAATATAACTGTGCATTATGAGGCATGCTCCAGTCTGGGAAAAACACTTGAATTTATCAAAAAAAACAATATCAAGGCTTCTGTCGCTATAAATCCAAAAACTCCTATTGAAAAAATAAATAAATTCCTGGATAAAGTGGATATGGTCCTGGTCATGACTGTTGAGCCTGGATTTTCCGGGCAGAACTTTATTGAAGCATGCATGGAAAAGGTCAGAGAGTTAAGGAGATTAAAACCTTCGCTCGATATAGAGGTTGATGGCGGGATTAATGATAAAACAGCCCCTCTTGCTGCGGATGCCGGTGCCAATATATTTGTTGTTAGCTCTTTCATATTCAAAGCAAAAGATAAAGTTGCTGCAATAGAAAAAATAAGAGATTCATTAAAAATTTAAGCTCATTAAAACTATAAACATATATAAAATAGAATAAAAATATTTGATAAAATGCTATGGGTTCTTTATTCATTGGCAAGCGCGGCTGCGTATGCGACTGCCGATGCCTTTACGAAAAAAGCTTCATCAGATATCGATGATTCTATTCTTGTCCTTTCGAGGTTTTTCTACGGCTCTTTGATTCTTTTTCCCATGCTTTTTTTTGTTTCAATTCCGGAAATAAACTCAAGATTTTGGATTGCTTTAGCAGAGATAATCCCTTTGGAAATTGCAGCATGGATGATTTATATCAAAGCTTTAAGGAATTCCCAGCTTTCTTTGATTGCCCCAATACTGTCATTCACTCCCATTTTTTTGGTCGCTACAAGCTTTATTTTGCTTGGGGAGCTTCCAAGCTTATTGGGCTTTTTCGGCATTATTATTGTGGTTGCAGGAGCCTACATTCTCAACCTAAAAAGCTTTGGCAGCGGGATATTTGAACCCCTGAAATCAATGTTTAGGGAAAAAAGCTCCCAGTATATGCTTATTGTGGCCTTCTTGTTCAGCATTACATCCACTTTAAGCAAAGTGCTTGTCCAGGAATCTTCGTCGTCGTTTACGAGCCTCAGCTACTTATTGTCCATGTCCGTCTCCTTTTTGCTAGTTTCATTCTTTTTCTCAAGGAAGAAAATTCTCCAGCTAAAAACCAGGTTTAAGGATTTGCTGCCTATAGGATTATTTTACGGCATAATGACCCTATTTCATAATCTAGCAATAACTTTAGTGATAGTGCCCTACATGATGTCAATAAAGAGGACAAGCTCCATATTTTCTGTCTTTTACGGGCATTTCTGGTTCAGGGAGAAAAATATGCGGAACAGGCTTTTAGGTGCTATGATAATGCTGCTAGGAGCAGTTTTGGTTATATTATCTTGAGCAAATACAATAAAAATATAAACAAAAGATTAAAGATAATATAAACACAAACTCCAAATACTCAATAAAAAAGAATATTTTAAAAAACAATAAATAAAAAACCTATGTTCCAATAATAAAAACTCAACAAAAGATAAAACTACAATAACAAAAATATAACAAAAAAAGAAAAAATAATTAAAGAAAAATAATAAAACAAAAATCAAATTTCAATAAAAATATTCAATAATAAAAAACAGATAAAACAATCAAAAACAAAAAATGCAGAAGATAATTGATCCCTGGGGCTCTGGATTATTGGAAGATTATGAGAAAATTGTCAAAGACTTCGGCCTAGAGGTGTTTAACCATAAACTATTTCCAAAGCCCAACAGAATAATGAGGAGAGGTGTTATTTTTTCCGGGCGAGATTTGCATATCATTTCTGACTGCATCAAGAAAAAGAAAAAATACTATGTGCTCAGCGGGATAATGCCTACAAATGAAAAAATCCATTTTGGCACAAAGATGGTCGTTGAGAACATAAAGTATTTCCAGGAGCATGGCGCTGAGACTTACATTCTGGTTGCGGATTTAGAGGCAGCTTCCACAAGAGGGGTTACACTTGAGAAAGCGCGCAAGATTGCGCTCGATTTCCATGTTCCTGCCTATGTTGCTTTGGGCCTTGACGCCAAGAAAACAAATTTTTACTTTCAATCAGAGAATAAGGAAGTAATGAACAATGCTTACGAGTTTGCCAAGAAGATAACGCTTAATGAGTTTGAAGCAATATATGGGAATGCGGATCCTGGCAGGATAATGGGAGCGATAACGCAGGCAGCAGACATTTTATATCCGCAGTTCAAGGACAGGAAGCCGGGAATAATCCCGGTTGGAATTGACCAGGACCCGCACATAAGGCTGACAAGGGATATTGTAAGGAGAACGAAAGAGAAAAAATTCTTTTTGCCTTCTTCCATTTATCATAAATATACTCCTTCCCTTGATGGAAGCATCAAGATGTCAAAATCAAAGCCGGAAAGCTGCATTGAGCTGCCAGAAGATATCGGCTCTGTAAAGAAGAAGATTATGAGGGCTTTGACTGGCGGCCGGGATACTTTGGAGGAACATAGGAGATTAGGCGCGGTAATTGAGAAAGACATGGTCTTTGAGCTGATGAAGCAGCATCTTGTTGAGGATGATGGGGAGCTTGATGATATCTATAAGAAGTACAAGTCTGGGAAAATGACTTCAGGAGAATTAAAGGAGCTTGCTGTTGAAAAGATGGAAAAGTTCATGATTGAGTTTGTCAAAGGAATTGAGGATGCAAGGAAGCACATTGACAGGCTGAATTTTGTTAAGTTCAAATAAAAAATAATTAAGTTTAAATAGTTATCAACAGAGGATGCTGAAAAAGAGGTAAAACATGGCTTTCAACTATAATGTCGCACCGTTAAAAGGCGGCTATATGATAACAAGCATACTTGGGTTCTTGATTTCCGTTTATTATGTTTATGATGTAAGCAACAGATGGGGCTTCACTTTTGCCTTGTTTTTCATGCTGATGTTCATAGCTTCCATGATATCAATGACGTACGGGCCTGACGAGGCAATGCAACATGTCGGGCATCATAAGCAATAAGATTTTATATTTCTTAATTTTATAGGAAAATACAGGGATAGAAAATGAAATCACCAAAATATGTGGTTTTTGTATTTGTTGTTGTAGGCCTTATTCTCACTAGCGGTTGCGATTTACTGAAAAAATCCCAAGGAAGTGTGAAAAAACAATCTGCAATAAAAGAAGAAAGCTCTGCCATAGAAACTGCAAAAATGGAAGATTTCGGCTGCTTCTACTCATGTGATTTCTTCCCGGAAGGCTATCCAAAGCAAATGTGCGAGGACTGGAAAGCTGGAAAGCAAATCTACTGGCCAGATGATTGCAGTGTCATGCAGTACGAGCCTTGCATAAGATTGTGCGAATATGAGAAGAACAGCACTAAAAAGACAACTCTAATTCCATCAGATATGCCTTCTTATGACATAAACTTCCCTCAATCACCAGCAGATTTCTTATTCCATACACAAAATCCTGTGTGCGTAGGCCGAGATGATTACCATGCTCAATTAGTGTATGCAAGGCCATCTGACGGCAAAGACAGGTATCAGGAAATATCGAAGACTTTGAAGAAATGGATTGCCAATGCAAATGGAATAGTAAACAATGAAGCTAAGAAATTCGGCGTAATTGCCGATATAAAAATTGCCTGCAAAGATAAGGATATTACTGTACTGAATGTCATCCTTCCAAAATCAGCCAGGAAGTATAACACGGGCGATGGAAAAACAACAGCGGTTCTTGAATCAGACTTGCAGGAATTAGGATATGGTGATAGTATGACTAAATACATAGTTTACTACGATGGCAGCGCAGATGGCTGCGAAGGAGGCAAATCAGAGTGCGAAGCACAGGCCACACCCCAGAAAGGGCCGGATGACCGGCTTTCTGCAGACAACATTTACAATATAGGACCTAGCTACGCTGTATTGTATGACGGCGGAATCTCCAAAATTCCACAAAAGTATCATACTGAAGTTGACATGCTTGCTCCAATAATTATGCTTCATGAATACACCCATACAATGGGTGCAGTGCAGCTCAATTCGCCTAATTCTGCAGGCGAATATCATTGCAAAGATGAGCCTCCACTGGATAAGCAGGGAAGTGATGTAATGTGCAAGTCAGATAATCCAAATACTGTTTTCGGCGATGCTTGCCAGGACAAAGGATTTGAAATGCACTTCGACTGCAACAACGATGATTACTTCAATCCAAAGCCAGATTCAGGAAGCTATCTTGCTACGCATTGGAATCTTGGATCAAATTTAAACAGATACATTAAATTTGGATAGATGGCACTTATAATTTGATTATGAAAAACGAAATTGAGTCGATTAAAGAGAGAAACAAGAGAGTTGAGACAGACAAGGCTTGGGAGACGAGCAAGACAAGAAGGGCTATAATAGCTGTATTGACTTATTTTATAGTGGTGGTATTTCTTTATATGATAAATGCTCCAAAACCATGGCTTACTGCATTTATTCCTGCTATTGGCTATGCATTATCTACTTTAACAATGCCGATTTTTAAAAGAATTTGGGTAAGATTATTTTACAAGAAATAAATGTACTCAAAATATTCGCTTATTCTTCTGGCCGGCACCAGCTTAATGCAACCAAATGAAGAAAAGATTTAAAAAAGATTATGTATTTCTAAGCGTGCATGGCTGTTACGCTAAGAACAGTTCCCAATCTAGATGCAATTCTTACTGATAGAAGCCCCCTTGAGATAGCGCGAGGCAATAATTATGATATGCCATTCGGAGGCATAGTATTATACAACGGCCGTGTTGTTTTATGCAATATTGACATAACTTCAACTTCTGAAGGAAATGTATGGAAAGCTGTCCCTTTAGGCTTAAGAAAAGATAATTCTGCTGAATTTTTTGACGGCGCTGAAGAATACCATAATACGTCTTTTTCTGCTGAGGAACTTGAACAGTCATTATTGCAGTCACCAAGGGTTATATCTGAATTTATTGCAACTGTACGCTTGCGCTCAGAAGATCCTCCGTCATGGAGCAATTATGACCATCATTTGGACAGACAAATACATCCTGCTATTGTTGATGAGATAGGCCAGTTAGGATTAGAAAAAGGAGTAGTTTTGGAGATTGGCTGCGGCATAGGAAAATTGGCATTGTCTATGCAGGAAGCATATCCTAATTTAGAAGTTTATGCGCTTGATGCTAACCCCAGCAATGTTGCGGAGGCAAGGAAACGATTAGGATCCAGCAAAGTTAAAGAAGCTAGGGCGGAAGATTTAGGGTCGGTTTTTAGCGGAGTAAAATTTGATGCTATTGTTGCAAATGCATTTTTTGAGCCAGAAGTGCTTGGGCATGGGCCAACTGCAAGAGATATCGCAGATATTACGCTTAGGCAACTTAAAAATGGAGGCTATCTGGTTGCATCGGGCTATACTGCGTTGCTAACAACCCGGCAAGTTTTAGGTGGAATCGGATTTGATGTTTTAAAAGCCGTTGTTCTAAAAAATTTGTTTGACTATACCTTCCCAAAACAAATGTATGTTGCACAGAAAGCAGCTTAATCACTTAAATAGTTTATCAAACTTTTCCTTGGCCTTGCTTTCCTTCCAGTAGATTGAATGGGAGGCTCTTTTCTCGAATAATGCTGTTGCGATGCTTATCAAATCAGTCTGGTAATCTTTAAGAGATTTTTCATGCATTAACTTCTTAGCATCTTCTATGCATTCCTTGAATAAGGAGATATTTTCTTTTCTTGATTCCTGTTCAACAAGATTTCCCTCTTCTTCTGTCAAGAAGATCTCCTCCCATTGGGGGTATACCGAAGCTTTGCTTGTTTTTGGAAATGATTTTGAAAATGGCATTTTATAGATAATAATAGGTTATTGCTTATAAATTTTTTTTAATTATTTAGATATTAAACAAAAAAGTATTTAAACACAAAATATGGAGAAGGATTATATGATTGAAAACAATGAGATGCTTCTCAGGCTTTTGTTTGCGGCCATAGCTGGAGGCATCATTGGGTTCGAAAGGAAAAAATTGCACAAGCCGGCCGGATTAAGAACACATATGCTTGTCTGCGCAGGATCAACTCTATTCATTTTGCTGACTCTGCAGAGCATTCCAACAGAAGCAGGAAGAATAATAGCAGGAGTGGCAACGGGAATAGGATTTCTTGGAGCAGGAACCATTTTCAGGGCAGAGAACCATGTAAAAGGGTTAACTACTGCTGCTTCAATCTGGTCAGTGGCTGGAGTAGGCTTGGCTGTGGGCCTTGGGCAATATTATTTAGCAGCGATAGCTACTATACTTATTATTGTTGTTCTGGAGCTAAACAAGCTTAAGATATTCAGGGAAGTTTAGAATTCAAATAATTTTTTCTCCTTTACAAGAATAGAAGGTGTTGAGCCTCCGTGCCAGGTATACCTTGGCCTTACCCCTATTGGGAAAAGCTTTTCGTTATTATCGTCAAAGACCAATGCAGCTCCCTTCGAGGTTGGAAGGTAATTGAGCTGCTTATCCAGGCTTTCTCTCATGTAGCTCTGCATTAACGCTGCCAGGGCCTGGGTGTCTATTTTTGCGGTAAGTCGATGAGCTATCACTATATCAGATTGTGTTATGACGTCCGTGTGCATCTTTCCTGGCTGCTGGGTGGCAAGAACGAGGCTTATTCCCGGTTGTCTTCCTTCCCTTAGAATGGTTATTAAGGGACCGGATGCAACTGTGGTGCTATCATTCGGCAAGAATTCATGGGCTTCATCAATGAAAAGCCAAACTAATGGCTCTTTTTTTTCTTCCTCGCCATCTTCCCTTGAGAGCAGATGAGTTTCTTTGTAAATTGATTCATATTCCTCTGTCTTTCTTACAATCATCCTTTCAGTGAATATTTTTTGGGAGACTAATCCAATGACCAAAGACCTCAAGCCCTGAGCTCCGGGAATATGGGTATAGCAGCTTACATCCAATACAGTTATCTGGCCGGGAATGATGAGGTCTTCCATCAATGTCCCCTTGCTGCTAAATAATCCCCAGTGCTTTGCAGACAAAAAGCGGTTTTCCGCAGCGTCTTTTATTTCCTTGGAAGCACGGTCGTCTTTCTGGATTTGCCCTATTATTTCATTTAGATCATAATTCCTTTTAGATTCCTTGAGGTTTTCTATTACTCGATCTATCAATGACCCTAATGGGCTGTTTAAATCAATGTTAAAGACTTCGGACCATTCATATGCAGACAACTCAGAGGTCCTTATTGCAAAAGGAAAATCTGTGGGGATTCCTTTTTCCTTATATTGCTTGTAATAGCCAACTGGTGTGAAAATGTTTACGTTCAATGGCTTTGCTTCAAGTCCCCATTCATCAAGAATGTCCTTGTCCTGCTTATTCGGATATTTCATGGTCCAATATATGCCCATTGTGTCCATCATTATTATTGACAGGTTATTTCTTGTCTCTGTTGGGAGGTCCAGCATTGATTCGGCCATTACTCCCAAAGTATAGCTTTTTCCCGAGCCTCTTTTTCCGCAGACAAAAACAATATGGCTTTTTGCCACATCCATATAAACTTTATTCGATAGAGAAGTTGTCTGGCCCATCTTGACAAAATGCTTTCCAATATAGATGGTTGCAGCAGTTCCAAGCTTTTTTGTTTCTTCCGGGCTCCTGCCTATTACAATATCATACATTTTATAATCTTTGTAGGATTTAGTATAAAAGTTTATTGTATCTAAATAGCAACTGCCATTAAACAAGGCAAAACTTAAATAATCATAATTGATTTTGTCGCTTGTGAACATAAAAATCAAGTGGATAGCTGGAATTGAGCTTGCTGTTATATTTGCTCTTCTGGCTTTTATTTTCTTCCATCATCCTGCAAAAAACAACATCGAAATTCCGCCTGTTTCTGAAGTGAACAGCACAGGCTTATTATCCATGAGGGTCTATAGGGATATCCTCGAGCCTAAAAGCCTCCTGATAGTAAATTTTGACCCGCTGAGAGAGAAATTGAATGAATATATAGCAACAAAAAATGGAAATATATCTTTTTATTTGGTAAACCTTCGAGATGGGGCATCCATGGAGATAGATGGAAAGAGAGGCTTTGTTCCTGCAAGCCTAAACAAAGTTCCAACTGCAATCCTTATAATGAAGAAAATTGAGAGAGGAGAGCTAAGCTTTGACACAATGATTGATGTTAAAGACTCTGACAGGGACAGCATATTTGGAAGCTTATACCCGACCAAAGAGAAGGAACTGCCGGTAAGATTCCTTCTGGAAAAAATGCTCAAAGAATCAGATAATACTGCTTTTCGCATGCTGCTCAGAAATGTGGATGAAAATGACATGAAATTTCTCCTGGGCTATCTGGATTACCACAGCCTGGATATGACCTTGCCAAACCTGCAAAATGATGACAACTCCCAATATGTCAGCCCAAAATCCATGTACGGTGTTTTTTCCAGCCTTTACCTTTCAACATTACTCAAGCCAGAAAATTCAGAGTATATACTCTCCCAGTTAACTGATACTTCGTTTGACATCAAAAAAACAGCCCAACTTCCTGATGATGTCAGAGTATCGCACAAATTCGCAGCTTATACCGAAGGCATACCTTATTTCCATGATTGCGGAATTATATACATCGATAAAGGCAGATTTTTCTATTGTGTCATGACTGAGGGTTTGCAGCCTGAGGAAGGCGCAAATGCAGTCAAAACAATAGTGCACCTAAGCTACCAGTATATAGTTAATGCAAGAGCCCAGTTGGATACATATCAAGATTAAACTGGATTTTTATTGATTTAATTTTATCCTTGTTTTTGATTGTTATATTGTTTAGAGAACTTTGCAAAAATATTATTTAGTAGTATTTTTCATAAAATCGTAGGGTGGATACCCACAACTTTAGTTGTGGGAGGAAGCCCGTCGTCCTCTTTTAGTTTTAAATTAGGAGGAAGATTTAAATAATATCTTCCCCCTTTCATATATTTGTGAAGATATATGAATTACAATTTCAATGACTTAAAAAGATACTGGAATAGTTCTCTATTCCATAAATTATTATTAATTGCTTGGCTTCTCCTTCTAATCAGCTTTATAGGAACGTTTCTATACTCATATTTTAGCGAATTTTCCTTAAAAAACATTTTAACTTTTTCCTTCATCTTCGTCTTAACATTCTTCTATGGTTGGTTTCTATGTGATAGGGCTTATTACTATAACAAGATACAAAAAAATAATCGTATTTGATATAAATAAAAAAGTTATTATTATGTTTAACAAAGTGATTATATGGTCACCTTGTATTCTTTGAATAAAGTATATTCTTTTAACCGTCTTTTTAACAGAAAAATGTCTCAACTGAAACCACCTACCTTTAACTGCCCTTTTAAATCTGTTTTAGTCATAGTTCGTTGAAACCCCAGAATTTAGTCGGATTTATTTTGGGAGTATGTCATTTATTTATATATAATCTCCATCAAAAACTAACAAAAAAGTGAATTATTCAAAGTTCTCTTTATTTTTATAGAAACTTATTTAAATTATAAGAGATTATCAATTAACAATAGTTAACCATGAGGTGGTCTTAATGCACACATTACCTAAATTGCCATATGCTTACAATGCGCTTGAGCCGCATATTGATGAGCTGACTATGACTATACACCATACAAAGCATCACCAGGCTTATATTGATAAATTAAACGCTGCGATTAAAGGGACTAAATTTGAGGATATGGATATCAATGAAGTTTTGAAAAAAATAAATGAGGTTCCAGAGAATATAAGGACTGCAGTAAGGAATCATGGCGGCGGACATTCTAATCATTCTTTTTTCTGGACAATAATGAGCCCTGACGGAGGCGGAGAGCCGGAAGGAAAGATTGGAGATGAGATTAAGAAAACCTTCGGCAGTTTTGAGAAGTTTAAGGAAGAATTTACAAATGCCGGACTTAATAGATTTGGAAGCGGCTGGGCATGGCTTGTTGTTGATAATGGAAAATTAGCTATTTACAGCACTGCAAATCAAGATTCTCCTTTAATGGAAGGAAAGACGCCTATATTAGGCGTTGATGTGTGGGAGCATGCGTACTATTTGCGCTACAATCAGAGGAGGGCAGACTACATCAAAGAAGGGTGGGCTGTTGTTGATTGGAACCAAGTAAATGAGCTATTTGGAAAGGCTAAGTGATTCCATCTTATCTTTTTTTGTAATGATTATTCTTTAATTTTCTATTGGAAATTCTTAAACTTATCCATCAATCCCAAAGCTTCCGCAACCGGCTTATATGCAATAAACCCCTCATAAGTATTAATCCCCTTTGCAAATCCCTTGTCTTCCTTCAATGCATTTATTCCTTTTTCTGCTAATTTTAAAATGTAAGGAAGAGTTGCATTTGTCAATGCTATTGTGGAAGTTCTTGGGTAAGCTCCGGGCATGTTGGTAACGCAATAATGTGTAACTCCATGCTTTACAAAAACGGGATTTGAGTGGCTTGTTGGCCTTGAAGTTTCTATGCAGCCGCCCTGGTCAATGCTTACATCAACTATTACCGAGCCTGGCTGCATTGTCTTGACCATCTCTTCAGTCACAACAAAAGGAGCTTTTGCGCCTGCAAGAAGCACTCCTCCAACAACAAGATCAGCATCTTTTACGTTCTCTGCTATATTTTGCGGAGTTGAAAGAAGAACGTGCGCTTTTCTTCCTATTAATTCCCTTAAATGATCCATTCTTTCTTCGTGCCTGCCAAATAAAAATACATTGGATCCCATACCATATGCTGTCTTTGCTGCATGACGGCCAACAACACCATCACCAATAATGACAACTTTGCCATAAAAATGGCCAAGAACTTCTCCCAGCATCATGCCTTTTCCATTATTGAATTTCGCAAGATAATAAGCGCCAATCTGCACGGCCATGTTGCCTGCAACAGCGGACATTGGAGCCAGCAATGGGAGCCTGCCATATGCATCTTCAACAGTCTCGTAAGCTATTGCCGATGTCCCGTTTTTCAATAAAGCGTCTGTCAAATTTTTTGCGACGCCTGCAAGATGGAAATATGTAAAGACCATCTGCTTTTTTAGATGAGGATATTCTTTTTCCATTGGCTCTTTTACCTTGACAACCAAATCTGCAGACCATGCTGCATTTACATCAACAATTTGAGCTCCTGCTTTTTGGTATTCCTCATTTGAGAATCCTGAATTAACGCCTGCATTATTTTCCACTAAAACTGCATGTCCATATGCAACTAGTTTTCCTGCACCTTCCGGAGTAAGGGCTACCCTATTCTCTTTGTCTTTTATTTCCTTTACAACGCCAATTTTCATCAGTTATCACCTAAGTTTATTTTTATTTATTCAGTTTTTATTACATTATCTTGTAAAAATTCTTATCATTAAAAATTTCTAAAATTTAATAATCAAAACTTCCCGATGCCCATGGATTCGTTGGTCATCTGTATGCTTTTCTCTGCATCCTTAAATCCGGTTGCGGCCCTTACTGCATCAACATTTTCAGGAACAACATCAGACTCCTGGTGGATGGCCTGCAGATAGAACAGCTTTTTGCCGCTTATGCCGATGCCTTCCTCCCAGACGCAGATTTCCGGCATGTCTCCCCTCATCGTGCCCAAGTCTTTTGCAAGTTCCATTACTTCTGCTGTGGATCTTACTTGTTCTGCATTTCTTACTACTCTTACTCTAGTTGTTTCCCGGAATAAGTTTAGGATATCTTCCACACTTGCATGTTTTTTTAAATCTACTATGAGGCTGTGCATGTGCATCAGAGTTGTTGGAACGGACATTGCTGTTGTAAATATGTTCATTCCATGAAGGACTGTCTGGGCATCCGGGCCGTGATGAGAAGGCAGCTCCAAAACAGGGACTATTGAGTTAATGGGCCCGTGCCTTATATCCCATGGGTCTGCAGCCCTCCTTACCATTGTTGCATGGACGCTTTCGATGCCATATTTTTGGTTTATTGGGAATAAAGTCCTGCATAACCCGGTTGTGTTGCAGCTTACAACTCTTATATAATTTTTATTTAATCCTTCGCTATAGTTGCATTGAGCGACAAAGCTGGCATCAGCTGTTGATGGCTTTTCTCCGCCCTGGAAGATTGCCTTTAACTTTCTTGGCAGGTAATATTTATCTTTGTTTTCCTTGCCTACTTTTTTGGGGGTGCAGTCAACGATGATGTCTGCTTCATCCAATAAATTCTCCACGTTTCCTGCAATTGCAATCCCGTTTTTTTCAAAATCGGATATTCCATCCATTGTAAATATCCTGAAGCCTTTTCTTTTTGCAATTTCAGTCTTGTAATTGTAAGAATGCGCAGTAACCCCTACAAGCTCCATGTCTTTCTGCAAAGCTACAGCATCAGCTACCCTTTTTCCTATTGTTCCAAAGCCAATCAATCCGACTTTTATCATTTGTATTAATCCTAGCCCTTCTCCATATCCCCGGAATATTTTCCCATTGTTGCCAGGCTGTTCAACATGGCTCTTTTTAAAAACGCTTTCTGCGCTGCAGGAACATTTTCTTTCTTGCCTTGCCATGCCTTTAAGGCCGGCTCTTGCAGCGCCCTTGCATAAGAAAAGCTGACATACCATGGCAGCTCCTCTCCCAAGGTGTGCATTGCATTCAAATGGGCTGTTGCTTCCTGCGGTGTCTGGCCGCCTGAAAGGAAATTAATGCTTGGCAACTCAGATGGTACTGCAGCTTTAAGGCACTTAACTGTCTGCCTTGCAACCTCATCAACTCCTGCCCTATTTTGAGCTTCTTTTCCCGATATAACCATGCTGGGCTTCAGAATTGTATACTCTATAGCGACATTTTCTTTTCTTAATGCGCCAAAAACAGCTTTCTGGACTTTTTCTGTAACCTTAGATGATACATCTATTGTATGGGTTCCGTCTATCAAGACTTCAGGCTCAACTATTGGAACTATGCCGTGCTCATGGCATATTTTTGCATACTTCGCAAGGTCTTCTGCATTTCTTTTTATAATCGGCTCTGTAGGAGTATTTTCAGATATAATGTAAACTGCGCGCCACTTTGCAAACCTGCAGCCGGATTTTTTGTATTCTTCCAGCTTGTTTCCCAATCCATCCAAGCCTTTAGTATATTGCTCGCCGTTATCAATATCTGCAAGGCCCCCATCAACCTTAATGCCCGGGACAATTCCTTTCTTTGCCAATAATTTTGGGAATAACATGCCATCATCTGATTTTTGGTGCAGCGTCTCTTCAAAAAAAATAACGCCGCAAAGGTATTTTTCAATTTGAGGCGCAGTAAGCATGACATTGCGGTACTGCCTTCTTGTTTCCTCTGTCGACTCAACATTGATGCTTGCCAATCTTTTTGCAGCGGTTTTTACGGACTCGTCAGCAGCAAGAATTCCCTTTCCAGCAACAACCATCTCTTTTATCGTTTGCTTAAGCTCGCTATCCATTGGTATCGCCCCATTGATTATTTGCGTTGAGATTTTTTATTTATTTTTTTAGTTATAATGCTCATCTCTTATAGCCCTTTGAGGGCATACTTTCATGATGATGTGTCTCAATGTACCTTATTGTGCCTGATTTTGAGCGCATAACAAGCGAATGGGTAAGCTGGCCGTATTGTGTAAAAACAACTCCTTTCAGCAAAGGGCCGTCGCTTACGCCTGTTGCTGCAAAAACCAGATGGTCTCCCTTTGCAAGATCGTCTGTTTTGTACACTTTATTTAATCCCAAGCCACGCTCAATTGCCTGCTGCTTAAATTCTTCTGTGTGGGGCTTTAAAACTCCCTGTATTTCGCCGCCCATGCACTTCAACGCTACTGCGGTTATTACGCCTTCAGGAGCTCCGCCGATGCCCATCATTACATCTATTCCGGAGTTATGCATTGCTGGAGCAATTCCTGCTGAAACTGTACCATGCTCTATCAGCCTTATCCTCGCACCCGCTTCCTTTATTTGCTTAATCATTTCATTATGCCTTTCCCTCTCAAGGATTATAACAGTAATCTCGTTAATGTCTTTTTTAAGCGCCTTTGCAATATTTTTCAGGTTGTCTTTTATTGGAGCCTTGATGTCAATTACACCTTTTGCAGCTGGGCCTACTGCCAGCTGGTCCATATAGCTTCCAGGCGCATTAAGCAAAGAGCCTTTTGGCCCTGCCGCAAGAACGGAAATGGCATTTGGCTTGCCTTTTGCAAGGTTGTCCGTGCATTCTAACGGATCAACTGCAATATCCATTTCAGGGCCTTCTCCTGTCCCCAGCTCTTCTCCAATGTAAAGCATTGGCGCTTCGTCTTTTTCTCCTTCGCCTATTACAACTTTTCCCCTGAAATCAACATAATTAAAGCGCTTTCTCATTGCGTCGACTGCTGCCTTGTCTGCTTTTATTTTGTCGCCTTTCCCCATCCATCTTGCGCAAGATATAGCAGCAGCTTCTGTTATCCTTACAAATTCAAGAGCCAGATTCCTATCCAAATTGCCACCCTAAAATGGAAAAGTTTTGGGTTCTTTATAAACTTTTCTGTTATCATACCTTATCATACAAAAATAGAAAGGTTTATAAATCAGGGAGTTTAAATAGTTCATGTTAAGGGGAGGATTTAGTAAAGTTAGTCAATATTGAACGCAAGGAAATAGGAATGAGGTTTTCTTATGAAAGAAAGGGTAACTATAACGCTGGATAAAGAGCTTATAGGCCAAATAGACAAAAGAGTGGATGGCACCATAATAAAAAACAGGAGCCAGCAGATAGAGAACTTGCTTACAAAATCCCTTGGATCGAACATACCTCAAAAAGCCATAGTTCTTGTAGGGGGCAAAGGAACCAGATTAAGGCCATTTACATTGAATAAGCCCAAGTGCATGATGGACATCCATGGAAGGACTATAACAGAGCACTTGTTTGACCTTTTCAAGAAGTATGGGATACGGCAAATCATCCTTAGCACAGGCTACATGAAGGAAAAAGTAAAGGAATACTATGGAGATGGAAGCAAGTTTGGGGTTGAAATAACCTATATCGAAGAAGATGAGCCACTTGGCACTGCCGGCCCTTTGAAGCTTGCAAAAAATGAGCTTAAAGATAGTTTCATTGTAACTAACGGAGACGAGCTTAAAACTGTAAATATACCAAGAATGTTCAGGCTACATAAAAGAAAAAACGCATTGGCGACGCTTGCATTGACCACAGTCACAGACCCCTCGCAATATGGGGTTGCAAGAATGAGCGGAACAAGGATATTGGAATTTATCGAAAAGCCAAAAAAAGAAGAGGCTCCTTCCAATCTGATAAATGCGGGATTCTATATACTTGAACCGGAAATCATAGACATGATTCCTGATGGATTTTCAATGCTGGAAAAGGATGTTTTCCCGAAGCTGGCTAAAGAAGGAAGATTAAGGGGATTTCTTACAGGAGGGCAATGGTTTGACATCGGAAGCCCGGAAAGGTATGAATTAGCAAAAAAAAAATGGACTGGAGTAAATCAATATGAAGATATTGAGTAAACTTATTTTTTTGACTATTATTGTGGCAATTATTTTTTCTGCTTACAAAATAAGCCAGGAAGCGGAAAAACAGAAAAATTATGAAAAATGCGTTTCTGTATGCGCCTCAGTTGCGGAAGATAACTTTGATTCTTTGAAGATCTGCATGGACAAATGCGAGGAGAAGTTTTTGGAGGGCAAGGTTTCAGATAAATTTATATAAGAGTTAAATATATACTATGAAAGTTAAGAATTATTTTTAGCGTTAAAATTTTTAAGAAAAATATTGCAACGAAGCTGTATCTTTCTCCTTAAGCGAAGAGCTAAAAAGTTCAATACTTATAAGCATATATTAGGGAAGAAAGGAGGTGAAATGCATGCGCTATTATGGAGATGAAGATGAAGACAGCAATGATGATGAATATTAATGTCCTCATGGTTTTTGATGATTAGAGATAGAACTAAAACCAATTAGAACTCATTTTACTAAAATATTATTCATACAGTTAAGCGCAGGGGGTTTAAAATGGTTAAAATACATGGCAATAGAAAAAGAAAGCTGGGATTGAGCAGAAGGGCAAGGCATTATTCCTATTTCCATCCAGGAATCACGAAAAACCGGCCAAAGACTTTCAGCACCAAAGAAGCTGCAGATTCGTGGGCTTTATCCAACGGGCTTAAATCCGGGCAATATAACCTAAGCAAGGCAAAGAAAGGAAAGAGATTCCAGATAGTGATTCTTGGGAAGAATAAAGCCAGCACATCAAAAGCGAGCAAAGCGTGATTCAGACACTTAAATAAAAGAAAGTCTTGATGAGCATTATAAATACAAAATGATTCTGGCTAAGGGGGAAAATGGAATACACAAAATATGAGATTGCAAGAGTAATCGGGGCAAGAGCGCTGCAGATTTCAATGGGCGCTCCGTTGATGGTAGAGCTAAGCAAAGATGAGATGGAAAAGATAAGATTCAACCCTGTGGAGATAGCCAAGATAGAATTCGAGAAAGGCGTAATTCCAATAAGGGCGAAAAGAAAAGAGGCCAAAGAGAAGAAATAGATAATTCTTAAATATCACTTATAATTAAAGTCCAAGATGGCCGAGATAAATGCCTTGATAGGAGAAATAACATTGCACCAGATTGTACTCCTGGCACTGGTTTTAATCTTTGCATTCATATTAGGAAGCTTGCTTAATTTCATAATAATAAAGTACCTCAAAGACAGAACAAGCCCCATCATCTACAAGACGCTTTCCAAGATTTTTATGTACGGGAGCTATGCGCTCGGGTTTTATTTTTCTTTTAAGCTGCTAAACTTGGATCTGACCGGTTCCTTGGCTGCCCTGGGCATATTGGGAGTTTTGATAGTTCTGCCAATGTCGCCGATATTGCAAAACATGGTTGCGGGTCTTGTGCTTTCAATCGAGCGGCCTTTCAGAGAAGATGATGTGATAGACTACAATGGAACGTTGTGCAGGGTCAAGGACATAATGCTCCGGAAAACAAAATTAAGAGCGTTTGACGGAAGGATAATAATACTTCCAAACATCATTTTCCTGAATACTGCCCCGATAATAAATTACAGCCGCGGCGAATTCATAAAAGTAACATTGAACATAGACATTGCCCAAGATTCCGACAAAATCAAGGCGAAGGAAATCATCGAGAAGATATGCTCCGAGAACCATAATATACTGCCGCACATCCCGGAGAAGAAGATAACCCGGATTATCAAGATTTTTGAGGTCCCTAAAAACTTCTTCATGGTACCTAAGAACATAAAAAACCTTGCTCCGAGAGTTTTAACGAAATCCATAACTAAAGACAAGGTAAGCCTTGAGGTTTGGTTCTGGATATGGGACATTACAATGAAAGAGCGTATAGTTTCTTCTTTTTACGATGAGCTGCAGGATGATTTCAAGGAAGCGGGAATTAAGTTTGGGTAAACTAAGAAAGGACAGTTTTCTTTTTATGATGAAAAACAGAAGGTTAATATATAAAAATAATATAACTTAGCTGATGCTTTCAGAAATCTTTAAGGCCTACGACGTAAGAGGAATTTATGGCAAAAACCTTACAGAAGATATTGCATATAAAATAGGCAGGGCTTTTGTTTCTTTCCTAAAATGCAAGGAGGTTATTGCAGGATATGACATGAGGGTTTCTTCTCCTTCACTTTCTAAAGCATTCATCGAAGGTGTTACTGATGAAGGGGCTGATGCCATTGACATCGGAATGGTAAGCACTGATGGATTGTATTTTGCCTCCGGTTTCTTAAAAAGAGCAGGCGTCATGTTCACTGCGTCCCATAACCCCAAGGAGTACAATGGCATAAAGTTCTGCAGGGAGAGAGCCGCGCCAATAAATGAAGACACTGGATTGAAAAAGATAAGAGAAATCATTGAAAAGGCTCAATTCAAAAAAAACATCATAAAAAAGGGAAAAATCCTAAAGAAAAATATAATGGAAGAGTATGCAAAGCACGTCCTTTCTTTTGTTGATAAAAAAAATATTAAGAATCTTAAGATAGCGGTTGATGCAGGCAATGGAATGGCTGGGAAAATTGTGCCTTTGGCTTATAAAAAAATTGATGCAGCCATAATTCCGCTTTATTTTGAGCTTGACGGCAATTTTCCAAATCATCCGGCGGATCCTTCAAAATATGAGAATCTAAAGAAGCTGCAGGAGACTGTAAAGGAAGAAAGATGCAGCTTCGGGATGGCATTTGACGGGGATGCTGACAGGGTTTTTTTTGTGGATGAAAAAGGCAAGGTTGTCAATAGCTCTTTGATTTCTGCTTTGATAATAAAAAATATGCTTAAAAAATCCAAAAATAATTCTCGCAAGGGAAAAGAAAATATAATATATAATTTAGTGTGCAGCAGGATTGTGCCTGAAACCATAGAAAAATACGGAGGCAAGGCCATCATTGAAAGAGTAGGGCATTCTTTCATTAAAGACACAATGAAGAAGACTAATGCGATTTTTGGATGCGAGCATAGCGCGCATTATTACTTTAGGGATAATTTCAATGCTGATTCCGGGCTGATTGCAAGCGTGATAGTTGCGGAAATAGCCGCGAGAGAAGAAAAATCCCTGTCTTCTTTGCTCATGGAATTCCAGGCCTATTCAAAGATAGAAGAGACCAATTTCGAGGTAAAGGGCAAGGATAAAAAACTGCAACAAATAAAAAACCATTATAAAAAAATGAAGCCTAAAAAAGTAATGGAGATGGATGGGATAAGCGTTGAATTTGAAGATTTCTGGTTTAATGTGAGGCCCTCTAATACTGAGCCATTATTGAGGCTGAATTTGGAGGCAGTAAATGAAAAAATAATGGGAGAGAAAAAAGAAGAGCTTGCAAGGATAATTTCCAGGAAACCTTAGCCATCAGCATTTTTTTAGAATTTCTTAAAATAATTTCTTAACTTATTGATTCATGCCTTAAACAAAAATTGCAATTTTTGATGAATTCAAAAAAAATGTTTTTTCTGGCTTCCATAAAAATCTCCGCTACGCTACGGGTTAGCAGCTTCGAGCCCATTGCATCTGGGCTAAAAGTATCGGCCAGGTCCGGTGAATTGCGGGCGACGAGCTAAAAAGCCGCTCGTCGCATCTCACGGAGCGGCCCCTTGGCCTATTTAGATGTGCTTAGCAGGGGCCCGTTTTTCCGAAACCTTTAAATAACCCAAATATTCCCCTCTAATATGGTTGCACCAAAAAATTACAAGATAGCAACAATAGGTTCTCATTCTGCATTGCAGATACTGAAAGGAGCGCATGACGAGGGTTTTAAGACCATTGCCATATGCATAAAAGGAAGGGAAGAGCCCTACAAGCTTTTCAAGGTGGCAGATGAAATCATCTCCATCAAAGAGTATAAAGACCTCATTAGGCTGCAGGACAGGCTGATAAAGGAAAACATAATCTTTATACCGCATGCTTCATTGATAACTTATCTTGGAATTGATGCTGTTGAAAAATTCAAGATACCTTATTATGGGAATAAAAATATTCTTAGGTACGAGTCCGATAGGAAGATAGAAAGAAACTGGCTTAAAAATGCAGGCCTGAAGGTTCCATTGCTGTTTGATAATCCCAAGGATATAGACAGGGCTGTAATCGTAAAATTCCACGGGGCAAAAGGGGGAAAAGGCTATTTTCTGGCAAAGAATGAAAAGGACTTTAAGCTGAAAATCAAAGGGTACAAGGGAGAAGATTATGTCATACAGGAATATATTGTCGGAGTCCCAATGTTCATACACTATTTTTACAGCCCGCTAAATGATGAGCTTGAAATCATGGGCTTCGACAAAAGATATGAGAGCAATGTCGACAGTTTAGGCAGGGTAAGCGCAAGAGACCAGATGGCCCTGCCTCAGATTGATCCAAGCTATGTCATCGTTGGAAATATCCCGGTCGTGGTTAGAGAATCATTTTTGCCGCGAATAATAAGCATGGGAAGAGATGTCATAAATGAAAGCAGGAAAATCACGAAAGGAGGCTTGTGGGGGCCTTTCTGCCTGGAGACAATAATGACTCCGGAAGAGGAAATTCATGTTTTTGAAATTTCAGCGAGGATTGTTGCTGGAACAAACCCATACATCGATGGAAGCCCCTACACATGGCTAAAGTATAATGAGCCGATGTCAACAGGAAGAAGGATTGCAAGAGAGATCAAGATTGCCATCAAGGAGAATAGATTAAGCAAGATTTTGGGGTAAGATTTAGTAAATATTTTGATGTTTTTTTAAAAATTCGGAGCATTTTTTATTTATTTAACCAATAAAGATATAAAAATTAGCAATATATAAAAATACCATAAGAAAAAGATATATTATAACTTAAATCAAAAAAATATTATTGCTGAAAAGAGGAGAGGTAAATGATTTCACACCAGGACATAAAAAAGGTACTTGAAAAATACGACAAGCGCAACATAACCATAGGAACGCTCGGAGGCCATTCTGCCCTGGATGTATGCAGGGGCGCAAAGCTTAATGGATTCAAGACAGTTGTTGTGTGCCAGAAAGGAAGAGAAACTGCCTATGAAAAATATTACAAGTCAAGAGACGGCAAAGGATGCGTAGATGAGATAATTCTTGTGGATAATTTCAAGGATATTGTAAAAAAAGATGCGCAGGAAAGATTAAGGAGCCTGAATACGATATTTATACACAACAGGTATTTCTGGGTTTACTGCAATTTTGATGAAATAGAGAATAAATTTTTGGTCCCTATATTTGGCACAAGAGGCTTGGTGAGATTGGAGGAAAGAGATGCTCCTAAAAATCAATATTATATTCTGCAGAAGGCAGGGATAAGGATGCCTAAACTTTTTAAGGAGGCTAAGCAGATAAACATGCCTGTAATTGTTAAAGTTGCTGAAGCTAAACGAACCTATGAAAGGGCTTTCTTTTTTGCAGACAGCTATAAAACTTACAAGGAAAAATCAGAAGAACTGTTGAGGAATGGAACAATAACCCAAGAAGGATTAAAGAAAGCAGTTATTGAAGAATATGCTATCGGGGCTCATGTGAATTTCAATTATTTTTACAGCGCAATTGACAATGAACTTGAGCTTTTAGGGACGGATACAAGGAGGCAGACAAATATAGACGGGTTGATACGGCTGCCGGCTACTGACCAGATCGCGGCCTTGAAGATTGTAAAGCCTAAAATGATAGAAACAGGGCATATTGCTGTCACAGTCAAAGAGTCTTTGCTGGGGAAAATATTTTCGCTTGGAGAAAAATTTGTGGATGCTGCCAGGAAAGCCCACAAGCCAGGAATAATAGGACCTTTTGCGCTGCAGGGAGCTGTTATTGCCGAGGAAGGCAGGGAAGATATTGTGATTTTTGATGTTTCAATGAGGATTCCCGGAAGCCCGGGGACAATGTTCACTCCCTATTCCGCTTACCTTTATTATAATCCAGTTTCCGTTGGGGAAAGGATAGCAATGGAAATCAGAAAAGCTATCAAGCAGAATAAATTAGATATTATCTGCACTTAAAGTAAAATTTATTATTCCGTTTAGAAAAATAAAAAGCTAAGATATTTAGGCGCCGCCATTGCGCGGCGCATCAATGCGGCCCGCGACGAGCGACTCGCAGTCGCTCGCAATTCACTGGGCCGCGTAAATATAACTAGCTTTTTTATTAAATTAAACTAGTAAATATAATTAACTTGTAAACCGAATCAAACAAATAAAACAGTAGTAAATAACAAAATAAAAATAAAATAGATAACAAAATCAAACTAAACAATGACTCAGATAATCGTAATAAATTATGGAAGCCAGGTAGCGCATCTGATAAACAGAAGGATCAGGGAGCTTGGCGTCTTTTCGGAATTGGTCCCTTATGGAATAACTGCGGAAGGGATCAAGAAGATAAATCCGAAAGGGATTATTCTTTCTGGCGGGCCTGCTTCTGTCTATGAGGAATGCGCCCCGCAAATAGATAAAAGCATTTTGGAGATTGGCATTCCAATTCTCGGGGTATGCTATGGGCTGCAATTGATAGGCAAGGCTTATGGCAAGGTCATTCCGGGAAAGATAAAGGAATATGGAAAGAAGGAGCTTACTGTCAAGAATAATGGAAAGCTGCTGAAGGGGCTTGGGAAAAAAGAGCAGATATGGATGTCGCACGGTGATTTGGTTGAAATCCTCCCATCAGATTTCAAGATTTTGGCGAAAACTGACAGCTGCCCTATTGCTGCAATGGAGAATGAAAAAAGAAAAATGTACGGCCTTCAATTTCATCCAGAGGTTGCGCATACTATCAATGGAATGCAGATATTCAGGAATTTTGTTTTTGGCATATGCAAGGCAAAAAAGGACTGGAACATTAATATGGCATCGATACTTATCAAGGAAATCAAAAAGACTGTGGGCAATAAAGAAGTGATAATGGGGACTTCGGGCGGAGTAGACAGCACTGTTGCCGCGGCATTGATGAATGATGCCATAAAAGAAAGGCTGCATTGCGTCTTTATTGACCATGGAATGCTAAGGAAGGATGAGGCAGAGGCTGTAAGAAAAAGCTTCGAAAGGATGGAATTTGAGAACCTTTATTTTGTTGATGCTAGCAGTGTTTTCCTTAGCAGGCTTAAAGAGGTCATTGATCCTGAAGAAAAGAGGAAAATAATAGGGCATACTTTTATTGAAGTATTTGAGAAAAAAGTTGAAGAATTGGAGGAAAAGCATCCGAACATCCAATTTTTAGGGCAAGGGACAATTTATCCAGACAGGGTTGAAAGCGCGCAGACCAGCAAGGAGTCCTCCAAAATAAAGAGCCACCATAATGTGACTTTGCCGGATAAAATGAAGCTAAAGGTCATTGAGCCGCTAAGGGATTTGTACAAGGATGAGGTAAGAAAACTAGGCAATGAATTAAAGTTGCCAAAAGATATTATTGAGAGGCATCCATTCCCGGGGCCCGGGCTGGCAATAAGGATTGTAGGAGGCATTACCCAGGAGAGGGTTGAGATTTTGAGGGAGGCTGATCATATTTTTATGGAAGAATTAAAAAAATCCGGGCAGTATGACAAGGTCTGGCAGGCTTTAGCTGCCCTTTTCCCGATAAAAGCTGTAGGAGTAAAAGGAGATGCAAGGACTTATGAGTATATCATTTCTTTGAGGGCAGTCACAAGCATAGATGCCATGACAGCAGACTGGGCAAAGCTGCCTTATACTTTATTGGAAAAGATTTCTTCGAGGATATTAAATGAAGTCAAAGGTGTCAACAGGGTTGTTTATGATATCTCTCAAAAACCTCCTGCGACAATTGAGTATGAATAAATAACACATGTTTTTATAGTGTACTGCCTTACCCCATATATAAAAGAGATAAAATGGTACAATACAAAATCTTATGCAAAAAATGCAAGGAGTACTTCTTAGTTTATTCTTTTCATTCTGGATTATGCCAGAGTTGCAGGAACAATCTGCAGAAACTTAGGATGGCATCGGTTAAATAAGAGATTTAGCAAAGTTCTGGGTTTTTTATTTTGGAGGCTGATAAGCCTAATTGAATGTATTCTATCCTAGACATTTAATTATTCCTCAAAAAATTACTGACTCTAGCAGTGCTCAACTGCCTTGCCATACTCCTGCTCAATCTTGCTGGCAAGTTCCTTATTAGCCCTGCGCCGTATTCTGCTTTGTGTTTTCCTTTCTGCTCTTCTTCTGCCAAAATAATTTAAACAATAACCCTAAATCTCAAATCCATACTTTCCGTAAAGCGGAGAGAATATGAATTGCCCGAGGAATTCAAGCTGTAATCTTCCATCTTTTCCTTTGATGCCCCTTATCATCTCCTGCTCTTTTTCATTCCCAACAGGGCCGACAATTATGCCGTCGGGCTTTAGCTGGCTTAATAGCGGCTTGGGGAATTCCTTGCAGGCTGCGGTTATTATTATCCTGTCAAAAGGAGCCTTGTCTTTCATTCCATTTGAGCCGTCGTCCTCATAAATTTCAGCATTTTCTATTCCAGCCTTTGCAAGATTCTGTTTTGCAAATCCAACAAGCTCAGGAATTACTTCAGCGGAGATTATTTTTCCCTTTGGGCCAATTATTTTTGCTATTATTGCAGTCTGGTAACCGGAGCCTGAACCAACCTCAAATACTTTATGGCCTTGCTTAAGCTCCAATGAATGAGTCATTAACATAACGGTTGTTGGTTGGGAGATGGTCTTGCCCCTCAACAATGGGAGGGGGATGTCCTCGTATGCCCTAGCTTTAACACTTTCAGGGACAAAGTCTTCTCTTCGTATCTCCTTAAAGGCATTGAGCTCCGGCTCTGTAAGGCCTAGGTTTTCTTTCCAGAATCTCATTAACCCCGTTTTTTCCATTATCTAATACCTAATCGTTATGAATATTAAAATGTTGCGGTAAAAAGTTTGGCCATATGATATAAAATTATAAAAATACGCTGTTAGGGTGATGTAGCCTTTATAAGAAAAATACAACTAAAACTCAGCTTAACAATTAGCTGCGTAAGTCCTGTCTCCTTTGATTCCCTTGTGGTGGTTATCCCATGCTTTCTCAAAAAGCTTTTTGCCCCACAGAGTTGGGTAATCTGAAGTTATGCAGGCTGTGCATAGCTTTTCTTTTGGAAGCCCTATTGATTTTATAAGGCCTTCAACGCTCTGGTAGATCAAAGAGTCTGCACCTACATCTTTTGCGATTTTAGCGCAGACTTCTTGGGAAATATCTGTTGATACTGGGTTTTTTTCATATTGCGGGACAAGAAGCTCGGAGATTGTTGACATGTCAATGCCATAGAAGCAAGGGCCCCTTATAGGAGGACAAGTGATTCTCAAATGGACCTCTTTTGCGCCTCCAACTCCCTTTAGGTAACGAACCAGCTGCTTGGTAGTATTTCCCCTGACAATGCTGTCATCCACCAAAAAAACCCGCTTATCCTGCAAAACATCCGCAAGAGCTGTGTATTTGTTTGAAATTTTATCATCTCTGGAGCCGCCTTCTATGAAAGTCCTGCCAACGTACCTGTTCCTTATTATTCCTTCCCTTGAAGGAATTCCCAATTCATAAGCAAATGAATCGCCTGCAGCCTTTGCAGTATCTGGCACTGGAACCACAATGCAGTCCTTGTCTATCTTTTGAGTTTCAATTTTGGCCAATTCTTTTCCAAGATTAGACCTTGTCAGATAAACTGATTTTCCATCCAGAACCGAGCTTACATTTGAGAAATAAACCCATTCAAACATGCAATGGGAAATTCTTTTTGACTCTGCATACTTTTTTATCCCTACCTTCCCGTCAGTTATATGGATAAGATGCCCTGGCTGCAAGGGCTTTATATCCTCGATGCCGCAATTCACCAAGGCAACGCTCTCGGAAGCGGCCATGAAAACTTTTTTATCAGCGCTAAAGCCATAGACAAGGGGGCGGAATCCGTAAGGATCGCGAGAAACTATAATCTCCCCTTCTGCATTTATGAAAACAATATTATAGCACCCATCAAATTTTTTCGCAAGATTTGAGAATACATTGACGAGGTTAGGCCTTGTGTCTCCCTTAAGCTCTCTTGCAAGGTAGTGCATTATTATCTCGGTATCATTATCATAAGTAATATGGTAATCTTCTTTTTTCTCCAAGAGCTCTTTTTTAAGATCAGCATAATTTGCCAGGTTGCCATTAAATCCGAAAGAGAACCATTTCCATTTCCTCCCATGATGCCTTTCAAAAGGCTGGGCTGCGCCCCTTTCCTCGCTTCCGGACGTTGCATACCTTACATGGCCAATTCCCTTGTTTCCGGCATATTTCTTAAAAATTTCGAAGCTTTTTTGCCGGTTGCTTGTCCTAAAAACCTCGTTTACATG
>CAYTDO010000008.1:0-20145 GCA_964436645.1 uncultured Methanosarcinales archaeon | reverse complement strand
AAACTATGGGCATCTATCCTTGTCTTCCCTTCCAAAGTTAAAAATATCGAGTCAGTGTCACTGTATAGAACATTAAATCCATATTCCTGGGCTTTGCTTATGACTTCCCTGATGTAATACCTGCCAAAGGCTGTTGTTGCCTGGGCGCATTCAAGAGAATACCATCTTGCAGCGAAAAAACCTAAGTAGCCGTAGAAAGCATTTGCCATCAGTTTTAGGCTGTTCTGTCTGGCATCAAGCACTGCAAAGCTTTCATCTTTCTGGCTTTTTATTATTTCCTTGACGCGCATCCTTCTTGTTATAAGATCCTCAATTAATGTAGGGATGAATCCTTTCTTTTTTTTGCAGAACCAGACTTTTTTCCCATCAATGGGAGCCAATTTAGCTTCTCCTTCACAGCATTTGCAGTTAAGTGTTCCCGGGCCGATGTTGTGGGAGCCTATTATTGTAGGGTAAAGGCTCCTATAATCGAAAACAACAACATCTTTGTATAATCCCGGCTTTGGCTCGAAAACAAAAGCACCCTGATATGTCTGCATTTTTCTTGCTGCAATCTGCTCGTTTGAGGGCTTATTGGGAGCTATTTCATTGAAAGATGCAGCTTGCTTGAGCAAATACCATTCAACTAATTGAGAAAAACCCATCCTGTTTACGTCATAAATTGTAAGGCCGGTTATTTTCACCATCTCGCTGATTATCGGCATCAACTTTTCAGTCAGCTTGTAGGATAGGTGAGCGTCATTCAAGTTATATCTGCAGAATTCATCCATATTTTGCAAAGCTCCATTCCAATCTTTTGATAGTGCATCCAGGTCAACAGCATGCTTTTTTTCTCCAAGCATCTCATATGCCACTGATCCAAGGTCGTAAGTTCCTGTTTCCAAAGTCCCAGACATAATCTTTCTTATGAACTTGAAGCTGTCAAAATGAATAATCCCTATTATCTGCGCGGTAGTGTCTTTTCTTTTCTCTACCTCCAGTTCAGAGAAATCCAGCCCAAGATCGAGCTTTATTTTGTATTTATCTGCCCTTGTCCTGATATATGGAAAGTCAAAACCATCAGAGAAATATCCTGTTATTATATCGGGCCGGTAATTTTCTACAGCAGCCTTGAATTTTTCGATAAGCTCAGATTCACTTTCAACAAATTCGACATAGTCGAGATTTGTCTTGAATTTTTTCCAGACAAACACCTTCTTCATGTCGCTTCCGTATAAAGCCAGCATTATTATTGGATTTTTTTCAGGCTCAATTTCCTTGTAAGCAGGAGTGTAAGTCTCGATGTCAACGCAAAGTATTCTTGGCTTTATGTATGTTTCCGTGGATGTTTGCTCTAGTTTTTCGGCTTTGAAAGCAGGCACTTTTAATTTTTCATTTACTATAAATTCCCCTTCTGCATCGCATAACACCAGGGGCACAATATTATTGCCAATCATGAATCTTTTTGTGAACAAAATATCATTTTCATTAACAGATTCAATTTCCTTCCATCTTTTCAGCTCTTCCCTTAATATCGGAACGTCCCTTGGCAATTTTGTAAAAACTTTTATGGCATCAACTTCATTTCCAAGGTAAGTTTTCTTGATTAGCTCTACATTTGCAATACCGTACATTTCGCCATTTTTAGATATAGAAAATTCCTTTAGCTTTTCTGCAATATCAAACCCTTTTTTAGGAATAACATAAAAGTAAGGCTTGAACTTATCGTAAAGAATGCAGACCTGCTTATTGTCATCCGTTCTTCCAAATAAGTAAATTATGGGCTTTCCATCTGTTGTTTTGTAAGTTACATCCAGCGGGAAAAATCTGATTTTTTCTGCCATAAGCTTGCGGTATAGCTTATCAATATAAAAATATGTGGCATTTTTATGACGATGTGATGGCGCGAAGGATGCTCTAAATCTTTAGAAATGTTTTTATAACAACATAATTACCCTAGTACAAATGGGTTTACATGAGATATTGGTGGAATTAGGAATTTCTTACTCTACTCCAAAAGATGCTGAAATGCGTCTTGCTTCATATATCTCTAAGAAATTTCAAAAAGCAGCAGCAATATACATTGAAAAGAGTTTTAGGGAAAGAGAAAAGTGGAAATTCATAAGATGCTTGAGAATCGTGTGGCCAGAATGTAGGGGGGATATGTTTAAAGTTTTTGATCCATTTTTAGTAAAGCACTTTATTGATTTATGTGGATATAGAGTAAGAGTAACAGAGCAAACGAGAACAGATAGAGCCAACACACTTCATCAAGGTGGAAAGTTTCTATGGATAAATATTTTTACGGGACATTTAGAAGCAGCAAGGACAGAAGGCGAATTTAAGAAGGAATTTCATCTTGTCGTAGGTTCAATATACCATGAATGCGATCATGTATTTGAAGAGGGTTCCGATGGTGAAGATACTTATGAAAAGACATTTCTTTATCTCACTCAAAAAGGAGAAATTCGTGCTCATAGTAAGGAATATGCTTTTCATTATCATCAGGCATTTCCCGGGAAAAAGTTTGATTTCAATGCAATGAAAGAACTTTTTGAAAAAGCCTATGGTAAGAAATCAACATTAGCAAATGTGATGGGACACCTAGAGATATGGAGAGATCCAGAACACTATCTGGCAGATAATGTAAATGTTAAGTCTTTTGTACAACACATAATATTAAAAGGTGATGGTGTTGTGACTGTTGAAAAATGTAAGAAAGCATACGAAGCTTATATTCATTTTATGGAATATTTTGTTGATTATTTTAATAAGAAAGCTGGACATGAAATAAAGGTTTGATTGTTTTCTATTTTAGAATGCGCATTAGACTTTAGTTTTTCATTAAGAAATAGCTACCTCTTATTTTATGTTTTTTCGTTTTTGCCTTAGCTTTAGATGCGCTTAGCAAGGGGCTCGACCTAAAGGCTGCTAACCTGCATTTTCATGGAAGCCCTATTTCGCGATAAGTTTATATACCATCTTTGAGCATTATACCTTATGGACTATGGCGATGAACACTGGAAAAAGGAGCTTGAAAAATTCAAAATAGTCCAGAAATGCCCGAAATGCAATGAAATTGGGCTGAAGAATATTAATGGAAGGATTATGTGTTCTAATTGCGGATTTGAGCAAAAAATGAGGGAGATTTAAATGAGCATAAACCAGGAACAAAGGATGGGGGTTTTTGTTGACGTGCAGAACTTATATTATTCTGCAAAAAATCTATACAATGCAAAAGTAAATTTTACCCAGCTGCTTAGGACGGCAGTAAGGGGAAGGAAGCTTGTCAGGGCGATAGCTTATGTGATAAAAGCTTACATCAAGGAGGAAAAAAGCTTCCACGATGCCTTGGACAAGATTGGATATGAAGTAAAATGGAAAGACCTGCAGACTTTCCCGGGTGGAGCTAAAAAAGGGGATTGGGATATCGGAATAGCTGTTGACACGATTGAACTTGCCAATAAGCTGGATACAATTGTTTTGATAAGCGGCGATGGGGATTTTGTACCGCTTGTAGAGCACCTGAAAAGAGCTATGGGCTGCAGGGTTGAAGTGATAGCTTTCGGGCCAAGCAGCTCAGGGAAATTAAGGGAGGTTGCAGACGAGTTCATAGATATGGATAAAGACAAGAGGAAATATTTGATAAAATATCCTATTACTGGCGAGTAGTAAACATAGAAAGGTTTATAAGCAAGAAAAATAATTTAGTTATGTATTCATATCTATTTTTGAGGATATATGTACAAAAAACACAGCATCTGGGATGAAGATAAATGGGACATACATAGCAATAGCAGCAGCAGCTATGCACCAGGCCATGGCTTGGGAAAAAGCAGCGCTGGATATGCCGGTTCTGTGAATCCAACGGAAACTTACCATAAAAGCCAGTTATACAATTCAAATGACAAGGACAAAATAAAAGATATGTACAAAAGCAACGAGGCTCAGGAAGAAGACAAAAAGAAAAAAGAGCAAGGAGGAAAAACTCTGGCAGATGCGGTTCAGAAGGAGCAGAAGCATCAGAAAAAACCGGAGAATAATGAAGTGGAAATGCAGAAAAAAAACACATCCGCGTTCCAAGGCGAGCATAAACAAAATGATGATCCAAAAAAGCGAAATAAAAGCTCAATTGAAGAAGCTATAAACGACGCAATAAAGGAAGAAAAAGAAGTTATTCATTTAGACTAAAATGTACCAAAACCCATTTGCATCCGGATATGAAGTTTTCAGCAAGACAACTTACATGATAGACTCGCATGGAAGCCTTGCGAATACTCCAAATTACCTCATTACAAATGATTTTCCTGATTACGCCGGGATGTTTTACAGCCCAACGGACCATGAAGTCTTTTCCCAGGTAAAATACGGCAATTTTTCCCAGGATTACAGCAATTTAAGGGAAATACAATCTTCGTTGAACTGGCCGCCAATTGAATTTTATATTCCTTCGCCAATATCTTTCTCAGATGGAGTTGGAAAGCAAATATCATCAATTCCCCATATTGCAAAATTCAAGAGCTTCCAGGATGACTTGCTGAAAAAATTTTACAAGGAAGCTTCCAGGGAAATAATCAGGGCGCAGGAACAGGCCAGGACTGCCCGGATTAGCAGCATAAAGGTAGAATTTGAAGAAACATTAGTGATAAGAAAAACAAGAAAGACGATAACTTTCGAGCGGAAGGGCTAAATTATTTATATCCTGGCTCGTATTTCAATATGATGGCGAAAAAGATAATTAGCAGCATAGCCTTTGCCCTTATGGTTGCGTCCTTTATTATTATAATTCCAGGATTTAGCTTCAGGTTGGCAGCTTTCGACGAGAAATTTTATAAAAAGGAATTCAATAAATACGGAGTTTACGAAAAACTTGACGGATATGATATCGAAGCAATAAATAAAGATGTTTTGGGATATTTAAGAAAAGAAAACCACAATATCATTGCTGGAGATTTTTTTAATGCACGCGAGAAAGAGCATCTTCTCGATGTCAGGATCCTTGCCAGCAAAGCCTTGCTTGCTTACCATATTTCCTTATTTTTATTTTTTGTTTTAATCTTCATTTTGGCTGCAATGCCAAGCTTCGATTTTAACAAGCTTTTAAATTCAATTGCAAAAGTAATACTGATAGGCTCTTTATCGACGATGTTTTTTGCATTGGTGCTTTTTTTTGCATCTTTTGCGGGATTTGAAAATTTTTTCCAGAAGTTTCATGAGATTTTTTTCATGCCTGGAACCTTTCTTTTCAACCCTAACTTAGAGAAGATTGTTGTCTTGTATCCCCAAAATCTTTTTTTTGATTTGCTTGCGAGATTTATAGTATTTGTAGTTTTGTCGTCGGCAATTGCAGCAGCCCTTTCCGCAAGCATTCTAAGGGGGATTTTTCCAAAATTTTTCCAAAAAATTTTCGTCGAAAAACTATCTAAATAGAAACATTTAAATACTACTTTTAAAATAATGTTTTGACAAGAAAAAATAAATTTAATCAAAAAAAATTAAAATCATTTTATCCTGAAATACAAAAATGAGGACATCAAATCAAAATTTATCGTTTGGTCAGCATCTGACTATCGACGCATCTTTCTGCAATAGGAAAAAATTAGCAGACCAAGGCTTGGTTTATGATATTCTTAATCAGCTGCCTGGAAAGATAGGGATGACTAAGATGACACTGCCTTATGCAGTCAAATGGATGGATCCCGGAGCTACCCTAGCCGGAATTTCCGGATTCGTTATGATAGCTGAAAGCCACATAAGCATACACACTTTCCCTGAGAAAGACTATGTTTTTGTCGATGTATTCTCATGCAAATGCTTTGATGTTGAAAAGGCAGTTGAACTGCTTGTAAAGGCTTTCGAGTCCAAGAAGTATACCAAAGAAGTCATTGTAAGGGGGGAAGATTTTCCAAGAAGCAATCCAAACAGCATTTATGGCAAGTCTCAGCCTTTAGTAAGCTAATAGTTCTTCAATAGATTCTAAGATTTATAACTTTTCTTGTTATTTTTATTCTATTTGCGTTATACCTTAGGCTGCTGCTGGCTGGCGCAATGCAATGTCCCCATGCCTTCTATCATGGTTTTGCAGTCAACACCTACAACTTTTCTGTCTGGAAAAAGTCCTCTTAGTATTGAAAGCGTTTTTTCATCGTTTTCATGCCTGAATGTCGGGACAACAACTACATTGTTTCCTATGTAAAAATTTGTGTAAGATGCAGGGAATCTTTTTCCTCCAATCTTTATGATTCCCGGCATTGGAAGCGTAACAATATTAAATTTTTTGCCATTAGTGCCTGTCATATTTTTTAATAATTCAAGATTTTCCTTAAGTATTGGATAATTTTCATCATCCTTGTTCTCCTCATAGGCACATACTATTGTGCCTTTGCTCACAAACCTAGCAATGTCATCTATATGGCCGTCAGTATCATCACCTGTAATTCCTTCTTTAAGCCATAGAACTTTCGATACATTCAGGTATTCCTTAAGGCACTGCTCTATTTGCTCTTTGCCCAATTGCGGATTCCTGTTTTTGTTAAGAAGGCATTGCTCCGATGTCAGAACTATGCCGCCGCCATTGACGTCTATGGAGCCTCCTTCCATGACAATGCCGGGCTCAAATATCGGAACCTTAAGGGATTTGTTCATTTCGTAAGGTATTCCATTATCCAAAAGAAGATCCTTATATTTATCCCCCCATGCATTAAAATTCCATTTTACCAATGCCAGCTTATCTTTTGCATTGCTGTTTATGACAAATGTAGGGCCATAGTCCCTAATCCAGGCATCCGCATTTTTTATATTGTGAAAATGTATTTTGGAAAGATTCACATTTGATTCTTTTAATTTTGATTCAATCCTTATTTTTGTTTCTTCATTATTCACCAAAAGGTTGACTTTTTGGCCGGTATGCAGGGCATCTATGAACTGAATATAGCTTTGCTCAACTTCTTCCATGTTTCCCGGCCAGGTAATGCTGTTATGCGGCCATGCAATCCATATTGCTTCCTGCTCTTCCCATTCTGCAGGCATCCTATATCCGAGAGATTTCGGGGTTTCTTTGCTCATTTTTTTCGAGAATTTTACCTTGTTAATAAATATGACTATTTGATTAAATTACCATAATTTTCCGGCTGCCTGTTTTTTAGAAAACGCCAGCCCTCCTGGGAGGCCTTGATTTTGCCTAATCCAATTTCAGCCACAAGAGCTTCTTCTTTTGATGCAGATGCCTGCGCCACAATTTCGCCGAAAGGGTCTGCTATGAACGAGCCGCCCCAGAATTCCATGCTGTCTTCTTTTCCTGTTCTGTTTGCTGCAGCAACAAAAATCCCGTTCATGGAAGCCTGCGCGGACATTGCATTCTGCCATCTTTTTGCAGACCAAGGCTCTTCTTTCCTCATCTGGTCTATCCATCCGATTGCAGTCGGATAAAAAATAATATCTGCCCCTTTAAGCGCATTGATCCTTGAAGCTTCAGGATACCACTGGTCGTAGCATATCAATGGGGCTATCTTTATGTTATTGGTTTTTGCCTGAACAAAACCCAGGTTTCCTGGTGAAAAATAGTACTTCTCATAATAAGAAGGGTCATAAGGTATGTGAACTTTGCGGTATTTTGCAATTACCTTGCCTTCTTTGTCTAATATCAGGCTTGTGTTGTAATATTTTTTATCATCTCCAAGCTCAAATATTGAGCCGCCTACAAGAGTTATCCTGTTCTTTTTGGCCGCATCCGAGAGAAAATCAGATATTTTTCCAGGTATTTTTTCTGCAAGATTGAAGAGCCGCTTGCTTTCTGCCTGGGCAAAGTATTTTGTAGCAAATAATTCCTGCAGGCATACTATCTCAGCGCCTTTTTCTGCAGCCTCTGCTATGAAAGCTGCGGTTTTTTCGAGATTTTCGCCTAAATCATCAGAAACCTTTGTCTGGACAAGGCCTATTTTCATTTTTTCATCCATTTTCCGCTTCTGAAATCGCGAGTTTAAATAAAAACATTTCTTTTTAGGGTGTTATTAAAAAGTTGCGGTGCCATCAATATTGCGAGGCTCATTTAATCGAACATCTAACCGGCCAGAGGGACGGCTCCTGCGGAAAATGCCAGCCTTAGCTAAAACATTAAGTGCGAGCCGATGTCCCTGAGCAAAGCGAACGGGACGCTGGAAATTTCAGATTTCCAAGTGGCACCCGAACGAAGTGAGGGCTTTTCAATAACGCCCTTTTTGGCTTATTGTATTAGTGGAATAGATAATTTTTTAAATAACTTCTCCTTAAAATTCAACTTAGGCTTAAAATGGAAAATACTCCAAATAAAACTTCTGACAGGCAATATATACTCACAGGCATACCTGGCTTTGATCAGCTGCTCGAAAAAGGCATACCTAAGGGAACCTCCACTTTGATTTGCGGAGGGCCTGGAAGCGGAAAGACCATCATGGGGCTTCAGATGCTTAATTATGCCGCAGAAAAAGGGGAAAAATGCGTTTACATGACTTTTGAGGAAAATGAAGAAAGGCTTAGGCAGCATATGGGGGATTTTGGATGGAATCCGGCAAAACTCGAGAAAGAAGGGAAATTGGTGCTAAAAAGGTATGATCCTTTTCAAATTACAAGAAGCGTAGAAGCGTTACTGGAAAAGGCCAAAGGAGAATTAATGATCGATATCAGCCCTGTATTATTTCCAGAAGGATTCAAGCCGGATATGGTGATTATAGATTCATTAACTGCAATTGCATCCGTATTTTATGGAAAGGAAGAGACTTATAGGATCTACATAGAGCAGCTTTTCAGGCTGCTTGATAGCATAGGTGCGACTTCTTTTCTAATCACTGAGTCTAGCCAGATACCTTTAAAGATAACTAAAAGCGGGGTTGAAGAATTTCTTGCCGATGGTGTTATCATTTTGTATAACAACAAGAATGGCAATGTAAGAGAAAGCTCAATTGAAATACTTAAAATGAGGGGCACAAATTTCCAGAAGAAAATAGTTGCAATGAAGATAGAAAGCGGAAAAGGCATCGTAGTTTATCCAGAACAGGAAGCTTTTGGGTAATATCGTTGCGAAAATTGGTGTCCACTGCGTGGATATGCTAAGGCCTCGCACAAGCATGGATTAGAATTTCGCAACGATTTAAAATATGCAATTCTTTTAAAGCCTTATCACTCTATCGCAGAACTGGCTTAATGATGATACTAGCCTCTTGTCATCGTCCTCATGCAGCGAAAGCATGACTCCATTAATGCCGAACACCCTTATTTTGCCAGTCAAATAGTGCACAAATTTAAGAACAGATCCTATGGGATTATGGATGCAAAGCGAAGATATGGAATCAAGATATAAAAACCTGTTTTTTTCTTCGGATGAAGTAAAGAAATTATGCACTGCAATGCTTAATTCTGTAAGGTGTGCAGGGCTTTGCACCCATGCGCAATTTTTAGCTTCAGTGATAATGCCTCCGACACTTTTTGTCAGGCAGTCAATAAAATGAATGTTGCCCGTTTTTATGCCGGCTTTCTCAAGCATGCTTACGGTATGAGAGTAAGGCTTGCTTATTGAGATATATCCGCCATAGGCCTTTTTTTTATTTATCAGGAACTCCAAAAGGCGAAGATTAGCGTTATCATAGCTTTCATTTGGCATGACGATGCCGACAATGAAATTTTCCGGCAAATCTTCCAGCTCTTTTTCAAATTTTTCCATAAGGCTATCCTTTGTTAGAGCATATTTAAACTTTGTTGTTCATATTCTTGGTATACTCATTATTACTCATTATTAAAATATCTTTTTTGTAAATTAAAACAGTCATCATTAAAATTAAACATAATATTCAAACTTTATAACAGGCTTCAAATGCCTTACATTGTACCATATAAGGAATGAGATTATTGAGCCCATCAATCCGGCAATAAATGACATCAGGGCAAGATTCCATACAAAGGGCATCAATTGGCTTTGGGCTTTGAAGGTTATAATCATCATAAATGGAACTAAAAAATTAGATATTGCGGCTCCTAAGACCACATCCATTGGAATATTTTGCACTTCCAGCTTTAGCAAAAGAAAAATTAGCTCAAAAATAAGGCCAGCTCCAATTAATATAGGGGCTTTAAATACCCCCAAGCTGCTCATAGTGTTAAGCGGCAGGCTTATTATGGCTCCGATTGTATAAAATAAAAAGAGAGATCCGAGCTTATCTATCAGCAGTGCCACAAAGCTTGCGAAAATTGCGGTTATAAACAGTGAAAGCACGAATGAGAAAGGTGAGTTCATCGCGCTTATGTAAGATGTAAGAACTGCCCATGAAACTGCCGCTATCGCTATTGCTGCAAAATCAATTTTTCTCAAGCTTCTTATCGATTCCAGTTTGGCCATCTACAACACCCTTTTTGAGCTTAATCTTTTCCCTAAATTATTTTTCATAACTGGGAGCTTTTCATTTATTTCCGCAAGCTTCTCTTTATACTTTGAAACTTTTATATCAAATATCTTCCTCGGTATGCTATTTTTAGAGTAGTAATCTGACTGAGCCTTCTTAATAAGATCCAAAATCACATCTTTTTCAATGTCCATATCATGTATACCATGCTTTAATATAGCTATCTTGATGCGATTATAGGACAGCACTAGTATGGCAATCAAAGACCCGAGGAACAAAAGCAGTATGATATAGTGTTCTTTCAGGAAATTTATTGCATTATCTCTTCCACTCTTATACACTGTTTTTGCAAGTGCAGCCTGGCCGCTTAATTCTATGAGAATATTGCCAATCATTTCCAACTTTTCCCGGGCATTTTCAAGCCTGCCATTTTTGAATTCTTCTAAAGATTCCAGCAGTACCTTGTCGGCTTCACTTGTATCCAGGCCCCGGGACTTGAAGTCATTGATCATCAGCTCCGAAGCCCTTATGACATCTTTTATCCCATAGGATTTTTCCTTTCTTTCCCTTATAGACCTTGTCAGCTCCAAAACTTTCTTGTAATCAACTTCTTTGCCTATTTTTTGCTGGGCATTCAATAGCAATTTCTCAGCCATACTCCTTTTTTTGTTATCTCTTATTTGTTTTATTTCCTTAAGAAGCGCAGTATAATCCTGGCCTTCAAAATAAGTTTTCGCTTCTATAAGCGTATCATTTGCCCATGTGACCTCAAATCCCTGTTCTTTCATCTCTTCCAGATCATACTCAGATTCCAGTATGGCGCTCAAGGCAATCTCTTCTGTTGCGTTTTCCAATGAAATATTTCCATAATCTATTGAATCGTTGATATTTAGTGAGAAGTTTTTGCCGGAGTCAAAAATCGCGTTCCCCGTTATGCCTTGCGGGACTTTAAGGATTATGAAAGATAATGCAAGCATACATACAACTAATATGATGGAGCATAGGCCATACATGCCTTTCTCTTTCTCTGCCACTCTTATTCCAATCATTTCATCAGCAACCTATTGATATTATCCTTCGCAACATCCTTTACGAACAAGCTTTTGAGCTTCGGCCATAATCTGGTGTCATCATATTTTTCTCCAATAAGCGCAGCCGCAAGCTTCTTGTATTCTATAGATACATTCGCTTTTGGCTTGTGGGTCAAAACTGGAGTTGTGTTGGCAAGGGATTCAAGAACACTTATGTCTTCCGGCAGGATGCTGACTACAGGAACTTCCGCAGCCCCTTCTATTTCCTTTAGGCTCAGCTCAAATTTTTTGTTTCTTACCCTGTTTAAGATTAGGCCTGCTATTGGAGTTTTTTTCTGCTTTGCAAGCCTTACAGCGCGCAAGGTGGTGCTTAAAGTTGGGTAATCCGGGCTTGTTACCACAAAAAGCTTGTCGGATGCAATCATTGTTGCTAAAATTTCATCATTTAGATTCGGAGAGGAGTCTATTATGATGAAGTCATAGTTGTCCTTTAAATGGGAAATCTTTTGTTTTAATTTGAATGGATTTATTTTCCTTGAGATGTAGGCTCCAGGCATCAGATGGATCCCGGATTCATGCTCATATATCGCTTCCTCCGCATTTGTCTTGTCCAGAAGGACATCTTGTATAGTTGCTTCTGGATTAACAAGGCCCAGATGCAGGGCTAGATTTGGCGCAGAGAAATTTGCATCAACCACCAATACTTTTTTGCCGAACTCAGATGCCAATGCAGCCCCTAAATTTGCCACGCTGCTTGTTTTTCCAACCCCGCCCTTTAGGCTTATTATTCCTATTATCTGGCACTTTTCATTAAATTTCTTTTGGGATTCTGAATTTATTTTTTTATCCATTCTTATGCACCTCTTTCAAATGCCTTAATATATTATCTTTGTGAGCAACAGTCTTTGATATGGCTCTTGGAGTAACAATGAATCCATGCTTTTCAAGTATGCCCCTGTCTTTTGATAGATCCCGGGAATATGCCATGTTCTTGTTCTCATGGTAGTTCTCTATGGGGGCTTTTTCAGATTTAATCTTCTCCAGGCCAAACCTGCTTTTTATTGAAGCCAGGATGTCCGCATGTTTTTGTTTGCGGCCGCTTATTTTTTTGTTTGAAGATTTTTCAATTGGAACATTCAGTTTCTCGCTCAAGGCAGGATTTTCCATTTCTTCGTGTGCATTGCCCGTTTTAGGTATGTTCAAACTTTCCAGCAGCCCATCCCTTATCTTTTTATGGTGCTCAATGCCGTTTTCATTCTGCGCCCCGATTATCTCATTTTTTATATGCCCGAGCCTCTCCCCATTTAATGGCATGATGCTTCTTCGATTATCTATGGCTGGCAAATTTTTATTTTCTTCATGCCCCTTCCCAAACACTTTTTTCAAGAGCATCATTATTTTTTGAACAGGAAAATTTTTTTCTTTTTTTGCCATGTTTTTTATTTCTTCGTTTTTATTTTTCATTCCATTTTTTTCTGTAGATTCTTTTGCCACCATTGAATGCATTTTTTCCCTTTTGGCCAGCTTCGTTTCAAGCACTGCTATGGCTTTTTCAATCTCCGTCTCTCTTATCTGGCATTCTTTTTCCCTCTTCATATAAACGCTTCTTGGCACCGATTTTTTATTGTAGTAGCTTTCCTGGATATCCCTGATCATGGATTTTACGTTCTGCCTTTCTTTCTCCATATTCCTTATCTCATTAGAGATCTCAATTATTTTTTTCCTTTTGGACTTTAGCCTTGATATTTCCTGCCAGATGTCGCTTATTCTTTTTTCATAATTATACATTGACTGATGATATTCTGCGCCGCTTATCTTTTTGTGGTCAAAATAATTTCTTTGAGTTTCCGCCATCAATCCATTTATGGTTTCCTGCTCTTTCTCAAGGTCATCTACTTTTCGCGCTATGAGGATAAGGATGAGCTTCTTTTTAGTAAGATTCATAACTCCCAATAGAGCGGCAAGCCCGGCTAAAATCTGCCGCCAGTATTCTATCATAAAGTTTATAGGATTTATTTTTCCCTCTGTTTCAAGAATCAGGGAAAGCTTGGCATCATTGGCTCTTTTCAGCGCTGTTGCAAAATCTTCCCTTTCAAAGGCCGCAAGCGCCAGATTAATGAGTTTTTTTGTTTCCTCTGCGCGGAGGCCATTGCTTTCGGCATCTTCCACTCTTTTTTTTAGCCCTTCTATATTGGAATGCGACAATATTGCATTATCCCTTATGCTCTTTATTTGGGAGCTGATATCTGCTGCCACATTGTATTTCCTTTCCCCTAAGGCTTGGTTTGCATCTTCCAGCAGTTTCATAGCTTTATTAACCGGGAAGGAAGACATTTTCATTTCCTCGATAAGAGTTTCAGCCTCTTTTAATTTCTCATCAACTTCCTCCCTGCTGACTTTATGCACGAATAAGGATATGAAGTTCTTAAGGACGAAGGGAGTCTGCGATGTAGCGGTAGCGCTTTCTAACTGAGATGTCTTTACAACCATGCCGGTGACTGTTGCTTTTAATGTATGCTCCTCAGATTCCTTGTATGAAGGCGCAGACAAACTGACTGTAAACGATGCTTCCTCTCCGAAATAAAGCCTTGGTATCAACTTTGGCTCGATTGAGATGTATTGCTTCGGGAAACCCTCGACTTGGAGCTTCAGATTCTCCATTACAGAGCCTTCAAATGTGTTTTTTACATCAATTTTGAAGCTATTATCTTTCCCGCTTACAAGATCCACTATTTTTGATATCTCTATGACCTCAGGCTTTACAGGAACTTTTATTATGCCGCCGCCCCCTCCACCGCCGCCCCCTCCAGATGAGCCCCCACCGCCGCCCCCGCTGTCCGAGATAGTGGTTACTGTTGTAGTCGTTGATGTTTCAGTCACAACTATTGATGCAGCCGCGCTGTCACTTGCGCTGTCGTTTGAAGCTGCAGTCACATTTACTCTTTGTGTACCTGTTGAGGCGCTTGAGGTAACATTTACCGTTATATTATGATAAACAATCTCCTGGACGGAAATGCTGCTGAAGTTTATTGTCAGGTTAGTTCTGGAAATATTTAGCCAGTTAGCTGGCAAAGTCCAGTTTATCCAGGTAAATCCTGCAGTCTCATTTCCTATGTTCTTTAAAGAGACATTCAGATAAAATTCTCCAGGGTAGCTTTTGTTTACTTCTGTGGGAGGGGAGATTATATTAATATCAAATACTGGTCCGCCAGCAGATGATGTGAAAGCAAAGCCAGTTGTTTGGGAACCTGGATAAGCATCAGATGCGGTTGGGCCTATAGTTATTACCACATTGCTTTCCGATGCTGTTACTCCTGCGGTAAGATTAATCTCAATGACCTTATATTCTCCTGCAGATAAATCAAAAGGCTCTGTCTCGTTGAATGATGTATCCCCAAAATTAGAGCTTAAGCCAAAGTTTAGGGTAAACTCTCCAGTATTGTTGATTGTAAGGTTGCCAGCGGTGCATTTCGTCGAGAATATGCAGCCCAGATTATTGAATGCACTTGGCAAAATTTTCCATGTCTTATCACTTTGGACAGAAATGCTTCTTGTTTCTGTTGTATCATTATTTCTTAAATAATCTTCAGAATATACTCTATAAAACCATGTATCTGCTATGTTGGGCGTGAAGTTAGCATAATACAAATTATCCGTGGGATCAAGCGCTGCGGTTATATTAGCGAATGCGCCTGCACCGGACTGCCTATATTGGAATATTACTGCCTTTACACCTACAACATTATTGGTGGCAGAATTATTATCAGTCACATTTATTGTGAAGTTTAATCTTACATTCGGATCTACACTATCTGTATCATTAGGCGTAAAATTCATAACTTTTATTATCGGGCTTGTAAAATCGACAGTTAAATTTCTGGTTTCACTTGCGTTAATATTACCTGCATAATCCATGCATGTTACATTCCATGCATAGGAGTTTTCACTTAGGCTTCCAATCCTAAAAAATGCAGTGGTTCCGTTCAATGTGGAAGAATTTGTCAGATTTAAGGTTGAGCCTATGTAAACGGAGCAATTTAGCTCAGTGTCAACGTTATCAGTAACTGCAAAACTGAAATTTATATTTGAATATGTTGCATTAAAGTAATTTATTGGGCTGCTCAAGGTTATATTCGGCTCTGCAAGGTCATAGAATGTATAGTTTACTGCTACATTTAAGAGATAGGGTGCCGTATATTTGTCAGGCGTCTTTAAAATTGCCTTGTATTGTATGTATCTCCCTACATTATCCTGTATGCTTTCGCTTCCATCCGGATTATTATATAGATTGCTCCATGGGGTAAATGAAATACTGTTATTGCTCACTCTTGTTTGCAAAGTTATATTTGTGCTTACTGTTAAATTCAATCTAGTTGTGTAAGTTCCAGCTATCAGCGTATTAAATGATATATCTGCGGAAAGAGATGATTGAGATGTATCTGAAACAAGGCTTCCATTTCTGAAAGATATAGCTATATCGCTAGCTCCATTGTCGTAAGTTATTCCGATTGCATTATTTATATCAAAATCAGAGGGTATCGTATAAGCGTAAAAGCTGTTAAATGCAAAGGGGGGCTGTTCTGAAGATGCCTGCACGTAACTTTTATTTCTGAAGAAAACGGCTGCTTCTGCTGCCCCAGTATTAACTGCAAATCCTATGATGCTGCTTGCGTTTAATCCGCTTGGTATGGAATAAGAATCGGTGCTGGTAAAAGATACGTCGGAAGTCAAGCTTGCAACTGCTCCGGTGCTTGCAACGCTTCCATTCCTAAAGAAGGCAAAAATATTTCCACTGCCATCATCATCCCAAGCAAATCCAACTATATCGCTTCTGCTTAATCCTGCTGGAAGAGTATACGCAATCAATCCTCCGGTAAAGTCTATGTTGGTTGCCAGATCAGCTTGGCTGGTATCAGCCCCAATGGTTCCATTCTTGTAAAATATTCCTATGTCATTTGCGCCAGTATCCATGGCATATCCTGCCACATCGGTTGAATTAGGCAATGCGCGAGACCATTTAATCCTGTCAAATGTGGAGTTTGTCAGGTTTGTGTCAAATATTTTTGATGTGAAATTTCCGCTTGCATCATAGACTTTGAAGGTATTTATTGTTGTGAAATTTAGGGTTACATTCGCATCTGCGCCAGAGCCGCTTATGCTCGTGTAATATAGGGTTCCATTGCCAAATTCAGCATCCTCAGTGTCTATGAAAGATGGGCCGTTTAATGCGTAGATGGTTCCAGCCAGCAGAATTATTGCAATTATGCCCAAACTTATTTTTTTATTCATTTTTTAATTTCCCAAACATTAAGGTTGCTTATCCTGTAGCCTGTAATTTTTCCAGCTATGACCAGCCTGAGGCAATGCCCCTGGACAGAATGCCATGCCCTGCCTATCTTGATTGCAATATCCCTTGTAGAAATTGGCGTCTTGGCCTCGCTCAGCACTTTGATTATATCCCTCTCTATTTTTTTGCCCAGATCGGCCTTCCTAGTAGCCATAAATGTATACTAATGCAGGGCTTCTATATAAAGGTTGCGAATATTGGTATTATCATTAGGACTTACATTAATACTTATATTGGTATCAATATTCGCATTTAGGAAAAAGAATATGAAAACATTACAAAACTATTCAACTTCAAAATTAACTTTAAATAATGAGAACAATAATTATAATCAAAACTCTATGCCTTTCCTTCCAATATCTCCCCGTATCCTATAAGCCTAAACCTATTCCCGATCTTTCTGGATATAGTCACTCTTGACCTAATCTCTGCGCACACAGGGACTTTTAGCTTGCATGCAACATTATTCTTTTTGATTGATGCCACTATCCCGACAGTTGCAGCTGCATTTACATTGAGCATTAATGCTTCATTCAGCTTTATGGGATCCACAACAAGATCCGATTCCACGCCAACAACTCTTTTAAGAAGATGCGGCTCAATTGTCATTTCATAAAAGACAGGAGGAAGCTTTTTTGGCAGCCCAACTATCGATCCTGCAAGCTGGTCTGATTTCACAATAGAAGGGTCTAAAGAAGTAAGAATTCCGGCCGTACCTCCGGGAGCGATTTCTTTTACTATGGATCCTCCGTAATTGAGGCTGATAATCTTGGTTGTTATTGGCTTTGCAACTTCCTTATTTTTTTCCGTCACAATCCTTCCTGGGCGTATCTCTATTTCCTGGCCCACCTTTAATACTCCCTGCATCATTCCCCCGCCCAATACCCCCCCTTTAAGGTTTTCATAGGCGGAACCGGGCCTGTTTATATCGAAGCTTCTTGCAACCAGCATAAGCGGCTCTTTTTCCTTGTCCCGCTTTGGAGTTGGTATTGTTTCCTGAATAGCTTTTATCAATGCGCTTATGCCAACTTTATGATGAGCAGACAGGGGTATTATTGGAGAAGCCTCATAATCAGTGCCTTTTACAAATTCTTTTATCTGCTCGTAATTTTTAAAAGCCCCTTCTTCATCCACAAGGTCTATCTTGTTTTGCACAATAACAATATTTTTTACCCCTATTATCTGCAGGGCCATCAAATGCTCCCTTGTCTGCGGCTGTGGGCATTTTTCGTTGGCAGATATAAGCAGCAGGGCACCATCCATTATTGTGGCACCAGAGAGCATAGTGGCCATTAAACTCTCATGGCCCGGAGCATCTACAAAGCTGACTTTTCTCAAAATCTTTGCTTTTGACTTGTCTTTAGGGGCTGTTGTGTAAACTCCGTCGTCTTCATAGAATGTTGTATCCGCATATCCAAGCCTGATTGTGATCCCTCTTTTTATTTCCTCAGAATGAGTGTCGGTCCAAACTCCGGAAAGAGTCTCAAGCAGGGTTGTCTTTCCATGATCCACATGCCCGACCATGCCAATGTTTACTTCCGGCTCCAGGAATTTTTCTCTTGAATCTTTTTTAGAACTCGAATCATTGGAATCCTGTGCAGATGTTTCAGATGGATTTATTAATTCTGCACTTTCTGATTCTTTTTTCTTCTTTGACATTCTATTTTGAATTGTTTTAGATTAATATTACCTTATCCAATATGCTCACGCAATTCTAGTGCGAGTCGTCGCTGTCATGCATGCTCGGAAATAAATTTCCCGCACCCGCTCGCTACGCTCAGAGGCATCGCTCCGACTCGCCTATCAAAATAAACGGATTTTTTCGCTATTTCTTCTGCTCTTCCTTGGCTTCGCCTTCTTTGGCTGCTGGAGGGAATGTTTCTGCAAGGCCTTTTGAGCCTTCTTTTGCAACCTTAAGGTTTAAAGCTGATATTTTCTCATTTATCTTGTGGCCGCATACAGTCTTTCTTTTCTTCATTCCCTTTACGCCGCCTTTGAAGCCGACTCCCTTATAGATAACCAGCTTTTTTCTTATTCCTAAAATACCTCCGCGCATTGGGAAACCGCAGTAGTCAGAACCGCCAGTTATCTCCAGCTCATAGCCATCAAGGCCTATCTTGGAGCCGTCTATCTTTTCACCTATATTCATGCCCATAAAAGGAGATGCCTGAGCATCCTTTACCTCTGTCTTGTAGCATTTTCCTGTTTTAGGATCTGCAATATTAAGCTTAAAGCTTGCCATATTCAATTACCTCCAATTTTATTGTTAATAGAATAGGCATTTGGAATAGAGCGTTATTTAAAAAGGTTATTGATTAATTATCTTTTAGCCATCTATTTGCCCTTATTATTCTTTATTATATAGGCTCGCTCAATGGCTCGCATCACACGCGAAAATCGTAGATTTTCGGTGTCCTGGAAATCTTTGATTTCCATGATTTTTGCCCCTAAATGGGTGGAGGCGCATTTTTCCGCGCTAGATATTAAGCTTTTACAACTGGGCAGAAGGCTTTACTGCTTTGAACTTGACAAACACATTTGGATACATGTCCTGCGGAAGGCAGCTTTTTACTGTGTTGCCGTTGAAGAAAGGATAATTGCTGCATATCTTTGGCCGGTTTTCGTATATTTTGCATGAATATGAGCCGTCTTTTTCTTTTTTCAGGAAAATGCAACCTCCTTTATTTCTCTTTAAGGTGTATTCATGCTGATGGAAAAAGCCTTTTTCCACAAATTCATCTTCTTTATAGCCAAGGCTTTTTATTTTCTCTATTTCCGGCTTAGTGACTTCAACAACAAGCCTCTTGCAGCATTCTCCGCAGAAGCGGTTGCACTGGAAATTCTGCTTTTTGAAAAGAGGCTCCATGGCAGCTTATTTCTTCAATTTATATAAATACATTTTGAAAAAAGCACCATAAGAAAAATTTAATAATAATGCCTAAATCAATCATTCAAAAAAAATGCTGTAAACAAACTCATCTTTGTTTTTGTAATAATGCTTTTTTAATGTCGTTTCATGCCTAAAACCCAATTTTTCATAGAACTTTTGAGCGCGCTCGTTGTCTGCATGGGTCAGAAGGTATAATTTTCTTAATTTTGAGCTATTCTTTTTGTAGAATTCTTTTGCATCTTTAATTAAAGCTTCAAACAGTTTTTTTGACACGCCTTTCCCGCGGTATTCAGGAAGGACAGCGATCCTGTCTAACTCGCATAATTGGTGCTTTGGAAGGCCGTGCATGAGCCATGTTACAATTCCAATAATCTTTCCGGCTTCTTCTGCGACAATATAATTATGATTTTTTTTGGTTTCACTTTTGAATACATTTACTCCTTCATTTAGGTCTTTGATATTATAGCTTTTTACCAGCACGTTTGCTATCCCTTTTGCGTCTTTTATTGTTGATTTTCTTATTTGCAT
>CAYTDO010000007.1:0-24758 GCA_964436645.1 uncultured Methanosarcinales archaeon | reverse complement strand
CAAAAAATGGAAGGAAAGGGAAAAGGCGGATGCGGATGCTGTTGATTTTATAAAATATTTTTTTATTTTTTCTCAGTTTTTCTTGATATTAAGCCATTAGGTTTTTAAAGCAATTCCCATTACTTTGAGTTATGGCAAACTCGCTTGAGGCAGTTATTAGGGCATTATCACAAGGCCCTCCTGATGCTGGGTATGAAGTTGGAACTCCAGAGTTTCACAACGGCACTCTTTTTATTCCACTTACGGAAAAGGGTATAGATTTGGAAGATGCTATAAGAGATTTTAATGATACTATAGGCAGGGCAGTTAGTGCAGTACCCCCAAGTGCAACACCTACAATACATGTGGCAGTAGGGTATGATGGCGCTAGCATAACTCTATCTCCATCAACAAATGCGGGGGGGAATATTTTAGGAAACACTCAAAAATTTCTGGAGGCCTATAAGGGAATGTTAGATGGCAGGGATATTCGTACGGTAATATCAAGCATTTTAGCAGCGCCAAAAGGTATAAGCCCTAGGAGAAGTAAATCCGTTCCAAGGACAGAAACACAAATTTACCAAGATATTGCAAATTCTATACATCAGCAGGGCGGAAGGGCGAGTACAACCAGGATTAGTTCTGCCGCTAATTTGGGCTTCTCAAGAAGCGCTGATTATTTGGAGAGGATGATTAACTTAGGATATATTTCTGAAGTCATTCCAAATAACAGGCGAGGAAGTGCATATGAACTTACCGATTATGGAAAATCAACATTCCAGGATCCAGGAGTAAGAAATGGAGCACATAGCCGGAGGCATAGAGGGGAAGTTCTTATGAATATCCTGGGGTTAACGCAACAGGGCGCAAGTAAAACAGGATTGGCGAATGGTGCACACATTTCGTCTGAACGGATTAATGATTATATTAGCTTTTTGCTTAAATATGGCCTTATCTCACAATCTAATGCTATCTTTAAGACAACTGGGGCTTATGATGCGATGGATAAGGAAATATTGCCATATGCACTGGACCTCATGTACAGTAAAGGGCCAATATATGTCTTGAGGGGTCAAAGGACTCCACAATTAATCCAGCTCGATATTTTAAGGGCGGCTTCTAAACCAAACACTATTAATAATTTTATAAAATCTTTTGGTGGAAGTAATGCCGCATATGCACCACAAATTAAAAAATTGCAGGAAGGCGGGAGACTGGAAGGGATAGATTCCGGCAAATCTATGCTTTACCAAAGAACTCCTGCCGGAAAGGAGTTTCTGGACAGAGTTGATGCGGCTGTCAGTAAGCTAGGGGCTACGGCGCAAAGAGTTGCTTAAAATAAAACTAAATCCTCCTAACAAAACTAATAAACCCGGAATGCCCTATCCCCTGGCTTTTAGGCCTTACTTTCCTGCCTTCAACTTCCCATTCTCTCTCGCTGATTTCTGAAGTTTTTATATGGATAAAAAAAGAGTCTTCATTTATCTTATTGATGAAATCCTGAGCTTGTGGAACTGTGGGGCTGTAAGACACCAAAAAACCTCCGGCTTTTAAGGCTTTTTTTGCAGATTCTATTGCAAGCCATGGCTCTGGAAGGTCTAAAACAATCGCATCTATATTTTTTTCATCAATGCCCTCATAAATATTTTTATTCTTTATTTTTATATTTTTTAACTTTAGATAATCAATATTATATTTTACAATCTCAATGAAATCCTCCCGTATATCATAAGTTGTTACCTCTTTTGCTATATTTGCAAGAAAACAGCATAAAGCGCCTGAACCTGAGCCGGCATCCACAACCCTGCTCGTTCTATTTATCCCGGTTTCAGCCACAATCATGCCTATATCCTTCAAAGGTATTATCTGAGCGCCTCTTCTTATCCTCCTGTAAAGATCAATAAAAGACGGATCTATTATAGAGAATTCTTTCCCGGTATTTGAAACTACCCTGGCGCCTTTTGCTTTTCTCAAATCTTCCTTCTTGAAGAAGCCATGCTTGGTATGGAAATCCTTCGTCGTATCCTTGATTAGAAACCTGCCATCCCTGTTTATCAAAATCTTAGCCATATTTAATCTAAATTAAGCCCAATTTAAAAACATTTTTATATAAGTAATCCAAAATAGAGCCAAACAAGAGGTAAGCATATGGCAAAGAAAAACAAGAAAAAAAGCTCTGCAAAGAAGTCTAAACCCAAGCAAAAGAAAAATATTTGTGAGTTTTGCTGAAGGAATATCATGATTTTTAATATTAGCGTTAAGGCTTGGAAATTATTTGCAGCTGTATCTGTCTTTTTAGTTATACTTGCCTCTGGCGCATTTGCGCATGGCGGGGAAGAAGAAGCGCCTGAAAGCGACATGCATGACGAGAAGAGTGTTGGAGATTTCAAGGCAGCGTCTGTAATGTATATCTCTGTCGCAGGAATAATTGCTATAGCTCTTGTTTTAGTTGCTGTATTCTGGAAGAAGAAAACAGAAAAGGCAAAGATACTATTGTTTTTGGGCATTGCTTTGCCAATACTGTTTGCAACTATTTATTCTGCAGGCTCAACAATATACCTTAATTTGGCATCCTATACAAAAGGGCCTGTGCATTGGCATGCAGACTATGAAATATGGGACTGCGGCAGAAAAATAGACTTAATAAGCCCTGAGGGCATTTCAAACAGGGTAGGCAGCACGGTTTTTCATGAGCATAATGACAACAGAATTCATGTAGAGGGTGTTGTTATTGATAAAGCAGAAGTGGATCTGCACAATTTTTTTACAACTATCGGCGGAATGCTGTCAAAAAGCGTCTTATATTTGCCCACTGACAATGGCTTTGCGGAAATTAAGAATGGGGGCCTATGCAGCGGCAAAGAAGCCAAAATCCAGGTTTTCCTTTATAAAGTAAAAAATCCGGATGATGCTAAAAATTGGTTTTTTGAGCAGCAAAAGCTTGAAGATTTTGAAAATTATGTTTTAGCCCCTTATTCGAATGTTCCCCCTGGAGACTGCATCATAATGGAATTTGATGAAGAAAAGGAAAGAACAGAGCATATATGCGAAACTTATAAATCTGCTATGTCAAGGGGTGAGCTAAGTGGCGGTTGAAGCTTATTTGCCTACTATTGTGACAGTAGTTGTGACAGCAGCCATAGACTCAATTAATCCCTGCGCTATCGGCGTCCTTGTTTTGATGATATCGGTTATGCTTGCAGGCAAGCAATCAACTAGAAGGATGCTTTTACTGGGAAGCCTCTATATTAGCTCTGTGATGATTGTTTATCTTTTAGCGGGTTTGGGCTTAACTTATTATTTTTCAACATTGCCTTTAGCTTTGGCAGAATACATATCTATAGGAGTAGGTGTGTTAATAATTTTTGCAGGGCTTTTGGAAATAAAGGACTATTTTTGGTACGGAAAGTGGTTTTCACTTACTATTCCAGCCGCATTTGCAAAGAAAATCCATGACTACAGCTCAAAAACGACCCTTGCGGGAGTCATATTTATGGGAGCCTTTGTTTCAGCAGTTGAGCTTCCATGCACCGGCGCCCCATACCTAGCAATAATAACCCTGCTTTCGCAGAATTTTGACATTGCGGCATTTATGCTGCTTGTGCTCTATAACATCATTTTTGTTGCACCGTTGATTGTAATACTATTGCTTGTTGCTGCAGGAGTAAAATTGCATGAAATCAAGAAATGGAAGCAGTCGAACAGGTCATTTATGAGGCTGTTTATAGGGCTGCTTTTAGTTGCCTTAGGATGGATGCTTATGCTGATTGCAAACGGAACTGTTAATTTGGGCTAAAGAGCCAATAGTTTTACTGCAATTGAGGAAGATACAATAAATATCAATGATTAAAAATCCAATAATAATTAATCAATAACAGAAAATAACCAATATTTAATAAAAAACAATGATAAAACATAATTGAAAAATAAAAAATGAAGCAAAAAATCATTGAAGGCGCGAAGTGCAAATATTGCATTGTGAAAAGGAAAGGCCATACGGAGGAATTTGATGAGAGAAAAGTCTATGCAAGCTGCTATGCCGCCTGTTTAAGCAGCCATGTCCCGCATATGGAAGCGGAGAAGATATGCGAGAAAGTGGCCAAAGAAGTGAAAGCCTGGGTGAGAAAAAAGATATCAGTAACGTCAGACAAGATTTTTAAGAAAACGACGGCAGCAATGAAAAAGCATAATGAAGATGCCGCTTTCATGTACGAGACCCATAGGGATATATCTTAGATGTTAGTTTTTCCTTCAAATTTTTCTTTCTTGCTTTTTGCGCGGGCCAGTTCTTTGAATACAGCATATTGTATAGCCATTGTGATCCTTCCAAGAAAGAACCCTATCAGCATGAATAAAAAATATTTCGCATAAGTAAGGTCTGCCATAAATAAAAGAATAAAACTAACTACAAAAATTTGCGCTAAATGATTTATATAAGTTTAGAAAACTATTTACTCTAAATTTTTTTAATATGGAAAAAACGGTATGGGAAGTATTTAGAAATAACAATTGTAGTTTTTCTTTTTGTAAAATATTTACAGTTTAATAAAAAATATTAGAAATAATAAAACGGGTCAGGGAAGATTTGAACTCCCGACCTATAGCTTAGAAGGCTCTAGCGTGCTTTTGTGCATATCGCTCTATCCAAGCTGAGCTACTGACCCAAGAGGTTATAGATTTAATCGAATGTTTATAAAGTTTATTTAATTCTTGATTGCAAATCAAAATTCATTATAAAAAAGAAAACCGATGCAAAAGCCATGAGCGCAGCTAAAATCAATACCATCTGTTTATCATTCACAAAATCGAACTAAATGAATCCTCTAAAGCCGTCCACTGCTACTTTTGTGTCCTTGCTGCTTGCGCTTGTCAATGCCCCTACGAGTATAAAGATAAAACCAAGAATGAGAATCCCTTTTTTGAGGGAATTAAGTTATTTTCCATTATGTTTATCCTTTATTGGATTATACTTAATATTTTTGCTGAATAAATCCTCTTTTTTGATATCTATATTTGATAATATAACTTATTCGAAAGGTTTATATATAAGAGTATACGAAAAGGTATACTAGTCTAACAAAGATGGACCCTGAACTAAAATCGTTTACGGACAATGTGGATGCATGGATAAAGCAGATTAGAAGAGAATTTACCAATTTTTCTGACATACCTTCAGTTGTAAACGAGAACACAGACAATATACAGCACAATTACGAGCTAATTTATGAGCTTAAAGACCAGATAGAAGAGTTAAAGCAGGAAATAAATGCCCTGAAGCTTATACAGATAATAAGCCTAAAAAAAACTAAAGAAGAGCAAAGAAGCATTACATAACCCGGCCAGTGAGTTTTTTCAGTGCATTGTTTATAGCTATAAATAAATTTTTCTCTTCAGATTCTAAACCAAATTCTTCTCCGCTGCTTATGAGCTTTGCATGAATCTCAAATTTCGTATCTTTTTCTTCCTGAGCCTTTTTCATTGTCAGGCTTGCTTAAAGTTTAATAATAAGTTATATATACCAGTTAATATTATTAAGATTATGGTAAACATACAAATTATCGGGATAAAGGAATTGGATGAGATGGAATTAGAGGCTGTCAACAGGATTGCCGGCAAGGGCATTGAAAAAATAAAAAGGGAGCTTAAAAATGAAGTTTCAATAACAGTTCATGTTAAAGGCCATGGCAAGCAGGGGTCGCAAAAGAAATATTCTATACATGTAAAGGTGCTTGCTCCTACAAGGATGTTTACCTCTACAAAATCTGTAGACTGGAATCTTGAAACTGCATTGCATGGAGCATTTGAAGATGTTGTAAAAATGATAAGGCATGCTTTCCATACAGATGATCAAAATAAGCCTTTTTTAAAATAGATTTTTTAAGAATTCTAAAGATTAGTTGATTATTTCTGAACTATAGCTTAAGAAATAAAGTAGCGGGGGGTAGATTTGAACTACCGACCTGAGGGTTATGAGCCCTCCGGGCACTCCTGGCTGCCCTACCCCGCTGTAGCATGATAAAAACGAATTCCTAGTTGTTTAAAAAGGTTACTAATGAGGTGATATTGTATAGTATCATGACATATGTCACTTCGCTATACACTACACTAATGAGGTGATATAGGTTTCTCAATTTTTATCCAATCAATAACATTTATATATAAGTAAACTAATAGCCAAAAAAGGTGCATATTATGGGGTTTGTTAAAAGTTTACCGATTATAGTTATAATGTTCTTGATGCTCCTATTGGTCTCGAATGCAGCTTCTTTCGATATAACGACAGAACCTATAAAGGAAAAAATAATTGTCAACGAATTTGCCAAATACACTGTCACTGTTAAAAATAATTTGAATGTAAAGGATGAATACAGGATATATTCTTTAGACTTTCCAATCTGGGATGTGCGAACTGATCCAATAGTCAACCCAATAACCTTAGAGCTCAATCCTGGAGAAGAAGGCAGTGTTGAGATTTTAGTAGACCCTTTGAAAATAAAAGAGATAGGTTTCTACGAGGTAAATTTAAACGTAAGGTCCAAAGTCCTGGATAGCGCAGTTTCTGTTCCCCTAAAAGTCACTATTTTTTCAACAGATCCATTAATGCAAGGGTACATTCCCACTGTTATAACGAGCGTAGGGGTGCCTGAAAAGATAGATCCAAGAAACGAGATTCCAATCAAAATAGTTCTCAACAACCAGAATATGATTAATTACACACGCTTAGAGGTAAGGATAGAAAGCAATCTCATAAAAGAGACTTTAAGCACAAATCTTGATCCAAAAGAAGAAAAAATCTTGCAGGTTATAACAAATTTAGATCCTTTAACAAAGCCGCAATATGACAATGTAATAGTTTCAGTCTTTGCTGATGAGAGGGCAATAAGCCAGGTAACAAAAAGGATAGAAACCATAGAATATAAAGGCAGTCAGCTGATCAAAGAGGAAAGGGGGTTCCTTACAACAAAAAGCACTTACAAGTTTGCCTCTAATAACGAGGATTATAAGGGAAGCTTTAAAGTCGAAACATCATTGCTTAGTTCTATATTCTCATCTACAAGCCCAAATGCAAAAGTTATGACTGAGAATGGAAAAAGATACTTTGTGTGGGATGTAAAGCTTGATAAAAAAGAGATGCAGGTCGCCATAACCAGGAATTTTGTGCCTTTGATGATCGCAATCATATTGTTTGCGGCAGTAGTAATATCCTATTTCCTCTTCAGGTCTCCATTGGTCATGATAAAAGAAGTCAATAATATTGTCAAGAAAGAAGGAGGCATAACAGAGATGAATGTCGTCCTGCACATCCAAAACAGAGGCCAAATACGGCTCCAAGAAATAGAAGTAACTGATTATATCCCCGGTTTGGTAGGCATAGGAAGTGATGCGCCAATAGGCTCATTGCAACCTACAAAAATCATGAGGCATGAGAAAAAAGGGACAACAATGGCAAAATGGACTATAGAAAAGCTGGATCTTTCCGAAGAGCGTGTTCTTTCATACAAAGTTAGGTCAAAGCTTTCCATACTTGGAGACTTCAATCTTCCAGTTGCAAAAGCAACATTCAAGGCAAATGGCAAGGTCCAATCATCCAGCTCTAACAGGCTTAGTGTAAGCAACCAATAAGTATATCTTTAATTAATCATAAAAACAAAGTTTCCTGTTCTTTGTACCTTAATAACCGCCGGGCATTCGCACATGAGATTTATAAATTAGTTTTTCTTAGAATATTGGATAAAATAAAGATAATAAAATTTCTCAAACCAAACATATTTATACTTAACTTAAAGCCAGAAATGTTTCTGAAAGGTGTTATTCATGTATTCATTCATCAATAATTTTGCCGCATTGTTCCTTATTGTTGCGGTAATCTCTATAATCATCAAGCTTATCAAGCAGCCTATAATCATTGCCTACATAATTTCTGGCTTCGTTGCATCGTTAATCCTGTCAAAGGATGCTGCATCTGGCCAGATAATGCCAATGGCTGAATTAGGCATAACTTTCCTTCTATTCCTCATGGGCCTTGAATTCAGTTTAAACAATCTCAAATATATAGGGAAAGATATATTTATCATAACAACACTAAAGTCAATAGCCTTCTTCTCAGTAGCGTTCGTTTCCGCGATGTTATTAGGCTTTGAAGCCAAAGAAAGTGTTTACTTAGCCATTTTGTTCATGTTCAGCAGCACTTTGCTTGTAGCAAAATGGATAGAAGACAGGAAAGAGACATCTTCTCTTTATGGAAAAATTACTTTAGGCATCCTTGTTGTCGAAGACCTATTTGCCATAATAATATTAAGCATTTTTAATTTATTCGGGAAAACGGAAACCGCGCAGATAATGCTGGTGCCGCTTAAAGGAATTATGCTCGTAGCAGCAGCTTTTATCTTTGCGAAATTTATACTTAATAGGCTTTTCAGGTTTTCTGTGCGTTATCCAGAGCTAATGTTTGTGGTAAGCCTTGGCGTTTGTTTCTTCTTTGTCCTATTATCCCCTATTCTGGGCTATTCTACCTCAATAGGCGCTTTTATCGCGGGCATCACCCTTGCAAATACAGAATACAAGAATGAAATACTCGGCAGATTAAAGCCCCTGATAATATTCTTCAATCTTCTGTTCTTCGTTGGGATGGGCTTCCAGCTGAAAACCAGTTTTGCTGCAAACGCAATATACCTCATAGTGTTATTCATGGTCTTATGCTTTATAATCAAGCCATCCATAATCTACACCCTGTTAAAACTTAGAGGCTATGATTTAAGGACTTCTTTCAAATCTGCTATGAGCCTCTCTCAATTTTCTGAGTTCGGCATGATAATTATTTTCGCAGGCTTGGCCAATGGATTGGTTTCAGGAGAGATCAGCGCAATAGCTATTCTATTAGTCATAGGAACGATGGCTATTTCCGCTTACATCATTAAATACGAAGGCATTCTTTTCCAGCGCAGCGAGAAATTTTTAAGGAAATTTGAAAGTAGGTTTAAAAGCAAGAAGAATGAGGAAGATGTCCAAAACTTAAAAAATTACAACGTGATATTTTTCGGCTTTTATGATTTAGGCAAGGAATTTTTTGCCAAGATGGAAGGGAGAGGGAAAAAAATCCTTGTAATTGAAAATGATCCGGCAAATATAAGCATTTTAAAAGATGAAAAGATACCATTTGTATATGGCTCCATTTACAGCCCTTATTTCCTTGATCGAATTGATTTCTCAAATATTGAGATAGCAATATCAAGCCTCATTGACACAGAAAACAATAAGCTCATAATAAAGACAGTAAAGCGCAATAATCCAAAATCCATAATCATAGTTACAGCAAAAAGCCTGAGTAATTCTCTGGAGCTTTACGATGCTGGCGCTGACTATGTAATTTATCCATCATACATAAATGAACAGAATGTCTCTGTTCTGCTTGAAGACTACACATCTGACATAAATAAGATAATAACAAAAAAGATAGAGGATGTGGCGAAGCTCAAGGAAAAAGAGAAGAAAATACATTCAGCAAAGATGGTATTTGACATTAATGACTTCCTTAAAAGGCTTTAGCATTCTCAAAACATATTAAAAAATCAAAGATATCTTTTTTTGGCAAATATAAAGACTGCTATCAGCGACATTATCAGTGAAAATGCCATGATAAAGGTAAAGGTGTATGGAAAATTGCCGTAGGGAAGGTCCACATTCATGCCATATATGGAGGCTATCAACATAGGAATGTTGAAAATCAATGTTAATGATGTAAGGGTCTTTATTGCAATGTTAAGATTATTGGAGATTATAGAAGCAAAAGCATCAAGGGTATTGCTTAATATATTGCTGTAGACTTCAGTCATCTGAATGCCTTGTTTTGTTTCTTCAATTAGATGATCCATCATAATAGTGTTCTCTTTGTGCTTCATAAGCCTTCTATTCTTTAAAAGATTCTCAATTAAAATATAATTAGACTTCAGGGAAGTGTCGAAGTAAACAAGAGATTTTTCTAGTTCCAGAAAGTTCATTATTACTTTGTTCTTTTGGGAAGTTTCAAGCTGCTCTTCGCATGCAATTATCTTTTTGTGCATTTCCTTCAGATAGGTCAAAAAAATCTTGCTAGATGCCAGAAGGAGTCTAAGAACAAACTGCGATTTCCTGAATTTGAATGGGTTGCTCTTTAATTTATCAATCACATCATTATTTTCATAGCATATAGTAAGAACAAAGCGATCATGCAGGAAAATTCCAAGAGGGTTGGTTGTATAGCTCAAGTCGGATTTAGGATGATTATAGGGGGTTCTTATGATGATAAAGGAATACGACGAGTGCTCTTCCACTGCCGGTATTTCATCAACATCCTTAAGCGAATTCAATAAATCATCCGGAAGATCAATAATCTGCCTTAGCTGGGCGATTTCTTTCTCAGTTGGCTGAATAACATTAATCCAACAGTCATTCTCAATCTTGGCTATAGGTTTAATCTCATCCTGTAAAATTTTGAGGATTTCAAGCATTTGCTAATCCTTGATTGCATCATATTTAAATCTTTTTAATAAAGGGCGAAACATAGTTGGCTAATGGCTATAAGTTCTAAAGATAATAAATAAAGAATAAAATAAACAAAAAATAAAAACAAAAAAAATCTTAATATGCCTGCTTAATTCAAAGAGTTAAAAAGCTCTTTTCTTTGAGTAGCATTCTCTGCAGAAAACTGGCCTGCCATCTTTAGGCTTGAAAGGAACTTCACATTCCTGTCCGCATTCAGAGCAAGTTGCTTTATGCATCTCTCTTGGTCCAAAATCTCTTCTTGGGCCGCCATCGCCGCCACCGCCGCCAAAACTTCTTCGAGGTCCTCCTCGGTTAAAATCTCCCATTTTCTTTCTCCTCCTAATGCACTAAAAAGAAACGCTAACTGGTTTCTTATAGGCTATATGCTGGAAAACTTTCTTATTTAAAAGCTTTACTATCTAAAATGGATTGTTATTCATTCCAGAACAGCTTTTATTCTCCTTATCCCTGCTGCAGAGCTCTCTTCCTTGATTATCTTAAATTTCCCAAGCTCTTTCGTATTTTTCACATGAGGGCCGCCGCAGATTTCTATTGAAAAATCCCCCGCTGAATAGACAGAAACCCTGTCAGAGTACTTATGGTCAAAAACCCCCTGCGCTTTTTTCTTCTTCGCATCCTCAAGGCTCATTTCCTCGCGTTTTATCGGTATTGCCCCTCTTATTTTTTCATTGACAAGCTCCTCGACTCCCTTTATCTCTTCCGATGTAAGCTTCCTGTCAAAATTAAAATCAAATCTCAGCCTCTCAGGTGTTATATTTGAGCCTTTCTGTATGATATCTTTTGAAACAACTTTTCTCAAAGCCTCATTCAATAGGTGGGTGGCTGTATGAAGCCTTTTCGACTCTTCTGAGCTATCCGATAATCCGCCTTTAAAGCGTTTTTCCGCACCCTTCCTGGAAAGCTCCTGATGCATTTTGAATTCATCCTCAAATTCACGTTTATTGATATTTAAGCCGTTCTCCTTCGCAAGCTCTTCGGTCATCTCCAAAGGAAATCCATAACTTGAGAAAAGTATGAAAGCATCGTTGCCAGTTATATCTTTTTCTTTCCCTATTATCCTATTGAATTCCCTAAGCCCTTTTTCCAAAGTCTTCTTAAATTTCTCTTCTTCTTTTTCAAGCTCCTGAAGAATAAAAGATTTATTGCGCTTCAATTCGGGATAATCCTCACCGTGCATGTCAATAACTAATATAGATACCTCGGAAGTAAAATTATTTCTTTCTATTCCAAGAATCCTGAAATGCCTTATGGCTCTTCTTATAAGCCTTCTGAGTATATATCCTTGATCCAGATTGCTTGGAGCAACTTTTTCAGCCAATATGAAAGCAGCCGCTTTGATATGATCAACAATTACCCTGATAGAATGCTCATTCTCTGCTTTAGAGCTTGACTTTACCTTTTCTATCAATGGCAAAAATGCCTCTGTCTCGTATACAGTCTTTTTCCCCTGCAGCATCGCTGATGTTCTCTCAACACCCATCCCCGTATCAACATTTTTCTGGCTCAATGGAGCATATTTTCCTTCTTTGGTCTTATTGTACTGCATGAAGACATCATTCCACACCTCAAAATATTTGCCGCAGCCGCATCCCGGCTTGCAGTCTTCACTGCACTTAACTTTACCAGTGTCCATGAACATCTCAGTATCAGGGCCGCATGGTCCTATAGATCCTGCAGGGCCCCACCAGTTGTCTTTTTTTGGAAGGTAAAAAATTCTTTCGGGGGGAATGCCTATGCTCTTCCATATATCGGCAGATTCATCATCTCTTGGAGCATCTGTGTCTCCTGCAAAAACCGTTACAGATAATTTATTCTTATCCAGGCCCAGCCATTTTTTAGATGTAAGGAATTCAAAGCTCCAGCTTATGGCCTCTTTTTTCCAATAGTCTCCTAAGGACCAGTTTCCCAGCATCTCAAAGAAAGTAAGATGGGTTGCATCTCCCACATCGTCTATATCTCCCGTTCTTATGCACTTCTGCGCATTTACCAGTCTCTTCCCGGAAGTGTGCGGCTCCCCCATAATGTACGGAACCAAAGGATGCATGCCTGCTGTTGTAAATAATACTGTAGGGTCGTGCTCAGGAACCAATGGAGCTGACCGTATTAGCTTATGCCCCTTTTCCTTGAAAAATTCAAAATATTTTTTTTTAAGATCCCTGGCTTTCATAATTAGGATGAGAAAGGTTTTATTTAAAAAGTTTGCTTTAAAGATAACTAATCCTATAATTATAATACAGCTAGCAATAGGGGGTATGGTAAAACCTCTCGCTGGAAAATAATTCGTATCTCTACAGTGGTAAATAAATAAAAAGGTTTAAAAAGAACGAATTCTAATTAATCTCTATGGAGCATGAACAAAGGGACTTTGGCGATAAGCCTAACCTGGAAGAGGTACTAAGAAGGCTGGGAGAAAAGAAATAATTTGATGATAAGTTTAGGTACCTAATGGGAATCCTGGAGAAAGATGAAGGATTAGATAATAAGCTTAGCCCGATAGACAAAATCCCAAGAATTAAAGTAGGGAGAGAAATTCATATAAAAGCGGCAGAAGAAGTTCTTAGAGGAAGCCATGGATAAGATTTACCAAGCCTTCGGCCACTTTGACCAGCACCAAAAATAAAAAAACGCTCCCATCGGGATTTGAACCCGAGTCACTGCCCTGAGAAGGCAGTATGATTGGCCGGACTACACTATGGGAGCAAGGATGATAATAATAGGCCGGGCCAGATTTCCGCATAAGGACTTAGCCCTCATGCTCACTTTGTTCGTAACTTGCAACAAGTTGCAAGTGTCAAAAAACGACCCCGTGCTAAAGCACGGGGCGTGTTTTCGAGCGCATCAACCCAGCCTGATTTCTCACTGCATTCAAAAATATAAATGGGCCCGACCAGATTTGAACTGGTGACCTCCGGCTCGCCTAGATTCCAGCGGCTTTTAAATTTTGTACCGCTAGCGGTCATATAAGACCGGCGCTTTGGTCTAGGTAGATTACCTATCTAACCAGGCTGAGCTACGGGCCCGCACCTTTAAAGAATTATAGTCCATATTTAAAAGTTTCTTATCAATCGGCTTCCATGAAAATGCAGGTTAGCAGCCTTTAGGTCGAGCCCCTTGCTAAGCACATCTAAAGAGGCCAAGGGGTTGCTCCGTGAGATGCGACGAGCGGCTTTTTAGCTCGCCGCTCGCAATTCACCGGAACCTGACCGATACTTTTAGCCAGATGCAATGGGCTCGAAGCTGCTAACCCGTAGCGTAGCGGAGATTTTCATGGAAGCCTTATCAATCAGCTAAAGAAAAAGCTATATGAATTTTGAGGTTGATGGAATCTTAAAGAAAGCTACTTATCTAAAAAGTCCATCATCCCATCATACCCGTTTACAAATTCAAACCTGCTGAAAAAATCTCCCTTGTCTGTTTCTTCAGAAGGCTTTTTTCCTATCATTTTCCCACTCCATTTTTAAAATTATTATAGCAAGGCGCTTTTCTTTCAGCACTTCCATATGCTTTTAAGGCATACTTCAGTATTTACTTGATTTTTTACAGCGTCTTGCTATAACACAGTCTGTATAGCGAAAGATTTATATAAAAGTTGCGCCAGATAATTGTCCTAATTAGACAAAAAAAAGAGTAATTTAAAGAAAATATAGCCTAAATAGGACAAAATAATATGGAATTCGACGAGCAGGAGAGATTTATCATTAAAGCACTGATTAAGGACCCAAGAATGTCAGATAATAATATAGGGAAATTAACAGGAGTCCCAATAAGGACGGTAAGCAGGAAGAGAAAACAACTGGAGCAGGAGAACAAAATAAACTATTATGTGTTAACAAATCAACAAGATAGGGTAAGACACCTTTACATCCTCAAATTCAAGATGGGCATAACGAAGAAGAAGCTTAAAGAAGAAATAAAAAAGGAGCCTAAAATAAAATCATTATTCACCGAGCATATTTACGAGTCTGATTTTGCTGAGGTGAGCGGCCACACTGCTATTCTTTTGGTCATTGAGGGCTCGTCTGATGATGAGATATCGGAAAGTTTCAACGGAAAAATACTGCCATCAATGCTCAAGAATCACGGCCAGGATTCAATAATAGAAATAACAACAATAAGGCTTAGTGAAAATATCAGGAAGTTTCACAATTACCTTAGCTTCATTAACATTAAACACGGCAAAATATCGAAAGATTGGCTCCTTGAATCAATTTATATCTAAAGAATTCTTAACAAAGGTGCGCCAGCCGAGATTCGAACTCGGGTCACAGCCTTTTTGAGCAGATTTTTCCAAATCTCTGGCAAGGCCGTATCTTAACCACTGGACTACTGGCGCATTGAAAAACAAAAAAAAATGATTATTGGATAATGAATGGGCCCGACCGGACTTTCATCAGCTTTTTTGATTTTGCTTGCAAAATCCCAAGCGAACGACCGAAGGTAAGTTCGCCGCATTTTTCCAGGTTTCATGAAAACTTTAGGTTTTCAGGACACAACAAAATCTCGATTTTGTGTGCAAAAAATCCCGATGGATTTTTACGCACCGAAAATCTTCGATTTTCGCGTGTTTGCGTTAGCAAAAAGCTGTTTTGAACCGGTGACCTTCGCCTTTCATATAGACATTGTAAGGGCGACGTTCTAGCCGCTGAACTACGGGCCCAAATAGGATATAAAAGCAATCCCGAGCCATATAAAAATGTTTCTGATTAATTATAGCCAATTCTTTATCAGATATTTCAATTAAATTTATATACTATAATCTCTATAAATCCATAGTGGACAGCAACGAAAAGATTTTTGACATCCTCTACACAAAAGATGAAGTTACCTGGCAAGCTATCCTTTATGAGCTTGTAAAAAAAGAGGAGATGAATCCTTGGGACATTGATATAAGTTTGCTGGCTAACCGATATATAGATACTGTAAAAAAGATGAAAGAACTGGATTTAAGAATTTCCGGAAAGATGCTTCTTGCAGCTGCCATTTTATTGAAGATAAAATCGAACAGGCTGCTTAACGAGGATATCCTAGAATTTGACAGGCTGCTTTCAGAGCAGGAAGAGGAAATGGAAAATGACTTGGGCCTTATCGATGAGCAGCCAAGATACAGCCATGAAAAGCATCCATTGATACCAAGGACTCCCCAGCCAAGAAAAAGAAAAGTTTCAATTTTCGACCTTGTAAATGCCTTGGAAAAGGCTCTTGAAGTAAAAAGGAGAAGGGTCCTTAATTCAATGCCACCCATGAACGTCCACATTCCAAAAAAAACAATGGACATAGGGAAGGCAATAAGAGATGTTTATTCAAAGATGATGGTTTTCTTTAGCAATAACAACGAAAGCAAGCTTACTTTTTCAGAACTATTGCCCTCAAAGTCAAAGGAAGACAAGATATATACTTTCATTCCATTGTTGCACCTTACAAACCAAAGGAAAGTTGAGCTGGAGCAGAAAGAGCATTTTGGGGAGATAGAGATAATGCTCGCTTCAAAGAAGGAAATTGAAAAGGAATTAAGCGAAGAGCCCATATAATTTATTTTCTCGGCCCCATAATTTCCAGAATTTGCTTATCAACTATATTGTTAGGCCATCCTACGGAAAGCAATTGCTTCTCGATGATTTGAGGGCTGTATCCTCTGCTCAGGCATTTGGTGATATAATCGTTTAATTTCTCCAAATGCTCATTTTGATTTGCCTAGTTTATTCTTTCTTCTGCTTCTTGTCAAAAATCCAGTTAGCTACAATATACCTTACAACCTCTGCCCTTGAATTGCCGAATATGCCCTTAAATTGGTCTATGAGCTCAAGCTGTGCCTTGTTGAAAGTAACCTGTATCTTTTCAACATCCTTTTCAGTAGTCTTATTTGCCATGAAGTTCTACCATGTTCTATAAAGGATATATAAAGATTTCTATTTTAATCTTAAAAGAATACTATTAGAATATATTTAGAATCTATAAGAAAAACAAAAAAACCTAAAAAATATAGCAAAATAACCCAAAGCTTTTTAAATTAAAACTAATACTTAGAATATAGTAAAGGGCGCAATATCATGAAAATCCGCGGGATTTTCAGGACACCAAAAAATATAAAATATTTTTGCGTGTTTACGCACCGAAAATGCATTAGCATTTTTGCGTGATTTGAGCAATGGTTAGCTCGACTAACCTTGAAAACCTTAGGTTTTAATTGGATATGCCCTTTACTTATTACAAACGGATAACTATTGCTCAATTATTTATGTGAGTGAGTATAGGAATAAAATGCAAGGCGACCTTAAGATAATATCAGGAACCGCAAACAGGCCATTAGCTGAAGAGATAGCCAAATACCTAAAAATAAAGCTGACGCCTGTCGATATTCATCAGTTCAGCGATGGAGAGATCTACGCAAGGATTCTTGAAAGCGTAAGGGGTTCCGACATTTATGTAATACAGCCTACAAGCCCTGATGCAAACCTTAACCTAATGCAGCTCCTTATCATTATAGATGCATTAAAGCGTTCTTCTCCCCAAAGAATAACGGCAGTCATACCTTATTATGGATATTCACGGCAGGATAGAAAAGCAAAAGCTAGAGAGCCGATAACAGCAAAATTGGTTGCAAAAATGATTGAAGCAGCAGGGGCTGATAGGGTAATGACCTTTGATCTCCATGTAGACCAGGTCCAGGGATTTTTTGATGTGCCCTCTGATAATCTTGATTTAAGGCCATTATATGTTGAATATATCGCAAACAAGAATTTCAAGGATTTAGTCATAGTTGCAAGCGATGTAGGGGGGGCAAAAAGGGCAAGGCAGATAGCAGAATTTATGCATGCTCCAATAGCCATAATCGATAAAAGAAGAGATGAAAAAGGAATTGTAAAGGCAGAACATGTTATAGGGGAAGTGAAAGGCAAAAGCGCAGTTCTGGTCGATGATATAATAGATACTGCCGGCACAATCACAGAAGCTGCCGCAATATTAAAAAAAGAAGGTGCAAAGGAAATTTATGTCATCGCTACTCATCCGGTGCTTTCAGGCCCTGCAATTGAAAGGCTGCAGGAGTCAGATATAAAGGAAGTTATAGTCGCAAATACCATAGAGATTCCTAAGGAAAAAAAGATAAGCAAGATAAAAGTGATTTCAATCGCTCCATTGCTGGCAGAAACAATAAAAAGGCAGCACGAAGGCACATCCATGGGCGCTGTTTACGATAATTTATACGCAAAGATAAAGAAAAAAATTTAAATGAAAAAATGCCCATAATTATTAGCTTTTCATTTTAAAGAGTTTGGGGTCAATTTCAAATGAAAGAAAAAGAAGAAAAATTGCAGAAGCTTTACCTTGAATTTCAGATGCTTGAGCAGCAGATAAAGCAGCTTGAAAAGCAGAGCAACTCGCTGAATAATCATCTTGTAGAATTAATGTCAACTAGCCAAAGCCTTGAAGATTTAAAAAATGCCGGGGAAAATGCAGAGATACTGATACCAATAAGCACAGGCATATATGCAAAGGCAGAGCTCAAGAGCAAAGACCGATTCATAGTCAATGTAGGCGCAAATATCGCAATCAACAAAAACCTTGAATCAACTAAAAAAATAATAAGCGACCAGCTAAAGGAGATTAGCCAGGTCCAGGAAAATGTCTCGCAGGAACTGCAGAACCATATCCAAAAAGCTGCTTCTATGGAGCAAGAAATAAATAAGATTGCTTCCGAGCTTCAAAGCCAATAAGTGATTATATGTTTAAATTCCTAAAAGAAAAGCTAAAAGGAGCCATCTCCAAGTTCTCTAAGAGCGTGGAGGAAGGGGCAAAAGAGAAAGCAGAGGCACCAATAAAAGAAGAATATAGTATAGGGGCTAATGAAGTCGAAAATCTCATAACTGAAGCTGGAAAAAACATTGCCCCGGAAGAGCCAAAAGCGATAATTCTGGAGCCGGAAATAAAACAAGCTGAAAGTGAAGTATTGCCAGAGCCTTCTGATTTCGAAGAACAAAAAGAAATTATTGAAAGTGAAAATGATGTCAAAGAGATAATAGGGGGTGCAGAAAAAAGCAGAGAAGATACAATAATAAAAAACCAATTCCAGGAAAAAATGCCTCAAAAAGAGGCTAAAGAATACCTCAAGGAAGAATCGTATAAAGAAGGCGCAAAAGTTTATGATCAAACGGATATCCGGAAACATGCATACGAAGAAAAAATAGAAAAAAAGGGATTTTTCGCCAAATTAAAAGAAAAAATAATAACCACAAAGATTTCTGAAGAAAAATTTGAAGATCTTTTTTCAAGCCTGGAAATGGCATTGCTGGAAAATAATGTCGCGATGGAAGTCATTGAAAAAATAAAAAATGACCTTAAAAATAATCTTGTTGATACCCCTATAAAAAGGATGAAAATCGAGGATACAGTCACAGACTCATTAAGAAATTCCATCAATGATTTGTTTAATATTGAAAAAATTGAACTGATTGAAAAAATAAAAGGTAAAGCAGAAAAGCCGGTGGTGATTGCATTCTTCGGCATAAACGGCTCAGGGAAGACAACAACAATAGCAAAAATTGCTGAGATGCTGAAAAACAAAAAAATCTCGTGCGTCCTGGCGGCAGCTGACACATTTAGGGCAGCCTCCATTGAGCAGATACAGTTGCATGCTGACCGGATTGGAGTAAAAGTTATAAAACACGACTATGGCTCTGACCCAGCTGCAGTGGCTTTTGACGCCATAAAGCATGCAAAGGCAAAAAACATAGATGCTGTCCTGATAGACACTGCCGGCAGATTGCATAATAATAAAAATCTCATGGATGAGCTGAAGAAGGTTGTCAGAGTAGCAAAGCCCGATCTCAAGATATTTGTCGGAGAAAGCATTGCCGGAAACGACTGCATTGAGCAGGTCCAGAAATATGATGAGATGATAGGCATAGACTGTATCATCCTCACAAAAGCAGATGTTGATGAGAAAGGCGGGACTGCTATCTCCGTAAGCTATGTTACCAAAAAGCCTATAATATACTTAGGCGTTGGACAGGAATATAAAGACTTAAGGGAATTTGAACCTGAGATTATAGTAGAAAGCCTTGGGCTTTGATGCTATTCAAACTTTACTTCTCCATTGAAATAAACCCCTTTATGCAGCTTTACAGGCCTCCAATCATCAATAACAAGCCCCGCCCCCAGCCATTCCGCAAGTTCCTCAGAATTTCCAATTGTAGCGCTTAATCCTATTATCTGCGCTTTTTTTAATATCTGCCGCAGGATTGTTATTATTATCTCCAGAGTAGGCCCTCTTTCCGCGTCATTCAATAAGTGTATTTCATCAATGATTACTGTAGAAACCAGGCTTAGCCATGGGGCGTGGTGCCTTATCAATGAATCCAGCTTTTCAGAGGTAGTTATAATTAAGTCATACTCGACAAGATAAGAATCCGCACTATCTATGTCCCCGATAGACAAAGCTATTTTTGCCGCTCCTTCATATCTCTTCTTGAAATCCTTATATTTTTCGCTGGCCAGCGCCTTCAATGGCACAATATATACAGCTTTTCCCTTACCCTCAAAAATAGATTTAAGCGCTGCAAGCTCCGCTATCAGAGTTTTCCCGGATGCAGTCGGAGTGCACACAAGCAAATTTTTTCCGTCTAAAAGCCCCTTATCAATTGATTTTTCCTGTGCTGGCCTTAATTCCTTTATGTCTTTCTCAAGAATTTTATAGAGTTTTTCCGGTATTTTATCTTTTATTGATTTTAAGTCCATATTCTCAAGTATTATATGTTTATTATTAAATATTATGAAAAAGTTTATAATAAGAAAAAAAAATGATATAAAAATGGGAATTCTAAGAAAAGATTACATTCTTAACAGATGGATATTCTATGCCGGTGGAAGAAAAAAAAGGCCGATGGAATTTAAGATTGATGACAAGCCGAATAGCAGCGCAAAAACCTGCCTCTTCTGCCCAGCTAACGAGCACCTTACGCCCAAAGAAATAGGCCGTGTCGAGGAAAAAGGCACATGGAAGATAAGATGGTTCCCGAACAAATTTCCGGCTGTGCAATTAAACGGCAGCCAAAAATTAAGAAAAAATGGAGATTTGCTGCTGGAAGGAAACACATATGGTGCCCATGAAGTGATAGTTGAAACAAGGGAGCATGAAAAAGGGCTTGCAGACCTGGAGATAAGGCATATAAAAGAAGTTTTGGAAGTATGCTTTCTGAGGGTAAATGCCCTTTCAAAAAATAAAAGCATAAAATATGTCACCGTCTTTAAAAATAACGGTCCTTTAGCAGGAACATCGTTGGTTCATTCTCACATACAGGTAGCTTCCATCCCAATCCTACCTGAAGAGATAGATACAAAAATAAAAGCCGCAAAAAAATTCAAGACGTGCCCATATTGCAGCATAATAAAATTAGAATCAAGGGGCAAAAGAAAGATTTTTGAGACAAAAAATGCAATGGCATTCGCTCCGTTTGCATCGAGATTTAACTATGAAGCCTGGATTTTCCCAAAGAGGCATATTGCGGGGACAGAATTAAAAGATGAAGAGCTAAATGATATGGCCGCAATTCTGAAAAAAATCCTGTCTAGGCTCAAATCAATAAATGCCTCTTATAATTTTTTCTTCCAATACTCCAAAAAAGAGGATAATCTTCATTTCCATATTGAGGTTGCCCCAAGGATTGCAAAATGGGCTGGATTTGAATTCTCAACAGGCGCCATAATTAATTCCGTCCTGCCGGAAGACGCTGCAAAATTTTATAGAGGTATATGATTAGCAGCCTTCAGGAGTCGTGTACAGAAAATAGCTATTTGTGTTCCATGATGATTGCAGTAGTCGTCTTTTCAACCCCCCTCATATCAGATAAATTGTTTAACACATAATTTTTCAGCTCATCCATATCTCTGGCGTGGACTTTAACGACTAAGTCGATATCTCCTGCAACATTTTCAGCTGATTCCACAATGGGGTTTTTTCTTATTTCTTTAACTAGGTCGCTGACCTTCAAATTGTTTTGCTTTAAATCCTTTAAAGAAACCTGCACGAATATATAAGCCGTCAGATTGATTCCAATCTTTTTTTCATCAATTTGCACCGTATATTTTTTTATGACTCCTTCCTTATTGAGCTTTTTTATCCTGTTATTCACAGTTGTTACAGGAATTAATGTCTTTTTAGATATCTTATGAGTGGATAAACTGGAGTTTTCTTTTAGTATTTCAAGTATTTTTCTGTCTTTTTCGTCTATAATTTCTACCATTATGGTTCAAATAAACCATAAAAGTATTTAAATATTACTATTTTGGTTCAAATAACTAAGTTTTTTAGCAATTAGTTTATATAATTCAAGCCCTCCCAATTTTTACAGGTGAAGAAAGAATGAAAAAAGGAATAGATGAGGAAAACGATAATTCAGGATTGGAAGACATAGACTTAGTCGACCTCAACAACCGAGCAGACAATTTCCACAACAAATAAAATGAGTATTATGGATTTAAAAAAGGGGGGATATATCCGGGCAGCAGTTCTGGCCAGTATAGCGCCCGATATCTATAAATATAACTAGCTCTAAATAAAAGATATGGAAACTGTCGTCGGTGTGGATATAGGGGGCACAACTATAAAATCTGCATTGCTTTCTTCAAAAGGCAGCATAATCAAAAGGCATGAGCTCAGAACAGAAGCAAAAAAAGGCGCAAAAGAGATAATAAAGCGGATTTTTTCCTCAATTGAAGAAGTAAAAGAAAAAAATATTTTAGGAATAGGGATTGGAAGCCCTGGACCGATGGACTATAGGGAAGGTATTATCACCAATCCTGTAAATCTGCCATTCAAAAATACCCCGCTCAAGAAAATTGTAGAGAAAAAATTCAAAGTCCCCGTATTTCTGGATAACGATGCCAATTGTTTTGCTCTTGCGGAAGCTCTTTTTGGCCAGGGAAAATCCTGCAATAATGTTGTTGGAATAACTTTAGGGACTGGCTTTGGCGGCGGCCTAGTTATCAATAAAAAGCTCTATTATGGGAAAGGAAATGCTGCAGAATTGGGCCACATGAGCATAAAATATGACGGGTTGAAGAGCAAGAGCAAAAACACAGGGTCAATAGAGGAGTATGTGTCTTCAAGGGGCATAAAGAACATTTTCGACGGAAAGACCGAGCCAAAAAGCATACAAAATCTTGCGTTAAATGGCAATAAGAAAGCCCTGGAAACATATAAAAAAATCGGATATTATTTGGGCATTGCCCTGGCAAACATAACCTACGCATTTGACCCGGATATAATAATCATTGGCGGCAAGATAGCAAACTCATGGCCTTTTTTCCACAAGCCAATGCAAAAAGAGCTTGAAAAAAGATACTTTGCAAAGCCTCCAAAAGTGGTTAAATCAAATTTAAAGGATGCAGGAATATTAGGAGCGGCTGCCTTGGTTTCATACAACAAATAATTAATTCTTAGCCTTCCCCTGCAGCTCCACAGCCTTCATTGCCTTCTCAACCTCTTCCTTGCTTCCGAGAAAATAATGCCTTACGGGCTTCAGATTATTATCAAGCTCATAAACTAAAGGAATACCGGTAGGAATATTCAGATTAGGTATTACTTTGTCTGGAACATTATCTAAATACTTGACTAAAGCCCTTAAGCTATTGCCATGCGCAGATATTATTGTTCTTTTGCCAGATTTTAGCACAGGAGCGATGGTTTCTTCCCAGTATGGGATTACTCTTGCCACGGTATCTTTAAGGCATTCTGTCAATGGAAGGTCTTTTTTATCAATATCCTTGAACAAAGGGTCATTTCCAGGATATCTTTCATCATATTTAGTTAATGCTGGCGGCCTTATATCGTAGCTTCTTCTCCATATATGAACCTGTTCCTCTCCAAACTTCGCAGCCATCTCCGATTTATTTAAGCCCTGCAAAGCCCCATAATGCCTCTCATTAAGCCTCCAGGAGTTGTATATTTTGACGTTCTTAAGCCACATTTCTTTTAGGGTTATATCTAAAGTTCTTGTGGCTCTTTTAAGTATAGAAGTAAATGCAACATCAAAGGCGTACCCTTCTTTCTTCAAAATCTGGCCAGCTTTCTTGGCTTCTTCAATGCCTTTATCAGTCAAATCTACATCAGTCCAGCCAGTAAACCGGTTTTCCTTGTTCCATGTGCTTTCCCCATGCCTCTGCAAGACTAGCTTTATCATTTTTTTAGGAATTTATGAAATTTTTATTTAAATTATCAGTTTATATGTTTATGATTTTAAGTTTAATTTTTTCTGTTTCAATTATTATTTTTTAATTAGCAAAGTCATGAAAATCCGCTGGAAGTGTCCTACCCCGCACTAAAGTGCTGGGCTTGACGGACACTTTCTCTAGACGCGGATTTTCAGGACACCAGAAGCCATTCATCTTCGCCTTAAAAGGTGAAGCTTTCTGGCTTCTGCGTGCAATGAGTTATTTTTAATGAAACTTTACCTTATTTTTTCTGGATTACAAATTCATCCCCTACAGAAACTTTATACTCTTTAGCAAATGAGCCTTGATTCAGTGCAATTTCTATTCTGCCATAATCATCCTCAATAAGCAAGTCCTCTCCTTCCCCTACATCGCCAAAAGTGGTTACAAAAGGCGTTTCAAGGGATTCATTTCTAAAATACAAGCGCACATTCTTATTTAGCTTAACCCCTAATTCATCCCAGACAGCATGAGTTATATTCAGGTGCAATGAGCCAAATTTATTTATAGAAATCACTTTTGCCCTTATCTTGTCCTTATCCACTTTAGCCTCGCTGTAAGGCGCCTCAGCAAGCAATAAAGGGCTTATTTCTGCTCCAAATTCCTCCATCTTTATGCCTTTAGACAAATGAGCAGCTGCTGGGGTGAAAATATCTCTGCCGTGGAATACCGGGCTGACTGGCTTCCTCATATACTTTTCATTAGTTATCTCAACAACTTTATTTATTCCGCCAAGAAATCTTGTTGCAGGAACTAAAACGCCATTATCCGGCCCGATAAGATAATCTCCTCTTCCAGTCTGGATTATTATTGGCTTTCTTTTTGTCCCGACTCCAGGATCAACAACGCAAACATGAAATCCAACTGGCACATAATTCAAAGTTTCCATTGTGCGGGCAGCATAACTTAAGCCAAAATCCGGCAATCCGTGCATGAGATGTATGACTTTAGCATCAGGATTAATATCCAAAGCCACAGCTTCCATTATCCCAACGCCCTGGCTCTGCGCTCCAAAATCGCTTGTTAAGGTT
>CAYTDO010000006.1:0-7780 GCA_964436645.1 uncultured Methanosarcinales archaeon | reverse complement strand
CTGAGGCTTTTGCCATTTCAATAAAACCTTTAACAATCATTGGCCATGTCCGTTCATTTATAATATGCTTAACAGCAGGTAAACTATATTCAAACAAATCGTGTGCATTACCACCTGAGGCTTTTGCCATTTCAATAAAACCTTTAACAATCATTGGCCAGGTCCGTTCATTTATAATATGCTTAACAGCAGGTAAACTATATTCAAACAAACTAGATGCATTAGTACCTGCGGCTTTTGCCATTTCAACCATTCCAGGCCATGTCCTTTCGTTAATTAAGTCTTTAACAGCAGGCAAGCCAACTTCAAACAAATAGTAGGCATTATAATCTGCGGCTTTTGCCATCTCAATTGTTCCATCCCAATGCCAGATTAAGAAATCTGCCAATTGACGCTCTTTTTTAACGGGAAACTTCCATTTTTTAAGCTGCTCCAATCTTTTTTGATATTCTTCCGGAGATGCATTCTGAGAAGTTTTCCCTAATTTTTCTTCAATCTGCCCCAATTGCTGAAATAAGGCAACTAAAGTCCTTATCCCAGGATGCAAATTATCTCCAAGCGCTTCATTAACTTTAGCCTCAACCTTTTTCCAGTCTGGAAATGGCTCGTTAATTAAATTATGCAATTCGCCATTTCTGGCAAGAATCCTAATTAAATTATTTCTGCAGATATTAATCTTGTTTATCCATAATGCAAAAGATTCCTTGTCCCTTGGGGTTAAGCTCTGCGCTTCAGCAATAACGAGATTTTCTAATCTTTTTATCCAGACATTCATCCTTCTTTCTACCCTTTCAGAATATCTCTGCAGCTCCTGGGCATGCTTCTTATAGTAATCCAATAAAACAGCATGGTCTTTGCCAGCATGGCTCATAAGCCCTTCCAATTTCAGAACATCTTCCTTTAATAACTGCAATTGCTTAAACTCGCGCATAGAAAACTTTAAGTCTTTGCCAAGATATGCTTCAATCTTCTTGGTTAATGTGCGCAAATCCATTGGTAATAGCATTTAGGCAGGTCATATATAAACAATTTGAAAAATAATCTCACTAGAAATCCTCTTGCTAACGCTTGGTTGCCATCGGCTCGCACTTAATCTCTTTAGCTAAGGATGACATTCTCTGTAGGAGCCGTCCCTCTTGTCATCATTATTCCATCTTAACAGGTGCTCGCAAATTGATGGCAACTTCAGGATTTCTAGTGAGCCAAAAAATAATTGAATGTTTATATATGTGTTTGGGTATGGATTTGAGAGTTAAAAACCACAAAGTTTATATATAAGTAATACAATAATAGGTTTACTCAACGTAGTAGGTGATAGTTCTAAGCCAATTGTAGCTGCAGAAGCACCTAAACAGTCCCATCTAATTGGACTAAAGACGAGGGGGTGGTGGCTTTTTGGCGACAATGGGAAAAAGCAAGGCTATCAGTTATTATGTTAAAAACAAAATAATGGTTCAAAATGAAAACAATGAAAATCGGATGATTTTCAAGCCTTCATTTTGAATAAGAATAAAACAAAATAATGGTTCAAAATGAAAACAACAAACAACAAGATTTACGAAATTGTGAAGGAAGTTGTCGGAGAAGACAGCGTCAAAGTAGTGGAATACTTAAAAGACAAGAAGAATATTTCTGACTTTAAGATAGCTGAAAAGGTTAAGGCTGACATTCATGAGATAAGGAACATCTTGTATAGGCTTTACAACCATAATCTTGTCACTTATTACAGAAAAAAAGACAGGCAGAAGGGATGGTATATCAGCTACTGGACATTCAATAAGAAAAGAATAAAGGATCTTATGGTACAGCTTCATTATTCCAAAATGGCTAAATTCACTGAAAGGCTGAAGATAGAAGAAGCCAACAAAGGTAATTTCTATTTATGCCAGAATGCATGCGTAAGGGTTAATTTTGATAAGGCTACTGATTTTGAATACAAATGCCCGGAATGCGGAAGCATGCTGAATATGCAGGATAATTCCAAGACCATAGAATTCCTGCAGAACAAGATAGGTGAAATGAAAAAAACGAATGGCTTCAGCAAAATGGGAGCTAACGGGCTCAAAGCAGGAAATCCAGGCGAGATAGTTGCGGCAATTAACAGTTAAGTGTTTTATTTTTTTATTGAGTTTCTATGATTTCTTAATCTTCACAATAAAAAACTCTGTCACTTCGCTACGCTTGTTCCTTGAGTTTCGTTCGTTGCCTATTAATGTTTTTTAATCTTGGCAACGAAGAAACCTTCCGTGTCATTATCCTGCGGCCAGATTCTAAGGCATTTTTTAATCAAAAATTATTCTAGAAACCAAAACATTTAAACCATGAAAATTAAAAATTTTCAAGTTTAAATGTCCGAAAATCTAAAGATTTTCGATACATTTAAATATTATTACGTACTTTTACGTAATATGGTATTGATTGGGAAAATAAGCAGGGGCAGCAGAATGGACCAGGTGTACATTTCAAAGGAAAGGGCCCCTGGATTTGAGGTAGGTGCCACTGTGCTAATACAGCCAGTCCTGGAAAAGGCAAAGCCTGCGCTTTATTACTACAGCATAAAGCATCTTGAGCCTGTAAAAGTCGCAATAGTAGAAGAGGTATTCAACTACCTGAAACATGTGGACAACGTAATAATTGCCGGCTCATTTATTGAAGAAGGTTTTGATTTTGAGGATATAGACGTAATTGTAGTTACAGAAGAAAGCATTGACATCAAGAGCATTGAAAATCATTTTAAATCGGCATTAGGCATAAAAGTCCATATCATATTATTAAATTTCAAAACACTTCTGAAAGGAATACACACAGACCCCCTTTTTCAGATGTTGACGAGTAAATTTATTTCACGAGAAAGAACGATATTCAAAACTAAAAACGTTATAAACTATAAATTGCTGGATTTGCATTTGCTGAAAAGCGAGCTGCTGATAACTAACTTTTACTTTTTGACAGGCAGGGAAAAATACAAATTTGTGAGAAATCTTTTTGCAATAATCCTATTTCTCCATAAAAAGATCATAAGTTTGAAATCAGTTGATAAGGAGATTAACAGATGCTTCGGGAAGGACTCTGTCAGAAACATAAAGGAGAATTTGGTGGACAAAAGCTTCTTGGCAAAATATGAGAAGCTATATGAGAATACATTTAAACTGGTAATTAATGGGGTAAAAAATGGCCCAAAACAGAAACAAACTGATTGATTTGCTAATTGGAAACCTGTCTAATGCAATAGTGCATAAGATTCTAAAGGAAGCAATAGAAGATGAAGCAGTCAGAAAACATTATAACGGGGAATTATTAAGCTCCTTGGAAATAGCCAAAAGGTACAGGGAAAAAATCAATCCCGTAAATGAACCTTTCCAAGAGGAAGATATTATTGATATAAAAAGTAAAATTATTAGCAAGGTCAATAATGAATTAAAGTTAAGAATTTCCAAAGGCTATGGGAATATTAATATCAATGCAGTTGAAAAAACTACGAATGAAATGCTAAAAAACAATAATATTATTGAAGATTAATTTTTTATTATCTTAGCAACAAAAAACCCCTCAGTGTCATTATCCTGCGGCCAGATTCTAAGGCATTTTTTTACTTCTTCACTATATTTGTTTTTTTCAAACTCTAAGATTGGAGGGCTTCTCTTGAGGTTTTTTAGATGAATCTCTTCCAGCCTTGCATTTTCAAATTTTTTCAATAGAAAATCAATTACTCCTTCGTTTTCTTCCGGCTCTAAGCTGCATGTTGAATATACTAAAGTTCCATCTTGCTTTAAATTATTGAATGCAGTTTCTATCAATTGTTTTTGAGTGCCTGCCAGCCTGCCAATCATGTAAGGGTTCCATACTCTCAGGGTCTTGAGGCTCTTCCTTATTGTTCCGGTGCCTGAGCATGGAGCATCTAACAGTATTTTATCGAAATTCAGATTCTTGAACCATTGGCCCTGCATCAAAGTTATAATGCAATTGGTTATTCCGCATCTTTGGACGTTGAGGCTTAAAGGCTTCATCCTGTCGACAGTATAATCATTAGCTACTAAAATCCCTTTGTTGTTCATATAAGAGGCAATTTGAGTTGTCTTGCTGCCAGGAGAAGCTGCCATGTCTAAAACTATATCTTCTTCTTGGGGATCCAAGACTATCGGAGGTATCATTGAGGCTGCTTCCTGGATGTAAAAATAGCCTAAAGTATGCTCCATCAGGTTTCCTATATCCCTCCTTTCCTTGTTTATGTGCTCTATGAAGAAACCTTCCTTGCACCAAGGGACTTGTTCAAGATTCCAGTTTTTTTCCAGCCTTTTTTTAAGGTCATCAACGGACATTTTTATAGTGTTTACCCTGATAGACCTTCTAAGAAAGCTTAGGGAATATTTTTTGAAAACCTCGAAATCTGTAAGTTTTCCGTATCTGTCTATAAATGACTGCTTGATTTCTATCTTTTCTGATTCTAAGTTTGATTCTGCCATTTTAGTTTTTTAATTATATTGTTTTGGACATATACGGCCCATCATGTTTGTATCCTATTTTTGCAAAATACTGCCTTGCACCTATGCCAGAGATAACTACAATCTTATCCTTCCCATTATTTCTTGCTATTTCCTCTGCCTTCTCCATAAGCTTTTTTCCAATGCCGCGATGCTGGAAGCTTTCCTCTGATGTTTTTCCTATTGAGACTGCCAAAGAATAGACATGAAGCTCCCTTACCAGGGCTGACTTTTCGGTTATCTCTTCTCTTAAAAATTGTGATGGGAATCTTAATCTGCAGTAGCCTACTAAAACATCATCTTCCGGCACTTCCGCTTCTATGAAAAATTCTTTTCCATGGGATGCTTCATATTCGATAACTTTTATTTTCACATCCTTAAGAGATATGCTCTTATCCACATAATTAAAGCCCGCTTCCCTTGCGCGGATATCTCTAGGGATTATATTTTTTTCTTTGCATATCTTATCCATGTATTGCCTTAAGTTTGTCCTGTCAACTCCTGCAGAGGTTGCATAAGTCGGAATATCTCGCTGCACACGCATGACTCTGCACCATTCGGGAACGTAAGAGAACATCTCTGCTATAAGTTCCGCAGCTTCTTTTGTGGATAAAGGTATGAATTTTCCAGCTTTCCAGTCTTCATATAGTTTTGTTCCCCGCATTACCATGCATGGATATATTTTCATCATGTCTGGCTTATAGTCTGGATTTTCGAAAAGCTCTCTTAGCCCTTTCCTGTCCATCTCTTTTGTTGTGTACGGAAGGCCGGGCATGTAGTGGGCATTGATCTTGAATCCCAGGTCTTTAAGTATCCTTATTGAGTCTATATTATCTTGTACTGTGTTGCCCCTGTTTGTTTTTTCCAGGACTTTATCATAGATGCTTTGTATGCCTATCTCTACTCTTGTGCAGCCTAATTTAAGCATCTGGTTGCCATGCACTGATTTTCCATAATCGCTTTTTGTCTCTATCGTAAGGCCAATGCACCTTATCTTTGCAGTTTCATTTTCCTCCTGCATTTTTTCAAGGAGTATCTCTTTATTGTTTTGCTCATTGACTTTTGCAATCAGGCTTTTCATTGCCGCAATATTAGGGTTTAAATTTTTTTCATTATTTTTTTGGGGATTATTCATTATAGTTTTTATTATTAGGGCTTCATTGTTCTTATTTTCATTGGATTCTTTTTTATCTTCATTAGTTCTTATTTTTATTAAGTCTGTATCAGGATCTACAATGGTTATAGAAGCCTTATTGAATTCTTTCCATTGCGAAAACAAATCCTTATTTAATCTGCCATTATTTTTTGGAATATTATCTTTGTTTTTATCAATATCCTCATTAAAAAAAATATTATTTATAGACTCTAAAGCCTTTTTGCCGCCCAAATCCATATTTTTCATGAATATCAGTTTCTTTTGTATCCTTTCCGTCCTTTGGTCATTTTCAACGTTTGCAGGCAGCTCGAAAAATATGTTGAATTTTTTCCTGTCAAGCTCGTCATTTTTATAGAACAGCCTGGAGAAATCATTCATTGCCTTCAGAAGGTATTTTACAAAGTATTCCTGGTATGAGGGAGGTGAAAAAGGGAATGTGCCGCCTTGCAGAATTACTTCTGTCTTTTCAGGAATGGAATTCATGACAATGTAATGCTCCAGCCTGTTGAAAACGCCGATGTAAGGGTCGTAATGGTTTCTTATTGCCCTTCTTGTGCTCGGCTCCTTCCCGGTGTAGCTTTGCGGGACATCCCCAAAAACGCTTCCGGGGCCGCCAGGGCAGTAAGTGCACGGCCCAATCCCTTTTATTGTGTGTGGGCAAGGGTAAGGGTCAGTCATCAATGCTAGGGGGGCAACTCCGGAAATTGTCCTGACTGGCTTCATTGACAAAATTTTTTTTAGAATGATGCGGTCTTCCTCAGAAGCGACAGCAGCTATTGTAGTGTTTTTTGGCATTGCTTTGTACTTCAATCTGGCCAGAACATGGAGCTTAATCTGGTTGAATGACTTTAGATCATTTACATTTTTCTTCTTGGCTTCTTCCAATATTTCCCTACAAACTTGCTTTAATTCCATACTGATACGGGAGTTAGGTTTATTTATAAAGGTTAAGTTGAAAATAAAGAAACTAGTTTGAATAAACCTTTAAGGCTGTGCGACGGTTTTTCGCTCTTGCTCAAAACCTGCTTGACACCCCGTAAGTTATGGAAGCCAACAAAAATGCGAAGCATTTTTGAGGTTCCGAAAATCTACGATTTTCGAGAACCAACAGACTATTTGACTCGGTTTCCAGAACTCCTGAAAATGCCTTGGATTTTCATGAGGGGCGTCCCCAGTCAAGCCGCACGCCACGAAACACTAAATCTCAATCTGCTCTTTCCTTGAGTTGAAGTACTTGCAAATCTCTATTATTATCGCGCCTAAAGAGCCTATTGCAACAATAAACCAAAACAGCCCCATACTAAGTGGCACCATGTCAAGAGCTTTTCCATATGGAATGTCCCATATTTTTGGCATGAAAATAGAAGTCAAAATAACAAGGAATGATGATACGAATGCAAATATCAGCCATTTATTTTTGAAAAGCCCGACCTTTATCGCCGGGTAGATTGTGGATCTTGAAGCCAATGATTGGTAAAGCTCAAACATTCCTATGGTCAGGAAAGCTGCTGTCTGCGCCATCAAAAGATTGTTTTCTGTCTTTAGCACATAAACAAATATTGAAAGCGAAGCTGTGACTTGCGCAATCGGATAATAGATTAAGAATGGCCTTAATCCCTTGAATATTGACTCGTCCTGCTTTCGCGGCTTTCTTGACATGGCATTTGGCTCAAATGAATCAGTTGTCAATGCAAGCGCAGGCAACCCGTCCGTAACCAAATTAATGAGCAATATCTGGGTTGCAGTAAGCACCAATGGAAGCCCGAAAATTATGCCCAGGAAAACAATCATGACTTCTCCGATATTTCCCGAGAGCAGGAAGCCTATGTACTTTTTGATGTTGTCGTAAATTCCTCTTCCTTCCTCAACAGCATTTACAATAGAGGCAAAATTGTCATCCAATAAAATCATTGCACTTGCTTCCTTTGCAACATCTGTTCCCGTAATGCCCATTGCAATTCCAATATCTGCCTTTTTCAAAGCAGGTGCATCATTCACACCATCACCAGTCATTGCAACAACATGGCCTTTTTTCTTTAATGCATCTACAATCTTTATCTTGTGCTCGGGATTGACCCTTGCGAATATAGCAATTTCATCCACAATCTCATCAAGATTTTTTATGTCCTCAAGCTGCTGCCCT
>CAYTDO010000005.1:0-9762 GCA_964436645.1 uncultured Methanosarcinales archaeon | reverse complement strand
TGCTTTCCCCCCCATCGATTTCTGATGTTTTTGCTGCAACTAAAAAGTCCGGCATAATTGCCCCTATTCATATATTTATTTGATTAATACTATATATTTTATCTTTTGTGAAACATTTATATTCTTAAAACATTCGGTTTTAGTTAAGATGAGGGCAATAACTGCCAAAGAATTAAAGGATAAGTTTGATGCAAATGATGAGTTTATCCTAATCGATGTCTTGAGCCAGGAAAGTTTTGAGGCAAAACATATACCGCGATCCATAAATATACCGCTTGCAGAGATAGGAATTAGGTCTAAGCAGGAATTGCCTGACAAAAACAAGGAAATTATAGTCTATTGCGCGAGCAAGGAATGTGAAGCCTCCCCTAATGCGGCAAAAAAGCTTGAGAAGCTTGGCTATGCCAATGTCATGGATTTTGAAGAGGGGTTAGCTGGATGGCAGGAAGCCGGATTTGAGTTTGAAGGCAGGTATTCATAGGCTTCTTTAGCTTGCATATTAAACTGCTTTCCAGAAAAACTTAATAGCCTCTAGGGTTAATTCCCCGCCCTTTAGGGCGTCGGGAGGAGGCCATTTAAAAAATAACAGATAAAAAAGAAAAAAGAATTTATTGCACTATTAATTTTCCGTTCATGCCACTATGCCCGCTGCCGCAGGAAACCGAGCAGAAGAATGTATACTCTCCTTTTTTGTCTGCCGTAAATTCTACAATAGTCGTTTTTCCGGGGAGCAATCTCTCGTTAACATTGAACTCAAAGATTGCAAATCCATGGGTTACGTCCACACTCTTTATGTTTATTTTTACCTTGTCACCTTCATTAACCCTTATTGTTGAAGGCTCGAAAGCCCACTGCCTTGCTATCATATCAAATTCTTTTACACCTGAATCTGGAACAACTACCGTTTCTTCTGCTTCATCTTCCTGCCCCGGAACCGGCACTTCTGCCTGAATAGGCCTTGCTGATGGTTCGTCTGCAGCCTCTACAACTGCTTTTGGCTGCGGTGCATTTTGCTGCGGTGCAGGCTGCACTGGCTCCGCTTGCTGGGAGCATGCACTAATCAAAAATAAAGAAATTATTGCTAAAACCAAAATATAGTTTTTCATCTTACCACCCATCAATATTTTTTATTAATGTACTACTTTAATTGTTAACAAGGTGCAACTTTCTATTGTTTAAAAAGTTTTTGTCAGATATACAAATGGATAAATATCTTTAAGCTTGAAATACGCCTCCCTTGCGGGATAAATGCTGTCAAAAACTCCGACAATAGTTGGGCCGGAGCCCGACATCACGTTGCTCAACGAGCCAAATTTCTTTAGGTTGGTCTTTATCTCTTTTAATATCTTGTACTTTTTATCTATCATGGGCTCGAAATCATTGTGCAGGTTTTGGGATATTTTCTTCATTTCTTTATTCTTTATTGCCTTTAAAAGCAGCTGGAGGTTCTTTTCGTTTTCCTCCTTTGCCTTGGTTTTGTCAAAGTGAGCATAAGCCCAGGAAGTTGAAACCTTCAGGCCTGGGTTGACTAATACAAGATTCAAGGAAAGGGGTTTTTTTAACGGCTTTATCTTATCGCCAGCTCCTTCAACAATTGCAGCTCTTCCAACAATGAAAAACGGAACATCTGAGCCAATTTCCGCCCCTAAGCTTATTAGCTTTTTTTCAGTAAGCTTCAATCCCCAGAGTTTGTTAAGCATTACCATAACATTCGCAGCATTTGAGCTTCCGCCGCCCAGCCCAGCTGACATAGGAACGTTTTTTTCAATGTAGACCTTTACTCCTTCTTTAACCTTGAATTTTTGCTTTAAAAGGAGCGCAGCCTTATAAGCGAGGTTATCCTTGCCCTCTAAGTCAGGATTGTTGCTTTCAACTATTATGATATCTTCCGGAAGCTTTTCAATGTGCACATTATCATGCAATTGGATGGGCATCATGAGTGATTCTATATTATGATAGCCGCCTTTCAACTTTTTGCCTATTTTAAGGAAAAGATTTACTTTCGCATACGAGCTTAATTGCATTTTATACTCTATATACTGTTGATATATTAATGTTACTGATTTTGAGGCTTCCATGAAAATGCAGGTTAGCAGCCTTGGGGTCGAGCCCCTTGCTAAGCACATCTAAAGAGGCCAAGGGGCCGCTCCGTGAGATGCGACGAGCGGCTTTTTAGCTCGCCGCTCGCAATTCACCGGACCCTGGCCGATGCTTTCAGCCCAGATGCAATGGGCTCGAAGCTGCTAACCCGCAGCGCAGATTTTCATGGAAGCCTGATTTTGATGAGAATTAGACTTTTTTGCCCTTATTTTGGCAATTTTCCTTTGGTAATACGTTTAATCTTTGCAATTCCCCCACAATTCCTTCAATACCCATAAATCCGGTGAATATACCGCCATCAGCAGCAACAGATTCTAATAGCGGCAGCTGCACTTTTTCATCCCCTACTATAAATCTAAAATAGCCATCATTAAGTATACGATTTAGCCGTTTTAGGTCTAATGGCTTTACATCTATATTTACACCGCCGTTTTTAAGGATATCAAGTATCGTTTGGCTGTCGTCATATTGCGGACCCGGGATACCTCTATCGGCAACATACAGGGTTAGATAGTGACCGTTCAATATCATTTTAACACAGAAGACAATCTTTTTTTTAAAACTTTTCTATTTTAGCGTAATCACAGCAAAGCACTGCATGCCTTTCCCCTGGCCAAAGGAAGTAAGGCCATCGCCGGTTGTGTATGTCAAGCCTATTTTTTCTTTTTCCAATTCTAATATCTTAGATAAGGATTCTTTGATTTTATCGGTGTGTTTTTCTAGTTTTGGCTTTGAAGCTTCTATCATGATGCCAATATTATTCAACTTCATGTTTTTTTCTCTTAATTTGTTCGAAATCACTTTTAGATATTCCCTGCTGTCTTTTATACCATGCTTTGAAAACATATCATGGGCATAGTATCCTAATGATCTTTCGCCCAAGGCCTGGCTTATTGCATTAAAAAGGGCATGCAATATTACATCTCCATCAGAGTCAGCCTCCAACCCTGGCTCATTTTCAATAATATAAGCCCCTAAAACTAATTTCTTGGTTTTGTCATTGGAAAAGGCATGAGAGTCCTGTCCAAAGCCTACCCTAAAATCTCTGGCCCAATTATTATTTTTATTTTCTTCTTCCATTAAAATGCCTTGCGCAGCCTTTAAATCGTCTTTTGTGGTTATTTTTATGTTGTTATATGAGCATGACACTATTTTTGCTTTTTTCCCAAGCCTTTCAACCAATGCAATATCATCCGTTCCATAAAAATTGTCTTTTTTCGCTTTTTCAAACGCTTCTGATGCTAAGGAGAATCGTATTGCCTGGGGAGTCTGCGTTTGCCATAAACCATTACGCTCTATGGTTTTTTCTATAAAATTATCGCTGTTTACTTTTTTTATGGTGTCTTTTACTTTGAAAGCAAGGGCAGCTGCGCCATCCCTTTTTGCTTCGCCTATAACCTGTTCAATCCCCTCTTGGCTTACAAATGGATTGCAGCCGTTGTGGAACAGTATTATATCTTCATGATTCGCATTTTCAACTGCTTTTAACCCATTATATGAGGAATCCTGCCTTTCTTTGCCGCCTTCAACTATCTTTTCTATTTTTCCAAAGCTGTATTTTTTAATGATATCACCTATTTTAATTTTATCTTCTTTTCTCGAAACAATTATTATATCATCTACTAAACTGCTGTCTTCAAAATTCTTTATTGCGTAGTATAATAATGGCTTTCCAAGCATTTCCAGAAAAACTTTATTTTCCCCGGAATTCATCCTGGTGCTGTTTCCGCTGCATAAAATTATTGCATGATTCATGTTTTTAATTTATTTTTAATCATTGAATTCTTCATTTTTGATTATTTTCTCAGTTTCTCCCTTTATCTTTTTGTCTAGTTCTAAAATCTGATTTAAATTTGGAGTTTTTATTGTTTTATGCCCATTTAGCATTTTATTTATTATTTTTGAGATTTCCCGGAATTTTATTTTATTTTCAAGAAATGCATTTACTGCCGCTTCATTTGCAGCGTTTAAGGCAGCAGGCATTGTTCCGCCCGCCTTTCCTGCTTCAAAGGCGTATCTTAAGCACGGAAAATTGCCTAAATCTGGCTTTTCAAAAGCCAGATTTTTTATTTCGGCCAGATCCAGTTTTTTTGCATTTAAGTGCAGCCTTTTTGGATAGCTTAGTGCGTATTGTATTGGTATTTTCATGTCTGGGAAAGAAAGCTGCGCTAAAGTTGAGCTGTCTTTGAATTCCACCATTGAATGAATTATGCTTTGAGGGTGTATTATGACTTCTATATCCTCATAAGGGATATCATAAAGCCAATGCGCTTCTATTACCTCAAATCCTTTATTCATCAAGGTGGCGCTGTCAATTGTAATCTTATTGCCCATGCTCCATGTTGGATGGCTTAATGCATCTTTTACTGTTACTTTTTCGAGCTTGGCTTTTGTATAATCTCTGAATGGGCCGCCGGAAGCAGTAAGGATTATTTTTTTAATTGAATTGATTTTTTCTATTTCTCCATTAATGCATTGAAATATTGCGCTATGCTCAGAGTCAATTGGCATCAAATTAACATTATTTTTTCTTGCTTCTTCCATTACGATTGAGCCAGCAGCCACTAAAGTCTCCTTGTTTGCCAATGCAATGTTTTTTTTGTTTTTTATAGCTTCTATAGTCGGTTTTATCCCGATTGAGCCTACAAGAGAATTAACTACGGTGTCTGCTGCGTTTAGTGTTGCTATTTTTATTATTCCTTCAACACCAGAGTAAATATTAATACTAATCCCCTTATTTTTGATTTCAGAATCTTTTTTTAAAAAATATTTTAGCAAATCGGCTTTTTCTTTATCAATTACGGCAATTGCTTCAGGCTTAAACTCAATTATCTGTTTTTTTAACAATTCAATATTGTTATTGCCGGTCAATCCTGCTATCTTGAATTCCCTTGGATTGTTCTTTACTATTTCTAATGTCTGTGTTCCTATACTTCCTGTTGAGCCTAATATTGATAATGTTTTCATAGCCACCCAAGGGAAGTTTTGTTCAGGCGTTTATAAGAATTATTGTTTATTTAACTCTTCAATCTCCTTCATCAGGACTTCAACAATCTTGTCTTTCTCCAGCTTAGCGACAATTTTTCCGCCTTTATACAATAAATTAGTATTTCCAGCCCCCCCTACAATGCCTAAGTCCACTTTTTTGCTCTCCCCGGGGCCATTGACAGCGCACCCCATTATTGCTATGTGTATTGGCTTTTTTATCTTTTCCGTCTTGTTTTCAACTTCCTCAACAAGCTTTATCACATCTATGTGAGTTCTTGCGCAAGTCGGGCATGAAGTGACTTCAACACCTTCTTTCCTTAATCCCAATGACCGCAAAATTAATTTCCCAATTTTGACTTCTTCTTTTGGATCTTCAGAGAGAGAAACCCTTATTGTGTCTCCTATGCCCTCTGAAAGCAAAATTCCCATTCCCATCGAAGATTTTACGGCTCCCGGAATTTTGCTTCCTGCCTCTGTCACTCCCAAATGCAGCGGATAATCTGTTTTTTGAGCGAATAGCTTATATGCCTGCACCATTCTTGGAACAACAGAGGCTTTCAATGAAACAATAGTGTTGTAAAAATCAAGAGCTTCAAGAATTTTAATATGGCGCATTGCGCTCTCAACCATCGCTTCCGGAGAATAGCCATATTTTTCAAACAAATCCCTTTCCAGAGAGCCTAAATTGACTCCAATCCGCATTGGAATTCCGTTGTCTTTTGCAGCATTAACAACAAGCTTTACTTTTTCCTCATTTCCGATATTTCCCGGATTTATCCTTAATTTGTCGGCATATTTCACTGCTTCCAAAGCAATCCTATAGTCAAAATGGATGTCAACAACCAAAGGAATGGCAATATTTTTCTTTATTTCTTTCAGCGCATAGGCCGCTTCCATTGAAGGGGCAGAGACCCTTATTATGTCGCAGCCAATCTCCTCCAACCCATGGATTTGATTTATGGTAGCTTTCACATCAGCCGTGTCAGTAGCAGTCATGGATTGGATAGGTATCGTGGCATCTCCTCCGATGTATAATTTGCCGACTTTTACCTTTCTGGATTTTCTTCTTGGTAACATTTTTATAATAAAAAACGGGTTTAATCTGCTCCGCAGATATAGTGCGAGCCCTCGCTGTCATGCATGCTCGGAAATAATTTCCGGCATCCCGTTCGCTTCGCTCAGGGACATCGCTCGGTCTCGCCTATATATCAGAAAGAACAACCGACTTTTAAAGCATATTGTTTTTGCTTAGCTTCTTTTTAATTCAAAGATGGGCTTTCTTCCGGCATATCCCTCCCCTATCTCGTGCCAGTAGCCTATGCTAGGCTCACCTATCCTCCAGCAAAGGAATATGTCGCGGCCTTCAAACCTTGAGTAGAAATCAATTATGCCGGCCTCATAGTCCTTTACTACGCACCCCATGTCCTCCATTTTTTCAATTCCGGAGAAGAACTGGTACGATAGCTTGTGAAACTGCAGGTTTATTCTAGTCACTTTTTTTAAATTTTCATAATCATCATCGTAAACTTCAATTTCTATGGAGCTGAGAATATCAAGGGCTTTATTCAGGCTTATGACTCTTTTCAGGATTTTTTTGATTTTTGGAAGCAAAACCGCCGCCTGTTCGGCTGTGAAATATATTCTTGAGAACTCTTCTTCGAGCCGGCTGTTATTTGACATTAATGCCTTTAGATTTTTGAGATATTTAAATTTTTTGAAATTGCGGGCATTTTCGCGCATAATAAAAATTAGCCGGCTAATTTTTTTAACAATATTTATATACTCGGAAAAAATAAAATTTTTATGAAGCATACCTTTAAGATTACTTTTCTGATGATATTGATTTTTTTTGCCACTCAGCTTATAGGGCTTGCAATCACGAGCAAATACATCCACGTTGAGGAGCATATCGACCCTGAAACCAGCATCGCGGTAAAGGAAATTGTTTCTGAAGACTTACCATATGATATTAAGAGGCCGCAGATGGAACAGTCTTATTCTTATCTCTGGATTTTGCTTTCGGTTTTAATTGGGACGGCATTGCTGCTGATATTGATAAAATTCAGGAGAATAGGGCTCTGGAAAATTTGGTTTTTTCTCGCGGTTTTTTTCACAATGACAATCGCTTTTTCAGCATTTATGCCGCAGCAAATAGCAGCAATTCTGGCATTGGCCCTAGCCATAATAAAAATCTATAAGCCCATGCCGATTATCCATAATCTTACAGAAGTTTTCATATATGGGGGGATAGCTGCGGTTTTTGTCCCGATAATGAATATTTTTGCCGCCTTCATGCTGCTTGTTCTTATTTCAATCTATGATATCATAGCGGTCAGGCAGACAAAGCATATGGTTACGCTTGCAAAATTCCAGGCGGAAACAAATGTTTTTGCGGGGCTTTTCCTGCCTTATGATGGCAAGGGAAAATTTCAAACTAAGCAACAAGGCCAAACGAAAGAACAGGGAATAATGCATGGAAAAGATGATGGAAGGGTTGCAGTCCTTGGGGGGGGAGATATAGGCTTCCCGCTATTGTTTGCAGGCGCGGTATTGAAAGACCTGATGCTTGTTAATTCGTTTGCTTTGGGATTTTTAAAATCGTTGATAGTTCCTGTATTTGCGGCTATTGCTTTATCGTATCTGCTCTTTAAGGGAGAAAAAGGCAAATTTTACCCTGCTATGCCTTACCTTTCAATTGGCTGCATTGCCGGCTACCTTGCAGTTTTATTGCTGTCCATGTGATGGGCATTTAATCGGAAAAAAATCACCATAGCTCTGCTGCGATTTGGAGTTTCACTGCCTGCGCCAATGCTTAAAATCCCCTCGGCAAGGATAGTTATTTGCAATTAAAAATTGATGCTGATGACTTTAAAACAAAAAATTTTATTAACTCATTGCAGAAATTTACCATATTAGCGCTAAATATGCAAATAAAAAGCAAAAAGGGCGGAATGCATGCAAAATTAAAATTTATAATCATGTTAGCTATAATTGCGGCTCTTGCTGGATATATTCTTTTGAATAAGCCTTCGATTACAGGCCTTGTTGTTGTAACCAAAGAAAGTTCTTTTAGGGATAGCTTAGGCTTGGTAATAAACGAAAGTAAAAATGTCACTTGGAACGTAAAAAATCCAGGAAACCTGAACTCAATAAAATTAGACGGAAGAATGAGCAGGAATGGAAGCGCTAAGGTTTATATCCAAAAGGACAATGAAAAAATCCTGCTATTTGACAGCACAAAGCCTTTATTTGATGTTAACGTAGAGGTGCTGCCAGACTATAAAAATATATTCCAGGGAGATGAGCTGCTGGTACAGATTATCTTATTCAATTTGAAAGGCTTCGGAAATACAGATGTCAATGTCAAGTACTCAATTAAAGACACTGCCGGGAGCTTTGTGGCCAGCGAGGAGGAAGTGGTAAATGTCGAGACGCAGACAAAATTTGTAAGAAAGCTGCTGATACCTTCCGATTTGAAGCCGGGAAATTATGTTGCTTTTGTTGAAGTAAAGACCCCAGACAACTTGATAGGAACAAGCTCCGATTTGTTTACAGTAAAATCAAAATATGGGGAAACACCATCGCCAAATATTAAATATTACATTTTCGGCCTTGCCGCTGCTTTGATTTTATTAGTGTTTGGCATTATCTTTGCCGCAATATCCAAAAAAATGAAAGAAAAGAAGCGCTTTGCGCAGTTAAAGGAAAGAATACCATTGGAGAAAAAGGAAAGATTAGAGAAAGAGCTGAAATCCTTAGGAGAAGCCTATAATTCTGGATTTATATCTGAAGAATCCTACAATAAGGACAAGGAGAGGCTTGAAAAGATGCTGCAGGGTGGTGAAGCAAAAAAGGCAGCGACCGAAACTAAAGAAGCGGCTGAAAGCAAAGCAGAGGCAGCGAAAGAAACCAAAGAAGATGCATCACATGAAATCAAAGAAAACCCATCAAATAAAACCGAAGAAGATTCAGCGGATGAGCATAAATAAACGGATAATTTTTGCCCTATTTATTTGCAACTTATTTAGCCTTGCTTAATATTTTAACAAAATCATCAATTATTTCTACCGGTATAAATATGCCCCTTGTAATTGTATAAGAGCCAAGCCTGTTCTGCCTTTTTTCGCTTATGCAGACAAAATCCCCTTCGTCATTTTTTAACGTGCAGACAATATAACGGGATTTTCCTTTAGTATACAAATATTCTTTTAAAACAGTGAGATTTCCAGAGCTGCGATAAACATCCACATTGCCCATGGAGATTTTGCTGGCTTGAGCAGTGCACTTCAATATTTCGAGATGATGCCAAATTGTTGAAGGAGTAAGGCCAGCGGCTTCTTTTATTTGAGATACAGTAACACCTTCAGGATTAAGATCCAGTATTTTTTTAAACAGGTTGTTGAAGTACTCTTCTTTTTCTTTGGCAGGCAGGGATTTTAAAGCCCCTTTTTCCAACAATTCCTGCGGAAGTTTTATTTTAGCCATTCTTCAATAATTTTTATTAGTTGTATATTTAAACTTTTGTTATGAATGGGCTCTGTCCCGAATGTGGTTAGCAGCATAAGGTCAAAGTTCCTTTAAACCAAACATTAAACTGACAAAGGGGAAGCTCCCTACGGGAAATGTCAGTTAGAAATAAAAACATAAAGAACTTTGAAGCTGCTAACCCGAAGC
>CAYTDO010000004.1:0-5037 GCA_964436645.1 uncultured Methanosarcinales archaeon | reverse complement strand
TTGTGTTGACATAGCTCACTACCGCTGCTTTTGGGTGCATCTCTTTTATTTTAGCCAGTTTTTCAGGCGTTGCCATGTCCGCCAAAGAACATCCAGCTTCCATTGTCGGCAGCAATACGGTCTTTTTTGGATTTAGTATCTTTGCAGTCTCGGCCATGAATTTTACACCGCAGAATAATATAGTATCGGCACCCGTTTTTGCCGCTTCCTGAGACAAGCCGAGGGAATCGCCTATATAGTCCGCTATCCTGTACATTTCCGGGTTTTGATAATTATGGACTAAGATGACTGCATTTCTCTGTTTCTTTAGCTCTAGAATCAGCTCTATTAATTTTTCGTTCTTATCATCTAATTGAGTTTCATCCTTTAAAATAGCCTCTTGGTATGTCATAATCCTATTTTGATGTTCTTTTTAAAATAATTATTCAATCAGGCAAAAATCAGTTTAACTCTAAAAATATAGGCATATTTTGCCGCTAAATCGCAATTTATTTAAATATAGGCCCATTAATAGAGGCATGTATTTCATAACAAGCAGGAATGACAAGGATTCTTTGGATTTAGCCAGCAATGTAGCATCTTATCTTAGGAAAAAAAACCTTGATTTTGAAATAGATAAGGATGTAAAAATTTCCGGAAGCAAGAAAATTATTTCGGAAACCAATGCGGATTTTATCCTGGCAGTGGGCGATGACAACTTGATGCTTGAGACATTCAGAGACCTGGGCAAAAAGCAGATACCTCTGCTTGGAATTGCTTCCATCCAAAGCTTTCTGGCCCAGTCAGATGCTGCTTCTTTCCCACAGCATATAGAATTAATCAAGAAGAAAAAATACACTATCCAAAAAAAATCAAGGATAGTTGCGATATTCGATGGAAATACCTATCCTGCGTTAAACGATATAGGGATCTTTGCCTCTAAAAGCGCTTCTTTGATGAGGTACACTTTGAATGTCAATGAGAGCCAGCTCTGGAAAGACTCTGCTGATGGAATTATCATATCCACCCCTACTGGAAGCACTGGCTATACTTTTTCTGCTTATGGCCCTATAATCCTTGGCGAACCCTCAATTTTATCAATAACACCGATAGCTTCAATAGAAAAAAAGACTACTGTCATTGTATCTGACAAGTCTATAGTAAACATTGCGGATGTGCAGGCCTCTTCTCCGGTAGTTATTATGGACGGGGATGTAAGGGTGCCGCTGAAAAGCAATATTGTGAAGATTGAAAGGTCAAAGTATGATGCGCTTTTTGTGGAGTTCTCAAAAGAGCATTCAATAGAAAAAAAGCTCAAGAAGAGGACTAATATAGTCTCAACTTCTAAATTAAAAAGTATGCCTGCGAGCGCAAAATTAATTCATAAGATATTGTCCTATGAAGGGGATCTGACCCAAAAAGAATTGATTTCAATAAGCATGCTGCCGGAAAGGACCGTAAGGTATGCTTTGGAAGTTTTGCTTGAAAAAAGATTAATAAGCAGCAGGCCTTACCTCAATGATGCAAGGCAGACAGTTTATGGGGTTTGACAATGGACCAATCGTATGACAAAATAATAAACCTGGTAAAAAACAATATTTCCGGTGCTAATGACGGCCATGTACAATTCTCAGACCAAAATTACGCCCCATTTTCTTTCGATATAAAAAACTTCCAATTGATAGAAAATCGTACCAGTGGTGGCAAAATGGCTTTTATCGATGGGGGCTCTTCCGAGATAATAAAATCCTCTAATTTCTCATTAAATTTGATAAGAGTTTATTACGCAATATACGAAAATAACAAAAGGGTTAAATCAAAAAAATCTGAATTTTATTCTTTTATTTCAGCGAAAAATATCGACAATGAGTTGTTTTACAATGTAGATTTTATTAAATTAAATAATGAGAACAATATAATACCGAGCAATGAAGACTTATTATTCAGCTCGCAGGACGAAACAATAAGGCAGGGCATAACAAGGGCCAGCATTTCAAGTGTTGCAAATATCATAAGAAGGTTTTCAGAAATAAAAATGGCGGCAAATATTATTGATGATTTAAATGAAAACGATATTATTGTTTTAGATGGCTCTTTGCAATGCACATATACAAATGAAAAAAAGTATTTTGGGGGATTATACAGAAAATCAGCGGAAAAAAATGTTATAATATGCGGATTGAGCAAAACCATGACATTGATGACAGACAAAGGAAACTCCATAGCAAACGCATTGAATAAATTCAATTTTGAAGGAAAATGGGCTTATCATCCTGTCGCTGACATTAAAAACCCACAGCATGAGGCAGAGATGTCTTTTGTAAAATTGCATGAAAAATCCAGGCATATTTTCAGGTTTGAAATTTATAAGGAGCAAAAAGAAAAACTAATGGAAACTATATGCTTATTATCGGATAACTGCAGGGATCCTGTATTTTTCGGCTATCCTTATGGCCTTATAGATGCAGACAAGAATGCCCGCGTCCCTGACCAGGAAAAAGATATGCTTCTTACTCTGTTTTCAGCAAAATTCGGGAAAGACTGGGGGAAGGTAAGGAATTCCTTGAGCAATATCGATGCGCATGATATTTTGGACAAGATAGGATAACATAGATTTTCTATAAATAGGGTTTTATAAAAACTAAAACAACAAATTATATAAACTTATAATCAAAGAATCCTAATATGTACGACGTAATAACAGTGGGCTCTGCCACCGTAGACGCTTTTGTAAAAACAGAATTCTCACAGGTGCTTTACAGCAGGAAAAAAAAAGAATGCATTGCTTATCCAGTGGGCTCAAAAATACTCATAGAGGAGCTGAACCTTACACTCGGGGGAGGGGGCACAAACACTGCGGTTGCGCTGGCAAGGCTCGGCCATAGGATTGCTTTTATAGGAAAAACGGGATTTGGCGAAAACTCAAAGAGGGTCATTAGCCAGCTGGAAAAAGAAAATGTAGATTCATCCTTGGTAGTAAGGTCAAAAAATGGAAGAACCGGATTTTCAGTTATACTGGACAGCAAAAAGCATGACAGGACTGTATTAACATTCAAAGGATCCAATAACGATTTAAGGTTTAATGAAATTAACCTTAAAAAACTGAAAGCGAAATGGCTCTATTTCTCATCAATGATGGGGGAATCCTTTAAAACATTAAATAAACTGGCAGATTATGCTGAAAAAAGCAATATTAAAATTGCATTCAATCCGAGCTCTTATCTTGCGAAGAAAGGAGCAAAATTCTTAGGGAATATCCTTAAAAAAACATCAATCCTGATACTGAACAAAGAGGAAGCAGAATTACTGGTGGGCAAGGGAAAAATTGAGGAACTCTTGAAAAAACTCATTAAATTGGAACCAAGAATTGCAGCAATAACTGACGGCAAGAATGGAGTTTATGTTTTGCATGATAATATTTTTTATTATGGCAAGCCTCATAATGTAAAAGTTGTTGAAACAACAGGGGCTGGGGATGCCTTTGCTTCCTCTTTTTTGTCCGGAATAATAAGAAAAAATGATGTTGAATTCGCAATGCAGTTGGGCATGACCAATGCAGAGTCTGTCATACAGCATCATGGGGCTAAGACCGGGCTGCTGCAATATGCCGAACTTTTAAAATCTATGAAAAAAAGGCCGATTATAATCAAGAAATCTTAACAAATAATAAAAATCCGTTGTTGAATCAAATAACTGCTTTCTTGCTCCCTTAACTTAAAAACAGCAACATTTATAAATAACCTATTCCTTCTCTCGTCTTATGAGAGCAAGCCAAAATTACTGGTTTTATTTTAGGTTCTATTTTTAGTTAGCTCATGCTCTTGATAAGCTCTTTTCTTGCGCGGTCTGAAAAACCAAATGCCTTGGAGCGAAAACGAGGGCAAAGGTTTTTCAATACCAACTTTAAGCTTTATAAAATCCAATATCCTTATAAAATAACTCAAGAACAGTTATAAGGTGAAATTGAACAAAAAATATATACAAAAATAATATAGGAGGACTCAAAATGATAATTGTACTCAAGCCAAAAACAAAGAAAGAAGACATTGAGCATGTAATGGAAGAGATAAGGAAGCATGGATGGAAGCCAATGCCTTTCCATGGAGTTGAGAGGACAGTAATCCATGTGATAGGTGAGATACATGATGATTCCACAAATGGATTCGGCTCCATACCTTGCGTTGAGAAAGTAGTTAGGATACTAAAGCCTTACAAATTGGCCAGCAATGAGCACCATCCACAGCCTACGGTTGTAAGAATTGGAGATGTGTCTATAGGGGCTGGCAATTTTACTGTCATTGCAGGGCCGGATTCTGTTGAGAGTGAAGAGCAAATAATAGAATGTGCAGAGCTGATGAAAAAGAATGGCATCAAGATAATGAGGGCATCGGCATTCAAGCCAAGAACTTCCCCATACGCATTCCAGGGATTAGGGATAGAAGGCCTGAAATTGTTAAAAAAGGCTAGAGATAAAACAGGTATTTTGGTTGAGACAGAAGTTATGGATGTAAGAGATGTGCCGATAGCTGCTGAATATGTTGATATACTAAGAGTTGGCGCGAGAAATATGCAGAATTTTGATCTCTTGAAAGAAGTCGGGAAAGTCAACAAGCCAGTAATCCTAAAAAGAGGAATGGCTTCGACCATAAGCGAATTCCTGATGGCAGCTGAATATATAATGCTCAATGGAAATAAAGATGTCATTTTATGCGAAAGGGGCATAAGGACATTTGAGACGGCATATAGGAATACTTTGGATTTGGAAGCAGTCCCTATAATAAAAAGAGAGACGCATCTTCCAATCATTGTTGATCCGAGCCATGCTGCCGGGGACAGGAATATTATATTGCCTTTGTGCAGGGCTATTGCTGCTGTAGGAGCCGATGGCCTTATTGTGGAAGTGCATCCTAATCCTGAGAAAGCCTTATGCGATGGCGCTCAATCACTATACCCTGAGCAATTCGCACAGATGCTGAAAGAGATAAAGCCCATCTGCAAGGCTGTCGGGAAGAAGATGTAGGATGGATCAGATTAATTTTAGTATAAAGGAAAAAGAAA
>CAYTDO010000003.1:0-71963 GCA_964436645.1 uncultured Methanosarcinales archaeon | reverse complement strand
TCAAATTCTCTAACAACGATTTAGAATTGTTTAGGCTAAGGTATAACCACTACAGGCCGCATAGCAGCCTGAACAATGAAACACCTGCAGAAAAATACAACAGATTTTTCTGCTAGTGACATATGTCATGATACTATACAGCGTTTTAGCGGCTTTGTGTAAGAAGTCTTAATTTTGCCAGACTTTATACACACCATCCTTACTTTCTACACAGAAGCTACTTATTACACAAAGCCCGTTTTAGCGGCTTAGTAGAAAATCTTCGCTTCTGGTTGTCATCGTTCGCACTTAATGAGTTTTTCAATGGTGCTCACAAATTGATGTCAACCTATATTTTCTACATGGCATGTTTTAGCATAGTATGATTAACTTAAAAATCATTATCTAGAAAGCTAACCCACCATCCACATTAATGACGGCGCCCGTTATATACCTAGATTTATCGGAAGCCAGGAAAACAACCACATTTGCTATATCCTCAGGATTGCCTTCTTCCTTTAAGGGTATGAGGTAATTCAAAACTTTTTTCTTGAAGAATGGGATATCTTTTGTTATATCTGTCTTTATGAATCCTGGGGCAATAGCATTTACAGTAATTTTCTTCTTGCCCAGCTCCTTTGCCAGCGATTTTGTAAAACCTGTTATGCCTGCTTTGGCAGCTGCGTAATTAGTCTGCCCGAAATTACCATACTGCCCTATTATTGATGATATGTTGATTATTCTTCCGCCCTGACCAATTAAGGGTAAAGCATGTTTCGTAACATTAAATACGCTTGTAAGATTAGTATTTATGACATCATTCCATTCTTCTTGCATCATGTTCTTCAAAGTCCTGTCCCTTACAATGCCTGCGTTATTCACAAGTATGTCAATTTTTTTGAAAGCTTTTTTAGCTTCCTCCATCATCTTGCCGACTTGTTCATAATCAGAAACATCTGCTTTAATCGAGATTGCATCCTGCCCAAGGCCCTTTATTTTTTCTACTAATTCTTCTGCCTTTTTGCTGTTGCTGGCATAATTGACAATTATATTCGCGCCTTCTTTAGCCAAGGCTAGTGCAATTGAGTTCCCTATGCCCCTTGAGGCTCCTGTCACCAATGCAACTTTTCCTTTTAGCATGTTTTCACATTTTCATAGCCGAGACATAAACCCATTCGCATTGGTAAGCCTGATTATCTGCAAGAGGATTCAATCTCTTTAATTCATCAAAGAGCTTGTAAGCGGCCAAAGTAATTATAGTGTCTCTATCCTGTTCTTCTTCTGGAGAAGGCTCTTTTCCTCCAACTTCCGGAAGAATTCCAGCTTGCAGCCTTTTGACTCTCAGGAATTTCAGCCAATCATCATACTTAAGCTTAAAGCATTTATAGTACGGCTCAATATGCTTGAATCCAGATTCCTTTAAGGCTTTAAGATACTCTTGTATCGGCCTTGGCTCTGGAAATATGAACATTCTTTGCGGAGTCTCTTTTTTTACACGCATATCCAAGTCTTTTCTGTATTTTGCAAATTTGGAATCCTGCTTTATGATATCTATGGCTATGTCATGAACCCTGTATACTGTAGAATCCAGCATCAAGGCTCCTTCCGGCCTTCCTTCTCTTGTGACATTCCCGCTGTTGAATATGAAATAACCATTTGGCCTTATAGCCTCTGCTATTCCTTTGAAGGTTTCTTTGATATTAGGGACAAGATGGAAAGTATTGGCTGAAATAACATGATTTACTGTCTCTTTTCCAACAGATTCTGACAATGTAGAATATGTATCTCCCTTTTTTTCCAGGACAAAAAATTTCACATTAGGGTAATTGTTTAGAAATTCATAGGCCTTCCCAAGCCACGCGGGGCTATTATCAACAAGCCAAAGCTTTATTTTAGCCCCAAATTTTTGCAAAATTCTTATTGATGAAGTCCCTGTTCCAGCTCCAAAATCAGCTACAACCTCATTATCTTTTATATTTGGCTTTGCAATAGATATTAATTCATCCAAACATTCATGATTCCAAGAAGCATCAATTACCGCTTCATGAAAAGCTGCCGCTCCCTTTGATGTAGGCCTGTCAGGCTTCCAGGATTCCAGTCCATGCATGCTTACGCTCATCTTATTCAAGGCATATCCAAGAGCTTTTTAAATCTTGCCTTCTTTAAATAGTTTTTATTGTTTTTTATTATAATTTGTTTAGGCATATTTCATTCTTGTAATGTATTGAAACTTTATATCTAAATTTTTTGTTTTTGGTATTGGATTACCTCCTTCTGTTTGTTAATACCACCCATTCAAATGAATATATATCATGTAAGTATTAATAGATATCATATAAGTATATTACTATACCCTATAAGTATTAATAGGTATTATGTAAGTATTTTACTATATTATGTAAGTATTAACGGGGTTAATGCCTAAAAGGGCTTTGCAAAGGCAAAACTCGCCGCGCCGCCACACTTGGTGATTAATGGACTTAATCCTTTCATGTATTTTACCGTTAGATTTATTAATCCTATAAAAAAGCTATACCTATGGCAAATGACTCAGTAATGAAAACAGAAGTAGCAGTCATAGGAGCTGGCCCTGGCGGATATGTTGCTGCTATCAGATTGGCTCAATTAGGGAAAAAAGTCACTCTTATTGATAAAGGTGAATTAGGAGGAATATGCCTGCAATGCGGCTGCATCCCCTCAAAAGCATTGATTTCTGCGGCAGAGCTTTTTGACAAGATAAAAGAATCCTCTATAATGGGAATTAATGTCTCTAATGCTTCTATTGACTTTAAGAAATTGATTGAATGGAAAGAAAGTATCATCTCTAAACTGGCCAAAGGCATAGAATTCCTATGCAAGCAGCATAATATTGAAGTCATTAAAGGTACAGCATTTTTTGAAAGCTCTAACAAATTAAAGATAGAAGGCAATGATAATGTTTCTTTTATTGAATTTGATAAGGCAATAGTGGCAGTAGGCTCAAAGCCGATAGAGCTTCCAAATTTCAAGTTTGAAAATGGAATAATCAGCTCCACAGAAGCTTTATCCTTGGAAAAAATACCGGAAAAGCTCGTTGTCATAGGCGGCGGCTATATTGGGCTGGAGTTAGGAATAGTCTATGCAAAGCTTGGAAGCAAAGTTTCTGTTGTTGAGATGACAGATCAATTGCTGCCGGGATTTGACAAATCTATAGTTGCAATTCTGGAGAGGAACCTTAAAAAGATGGATGTTGAAATTTATCTGAATTCAAAGGCAGATAGGTTTGAAGATGGTAAAGTTATCATAGATTCAAAAGAAAAAGGAAATATTGCATTAGATGCAGATAACGTATTGGTTGCTGTTGGAAGAATTCCTATTGCAAAAGAGCTAAAGCTTGAAAACACTAAAGTTAAATTAGATGAAAATGGATTTATTAAAGTTGACAAAAAATTGATGAGCTCTGATAAAAATATTTATGCAATTGGAGATGTTTCTGAAGGCCCAATGCTCGCCCATAAAGCATCTGCTCAAGGTAAATTTGTAGCAGAGATTATAGCCGGGAATAAAATAAAATACGAACAGCTCCTTGTTCCTTCCGTTATATTTACGGATCCAGAAATTGCTACTGTTGGAATGTCAGAGAAAGAAGCTTCTGCCAAAGGCATTAAAGTAAAATCAGGAAAGTTCCCTTTCAGCGCCTTGGGAAGAGCCATGACAAAAAACGAGACAGAAGGCTTTGTAAAAATAATAGCGAATGAAGAAAATGAAAAAGTAATTGGAGTAGAGATTATTGGCAGCGGCGCTTCCGATTTAATAAGCGAGGCAGCATTGGCAATAAGATTGGGAGCAACTTTAGAAGACGTAGCATCCACAATCCACCCGCATCCAACCTTAAGCGAGAGTTTAATGGAAGCAGCAGAGGCAACAATGGGCAAGGCTGTGCATATATTTAATGTTAAGAAAGAATAATAGTAATCGGATTTTCTTGAATACCTAAACACCCTTACCAATAAAAACATTTAAGATTAGCCGTTATTTCTACAGCTTATGAAATTCCCTTTAGGCCAATTGTGGCTTTCCCCTATGGAAAGTGTTTCGGATCTGGGATTTCGAACTCTTTGTTACCAACATGGCGCTTCGCTGGCGTTCACGGAAATGATTCGCGCATCGGCTTTAGTGCAAGGAAACAAAGCTACAACAAGTTTGGTAGATACATACACCCCTTCCATCAAGACTGGGATTCAACTTCTAGTGAGCAAAAAAGAGATTCTTCAAAAAGCTTTGGCCATGATTAGGGAAGGGATGGGGGAGAAGGACGGGCAGTTTTCCAACCTTTCTGTTATCGACTTAAATTTTGGCTGCCCTTCTCCGGAGATTATCAATATTGGCCAGGGTCCAGCGCTGCTCAAGCGAACGGCAAAGATGAAAGAATTATTAACCACATTGCGGAATGAATCTCCACTTCCATGCGGCATAAAAATAAGGCTTGGTTTAAATAACATAGAGAAAAAGCAGAAAGTCTATCTCAGGGTAATTGAGATTGCTAATGAAGTGGGCTTGGATTATGTGACAGTTCACCCTAAGACCGCTGCCGATGCTTCTACCGCCCCAATTGGCCTAGAGGCTTTGCAAGAGATTATCAGTAAAGCCAGAATTCCCATCGTAGGAAATGGATTAGTAGTTGACGGGCCAAGCGCGAAGCAAATGTTAGATTTAGGGTGCAGCGCGGTAATGCTGGCTAGAGCCGCAGTTGGCAATCCCTGGATTTTTGAAGATATTGATAACTATTTGAAGACAGGAAAACAACTTCAAAGAGAGAAAACGCCAGATGATTATAGGCTGGCCTGGGATGCCTACGCAGCAATTGCCAGCAAGTACGAAACCAAAAAGAAATTTTATGATTATCATAAACAGATATTTGAGTTGCGCATGAAGGGTGATAAGAGATATCATTCTCCATCAAGGATTCTGGAGTGGATATGATGGCGAAATATAATTTTAGTTTGACATTTCTCGATAGAACAACTCACAAACTTAAAAGAAACAACTTTTAATATATTTTGGGAATCAATTCACCCACTCTTCCTCAACACATGCACCGCAGCAACACTCCCAGCCCCTCCAATATTATGTGCCACAGCATTCTCAATCCCATCAATCTGCCTTTTATCTGCTAATCCTTTAAACTGCAAAAATAATTCATAAATTTGAGATATTCCGGTAGCGCTGATAGGATGCCCTTTGGCTTTCAATCCTCCGGAAGTATTTACCGGCAATTTTCCATTAATATTTGTTTTCCCCTCTCTAATCAATGCAGCTCCATCTCCTTTTTTGCAGAATCCTAAATCTTCATATGAAATAAGCTCCACCGGGGTGAAAGCATCATGTATCTCCACAATATCAACATCTTTTGCTTTTATTCCAGCCTGCTCATAAGCCACTTTAGCTGCTTTTACTGTTGATTCCCAGGTTGTCATGTCCTCTCTTTCAAAGCTGGAAAGATAGCTGGTGCTTAATCCGCTTCCAGCAATCTCAATATCAGTCCTATCCTTGCTTATCACAACAGCAGCAGCTCCATTGCAAGGTATGCTGCAGTCAAATAATCTTAAAGGAGAAGCGACAATAGGAGATTTATTTATCATCTCCAAAGTTACTTTCTTCCCAAAAAATCGCGCTTTAGGATTCAAAAACGCATTATCATGGTTTTTTAAAGCCACAAGTGCAAGATCATCGGAGGTAGCTCCATACTTCATCATATATTGCTGCGCAACGAGCGCATTCTGGGCTGGAAATATCATTCCCTCAGTCTGCTCATATATCCTCTGCCCGCCCATGAACATCTCATCAGTAGTTTTTTCTGAAGTATTTGCAACAAGTTTCTCAAATCCTATAGTCATGACATTTTTAGAATAATTTTTTCTTTGATAACCAACTGCATCCCATAAAGCAGCTCCTCCACCTCCACAGCCAGCAGGAACAGTTACTATCGGTATCTTTATCTGGAACATGCTGCTCAATAAAGGACCAATATGCTTCTGCCTTTCACCATTGGAATCTGTCTCGCTGTTTGAAACGAATATAGCATCCACATCCTGTATTCCTATCTCTGAATGCTCCAAAGCCTCGGCAACACATTCATATATTTTTTCATGAGAATTCTCAGTACTTACATCAAACTTTGACATCCCAGCCCCTTTTATGTAAGTTGACATTTTGATTAGGTTTTTTAGATTCGTTTTTCTATTTTTTAATGTGTTTGATTATTGAATTATTTTTTATGAGTTTTTAGTAATGGTTAGTTTCAATGGAAAAATATGCTCTGCAATTGCTCGAACAAAGTTCGGCGCCTGCTCCGTAGGTTTAGTCGAGTCCTCGCCGTCATGCATGCTCGGAAATAATTTCCGGCATCCTTGAAACTTCAAGGAATTTTCAGGAAACAGGAAATCTTTGATTTCCAAGTTCACCGGAAAACTCCGTTTTCCCAGTGTCCCGTTCGCTTCGCTCAGGGGCATCGCTCGGACTCGTTTTATAATATGAGTTTATTTCATCTTGCTCTTTATCTTAGCCCCTATATTAGCAATCTTAGATTTTAATTTATCCCCTAAGTTAATGCTCTTCTTATCCGGATTCTCCAAAACACTTTTCAAAAGCATTACTTTCTCGATATCACCAATATCCTCAGGTATTGAGCCTATAGGCACTATCCCCATCTCTTTCAACTTTAAAATTGCCTCATTTCCATAAGCGACCAGCCTAGGCATGTTTGCAACCATCTCATGGGTTATCTGGGAACCTATGGCTAAATTTACCTCATCCCCAGAAACCCCGAACAGCTTTGAAGTCATCTCCAAGGCGCTATTAAATACATAAGGATTTGCCTTGCCATCAATCAGCTTTATCTTTGCATGTCCGCTTGCATTTTTCTCAGCTTTCTTCATATTAAATTTAATCGCTTCAAAATCCTCACCGACAACCTCAATTTTCTTGACATTTGAATTACCTGCTCCTAAAATAGCAGCTTCTTTTACATAATTAGGAATCCCCCAAAGCCCCATTTCAGAGAATATAGCATCCAAAGCGACGGCATCCCTGCTGACAAAAACCATATTCAGGAAAGCTGGCTCTCCTAATGATGTAGGCCCTTGCGCCTGCATTCCGATAGTAGCATCTCCTATTGTCAAAAACTCAGGCAGGACCTTAAGCAACTTAGGCAGTGTTTTTTCTATATCCTCTGAAAACATTCTTTTCTGGGTTTCCGCATCCGCAACCCTTAACATATTTTCAATTGCGCCTGAAATTCCAATCTGGGAATTCGTCTTCATGACTGGTAAATTAATAACCTTCCTCTCAAACAATTCTTTCGCAATTTTAAAATTAAACCCATCAAATTCCTTCGAAACAAATTCAGATTTGGATAAATCAACAAACTTCACAGCATTTTTCTTGCACACATCCAATAGCTCTGATTTCTTTGCGCTTTCAATAGTATCATTCCCAAGCATCGATTGCTCAGCAACAACAATATCCGTTACTCCTTTATCCTTAAGTATCTCCAAAAGCGCATCAAGGATCTGGGGGTTTGTATTGACAGCCTGGTAGCCGTAAGCAGGCTCAATTATGCTCGGCTTTATCAGAATTTTATCCTCAGCACTTATATTATACTCATGGACCAGCCGTAAAGATTCTTTAAGATACTCCAAAAGATCATATTTTATTTTCGTAACAACAACAGCTCCATCCGTCTTTGCCGGCATAACTTCATAAGTTCCCCCTATCCTGTACTCTTTCATAGTTTTTTTAGGCATTCTATTTCCATACTCATCTTCAAGCAATAGAATATTGTAAGGAACTATTGGATGCAATGGAGAGGGTATATTCACTTTGGTGATTCCAATTATTTTAGCTTTCCTGCTTACCTGTTTGATTACTCTGCCTTTAGTATGCAAATCCTGCTTTACTGGATACATCCACTTTCTCTTTCCGTCTTCAGAAACCCATCTTATTATCATTTTTAACCACCTATACATTTTAATATATGCACAGTAACTGTGCTTCCTACTCCGCCTACATTATGCGCTAATCCTATCTTCGTCCTGTCTAACTGTCTTTTATCAGCCTGCTTCCTCATCTGCCTTGCTATCTCATAAATTTGAGATATTCCGGTAGCGCTGATAGGGTGCCCTTTGGCTTTCAATCCGCCAGAGGTATTCACAGGAAGCTCACCATTCATGCTTGTCTTTCCTTTTCTAATCAAATCCTTGCCCTTTCCTTTTTCTGCAAATCCTAGATCTTCATAAGCCATCAATTCCACTGAGGTAAAGGCATCATGCAGCTCGGCAAAATCAACATCTTTCGCACTAATCCCGGCTTGAGCATAAGCATCTTTTGAAGCAAGTACGCTGCCATTCCATGATGTCATATCCTTGGCTTCGAAAGCAGGCAATCTATCTGCGTACAATGAAGACCCTGCAATCTCAATATCAGTTTTATCCTTGCTTATTATCGCAGCTGCAGCCCCATCAACAGATATGCTGCAGTCAAAAAGCCTCAAGGGAGAAGCAACAATGGGAGATTTATTTATCATATCCAAAGTTACTTTTTTTCCAAAAAAACGCGCCTTAGGATTATTGAAAGCATTCTCATGATTTTTCAATGCAACAAGAGATAGGTCTTTAGGAGAAACATTATATTTCATCATATATTGCTGCGCAATCAACGCATTCTGCGCCGGAAAATTCATCCCTTCTGTCTGCTCATAAATCCTCTCTGAGGCCATCATAAGGTCATCAGTTACAAACCTCGTTGGAGGCGGTGTTAGCTTTTCAACTCCAACTGCCAAAATATTTCTAGCTTCTGAGTTGACAGCATTCCATACAGCAGCCCCTCCGCCGCTGCATGCAGCAACAACTCTGATGATTGGAATTCCCCTGTCCTGCAGCATGCTGCTCAAAACCGCTGAAAAAAGCCTTTGCCTTTCCCCATCAACAGAGGAATCTCCTTTAGCTATTATGATTTCATCTATCTCTTCCAATGGCATATCTGCATCTTCAAGAGCCTCGGAAATAGCCTCATAGCACATCTCCTGGCTGGTTTCAGCATGCACACCGAATTTCGTCATTCCTACTCCTTTGATATACATTTTTCCCTCGATAGAACCTTAAAATTATATTTTCCCGCTGTATCTTTCGCGGAATTGCTTTTTATCAACAATTGCCAAGACCATCTTCACTTTCGAAACAAGCTTTTCATTCCTGAAAACCTCTCCGTTCACAAAAGCGATTTTTTTGAACATTAATATGAGCTTAGCCTTAAAAGTTAAAGTATGCCCAGGAAATGCAGGCCTGAAAAACTTAGCTCCTCTAATCTTATATGCCAAAACATCCTTTTCCCAATGATTAGGGATATTATATCGGATAAGCAAAGTTGCTGCCTGGCCAAGCCCTTCAACAATCAAAGCCCCTGGCATGATTGGAAAATCCTTGAAATGCCCCTTAAGATAATATTCATCTGCTTTGACTTCCTTTGTCGCAACTACCTTCTTCTTTGATAAGCCTGAAATATGGTCAATAAGCAAAAAAGGGTCGTCATAAGGAATGATTTTCTTTATATTTTCCCTTGAAATGCCCCCGTTTTTATCCTTGAAATTGTCTATTTCCTGCATGTCTCGTCTAATGCTAAGTCGTTTAAAAAGGTTTCGTCTTGGAATCTTAGGGCTAAAATTGAATCACTAAGAGCCAAAAAAGGATGTATGGCTGTAAGCCATACACCGCAGCTATCAAGCAGCAAGAAAGCTGCGGCGAGGGGCTTTATGCCCCTCATTGCGTATCAATCGCGCGTAACCAATTGGTAGAAACGTTTATAAAACAAAAAACTATGCTTTAGTCTATGGCAGTAAATGAATCAGGAATACGCTTTAAACTAAAAAAAACCCTAGCAGCCGCCCTAAACAAAAGCTTAACCCCTGTAGTTTATTCCTATAGGGCCTTGAAAAAAGCCGCAAAGCATGTTCAAAAATCAGCTCCTTTAGTCTACCAAGAGATTGATCATTTTATCAAAAGCAATGTAGTCCAGATTGGAAAGCATAATCCATCTTTCAAAAAAAAGCACTTGGCGCATATCGGAGAGGCAATAACCTCAAGGCTTCTTGGAAAGTTTTCTCATGTTGACCATAAAGAGTTGAAGAAAATAGTTGAAAGCAAATCCTCAAAAAGCTTTATTGATATGATTGCAAAAGGGCTTAGTGTTGGGGAAGAAAAAGAATACACCCTGCTGGCAAAAGAAAAACAGTTCAAGAAAGTTCTGATTGCAAATAGGGGTGAGATAGCCTTAAGGGTGATAAGGGCATGCAGAGAGCTGGGAATCGAAACAGCTTTAGTTTATTCCAATCATGATAAAGATAATCTGGCTGTAAAGCTTGCAGACAAATCTTACTATATTGGCCAAGGCTCAAGCTACCTCGACATTAAAAAAATAATACAAATCGCTAAAAAGATTGAGGCAGATGCAATCCATCCGGGATATGGCTTTTTGGCTGAAAATGCCAAGTTTGCGAAATTATGCACCAAGAACAATATTAAGTTTATAGGGCCTTCTTCCAGGACAATAGGGCTTTTGGGAAACAAAGTAAAAGCAAAAAAGACAGTTTTGAAGGCAGGAGTCACTATAATCATTGGGACGATAAAGTCTCTCAAAAACAAGCGCCATGCCCTTAAGCTTGCAAAAACTATAGGATTCCCTGTTATCATTAAAGCTGCTGCCGGCGGCGGCGGGAAGGGGATGAGGATCGTAAGGAAGGAAGAAGATGTCGAAAAATTCTATGAAAGCGCGGAAGCTGAGGCAATGCTTTCTTTCAAGGACAAGACATTGTACATGGAAAAATATATTGAGAATCCCAGACATATAGAATTCCAGATTTTAGCAGATCAATATGGCAACGTAATCCATCTTGGAGAAAGAGATTGCAGTGTACAGAGGAAGCACCAGAAGCTTATAGAGGAAAGCCCAAGCCCTGCTTTAAGTGATGAGTTAAGGGAAAAGATGGGCAATGCCGCTGTAAAAGTAATTTCCGCTGCAAATTATGAAGGCGCCGGGACTGTTGAATTCTTATTGGATAAAAACAAAAACTTCTATTTCATTGAAGTTAACACAAGAATCCAGGTAGAGCACGGTGTAACAGAAATGGTGACTGGCGTTGACTTAGTAAAGGAGCAGATAAAGATTGCAGCAGGGGCTAAAATGGCATTTACCCAGGAAGACATAAAGATGAATGGCTGCGCAATTGAATGCAGGATAAATGCAGAAGACCCGTTGGGAGACTTTACCCCTTCGATAGGAACAATAACTAACTACCTTCCTCCTGGCGGCCCAGGTATAAGGCTGAACAGCATCTGCCATCAGGGCTATAAAGTTCTGCCGCATTATGATTCCTTATTGGCCTTGCTGATATGCCACGGCAAAACTAGGCAAGAGGCTTTGGCAAGAATGATTGGAGCATTGAAGGAATACAAAATCCAGGGGATTAGCACCACAATACCCTTCCATCTTGCTGCCCTTAACAATACAAATTTTATTAGGGGAAGAGTCACAACATCTTTTATAGAGAAAAATGAAATTCTCAAGGAAGTCAAGAATTATTATGGTCAGAAGAAGGAGCTTACAAAGGAGCAAAGGCTTATAATTGTAACAACATCAGTATCCAGATATCTTGAGAAGAAAAAATTTGTCCAATCTAATTCTCAGTGGACAATGGCAGGACGTCGTGATTTGATGGAGCAAGAGCTAAATGCTAAATTTTGAATTCTGCAATTTTGAAACTATTTCATCAACCAATGACAAGGCAAAAGAATTTGCAGGCCAAGGCATCTATAATTTGGTAATAACTGCAAAAAAGCAGGAAGGGGGCAAAGGCAGGTTTGGAAGGAAATGGAACTCGGAATTAGGCGGTCTTTACATGACGATAATTTTAAAAGAAGAGCATCCAGCTAGGATAAAATACCTTACGCTTATTGCCTCGATTGCAGTCGCAAAATCCATAAAAACTATATCGCAGTTAAATGCAAGGGTAAAATGGCCAAACGATGTTTTGATAAGCGATAAAAAAGTTTGCGGGATATTGACCGAAACCATACACGGCAAAGAGAATTACGCCTTGGTTGGGATAGGTGTTAACGTAAACATAGATAAGTTTTCAAATTCTATAAAAAACAAAGCTACATCATTGAAACTGGAATCAAAAAAAACATTCAGCATAGAGAATATGTCAAAATCCATCATTAAAAACTTCTCATCATTATACAAATGCTATGAATCTAAAAGCTACAAAAAAATAATATCATTATGGAAAAAATCCTCGCATACTCTTGGAAAAGATATAAAGGCAAAAACCCTCAATGGAGATTTTGTCGGCAAAGCAATAGACGTAGATGATGGCTGCAATCTCATACTAAAATTAAAAAATGGAAAAACCAAGAAAATAACAGAAGCGGACATTTTTGTTGTTTAATTCTTGCCATAAAAAATCTTCCTCAATCTCTCAGGTATTCTTGCAGGCTTTCCAGTCTTCATGCCTACAAATACATTTACAGTATAGCCTTCTGCCAGCAATTTCTTGTCATTTTTTCTTATTATGCCATAAACAAACTTTATGCTGCTGTTTCCAACATGCTCGACTTTGGTTTCTATGATTATCCGGTCATTATATTTCGCAGGATCCTTAAATGTGCATTTTACCTCAACAACAGGAGCTATTAATCCCTGCCTTTCGAACTCATCATAATCAAGCTTATTTTCCCTAAGAATCTCTGTCCTGCCTATTTCAAACCACTTAAGGTAATTGGCGTAATAAACAACTCCGACATGGTCAGTATCAGAATAATAAACCCTCTGCTCAGTTCTATTGGCCCTCATTTGGATTTTTAGCTGGCTGTAATTTATAAACTTTTCATCAAAATCTTTAAAAAGGGCTGCTTTTTCTATAGAATTGACAACTATGGGCTTTTTGAATGATGTGCCGTTTTTGAAAAGGATGCTCGAGATGAGCTACACTCTTCTATTAGTTATACTGATAAGCGGCATTGTAGGCCTAGTCCTCGCATTCCCGGTAAAATTGCTGTGGAACTTTGTCTTTGGAAGCATGCATTCCATAAATGTCTGGCAGGCATGGGCCCTTAACGTTCTGACAGGAATATTATTCGGACAGAAATCACCAAGGCAGTAAATAACCAACTAAGCAGCCAGTTCTAAAAACAATCCTAACTTATTAAATCAATTAAGTAGGCTAAATAATCCAATAAAATCAATTTTAGCTAAATAAATTGGATCAATTAATCAATACACTCATTAAATTAATATAATCAATACTGCAGCCATTAAAACAAAAAGAGAGATATAATCATTAGCCCTTAAATGTATTTTATTGAAATAAGATTTTCTTTCAGCAGTATAGCTCCTTGCAACCATGGCATCGCTCATAGTTGATGCGCTTTTGAAAATTCTGTCAAGCAACTGGATAAACAGCAATTTGATATGCTTTGCCTTCTTCAGGCTGCCTAACCTGGCTAATCTTGCATCTCTAATACGCTCTGCGTAAAGAAAAAACGAAGGAATAAATCGTATTGTCAGTGAAATAAGCAATGCAAATGTCCTTGGATTTACTCTAAAAAATTTCAATGGCACAATCATTTTTTCTATTCCAGTGACCATTGAATTAATTGTTGTGGTAAAAGTAAGTATAAGCGCTATAGCGACGAACAATAAAAACCTCCATATGGATAATATACCCTTATCTAATTGGTTTGGCGAGAATAAAAGATACATTATAAGGATAAATATCATTATCGGGGATAAAGGCCTTAGATTTATTATCAAGGAAGAAAAATTGATTTTTGCAATGAGCACAAGCAGCAAAACAAGAAAGGAAAGCATGGACATATTGTAGTAAGATTTTATCAAAAATGCCGATGCGCTTAAAATAACAACCGCTAGTACCTTTATCCGGGGGTCCAATTTATGGATTAAAGAATCCTTATGCGTATATTGGCCGAAGCTAAGCCTCTTAAGCATCCAAACCAGCCCCCTTGATAACTTTTCGATTTAATTTAGATTTTTTATCATTGAATATTATTTTTCCATTCTTTAATGCAACCACATTCTCTGCATATTTTGTATCATCAAGCACATTAGTGGCCATTATTATCCCAATATTATTTTTTTTATTTATGTGATTTATTATCGACATAATATTATTTTTATTGCGGCTGTCCAGCATTGTAGTTGGCTCATCAAAAACTATATATTTTGGGCTCATAACCAATACACCTGCAAGAGCGGTAAGCTGCTTCTGCCCCATTGAAAGCGCATTGACATTCTTCTTTGCAAGATGCCCTATCCCTAATTCTTTAAGGATAAAATTTACTTTCTCCTTCATTGCTTTTGTTTCCATGCCAATGTTTTCCAGCCCGAAAGCAATATCTTCCTCTACAATAGAATAAACCAACTGGTCCTCTGGATTCTGGAACACAAAACCAACCTTTTTCCTGACTGCAAAAGGATCTTTTTTTGTGTCAATATTATCGACAAAAACGGCGCCTTTCGTTGGTGTAAGCAAGGCATTGAAATGCTTTGCAAGAGTAGTCTTTCCCGAGCCATTGGCCCCTATAATAGCAGTATAGCTCCCTTCCCTTATGCTTAGGCTTATTTTTTGCAATACTGCTTCTCCCTCATACTGGAAATGGAGATTTTTTGCTTCTATCATTGTTTTTTAAATTTGATATTTTATGATTGAAATTATTTATTGAAATGAAAATGAATAAACTGCCAATCCTTTATTAGTTTCAATCTCTAAAATTTGCGGATTAGTTTTTTTTGATTGATTAAGTGTATATAGTCTCGGATTGCATATTCTGATAACTTTTGTATTGATTTTTTTATGATTTTTTCCTTTTTTTTTTCTTTTATTGGAAGATATTTTAATCATTATTGATTTTTTTGTTAACGATTCTGCAACAATATTGATTATTTTGCATCTCGTTTTTATTTTTATTGATCCTTTGCCAATACTTTCCAAATATTCCTTTTTTTGCAAAAAAGACCCGTTAGCGTAAATAGTTCCATACTTCATGTCTTCTGCATCATATGATCCCGAGACCTTTCCATTTTTTCTGCTGCCGGCATATATTGTAGGATGCTTTGAATACTTTGGCTCAGTTTTAAACAATAATTTGCTAATTTTATTTATTCCAAGTTCAGTTCTTATCTTATTCTCTAATAATTTATAGTTGCCCTCCCCAACATGCCTGTAAACTTCCTTACCATCAACGTAGTTGGTGCCGAACTCCATGTAGTGGACGCCGAACTCTGTTCGAATTTCCGTTCGAGCATCTTTTAGCAATATTTGCGCAGGCCAAAAATTAATCTTCATTCTCCCCAGCAATTTTCTGTCTTTATCGATTATTTTTGGGAATTTTATTTTGTATTTTTTTATTGCTTTTTGTATATTGGACTTATTCTTCTCAAATTCCCATTCAGGAACATGGACTAATATAGTAGCTAATCCAAATTTTCCATATCTTTTATCGAGTTTTTTAATATACTCTAAAGACCTCAAGCAGTTCATGCAGCTATATGAGAAAATATCCAATAGCTCAATCTTTGCAGAACTCATTTTCCCTCAAAAAAGGATTTATCTCAAATACTGCTTTAATTTGACAGTATTTGCTATATGCGCAGCTATGAGCAGCTTTATTGTATCTCCAATTATGAACGGAAGCACCCATCCTATAAGGACTGCTGTTAAAGTCAGCTCTGGAAGCACAACCATTGCCCACCCAGCGCCAAGCAAATAGATTATAAGCGTTCCAGCTACCATTGCAACAACATAATCAACATACTTAGGCTCTTTTCTCATCTGCACAACTTTTCCAATTACAAATGCTGCTATGAAATAGCTTATCAGATATCCGCCAGTTGGCCCAAGAAGAGCTCCTATTCCAGAACCCCCTCCAGCAAACACAGGAAGGCCCAATGCTCCGACAACAACATAGAGTATCATTGCCAGGGCTCCATAATAAGGCCCGAGCATTGCTCCAGACATCAGGACAGCTAAAGTTTGCAAAGTAATTGGAACAGGTGTAAACCAAAGAGGTATCTTGAAAGGCGCTATTGCAGCCGTCAAAGCGGCAAACAAAGCCGAGAAGACCAAAAGTTTCAGATTTGATTGCTGTTTTTTTCTATCGCCAGTCTCTGTTTTTTTCTTCGCCATGAGATTACCTCCGCTTCATTTTGTCAATTTTCAATTAAATTTATTTTTTAAATTTTATTTTAAGTGTTTTTATTGTTATGATATTAATTTTATTATATTCCATTAGTTATTGATTTTTTTTCTATTGGTTCTTATTATTTTTAATTGAATTTATATTTACTGTTTTCTTAATAATGCTCCTTTTATTCTATAATGGCCAAAATATCATCCTTATTGACAGTATCATTCTTCTTGACCCTTACTTCCTGCACCACTCCGGATTTTTTGGCAGTGATGTCATTCTCCATTTTCATCGCAATAAGTTTGATTAAGGAATCCCCTTCTTTGACTTTATCCCCTTTCTTAATCTTGACCTCGAATATTGTACCTGGCAAGGGAGCAGTGATGGCAGATTTCCCGGTTTCTTCTATGTCCTGTCTCTTTGCCCTGCTGAAGATTGCCGCCTGCTTATTATATGGAGTTTCAACCTCATAGACATCGCCATTGCAGTGCACCAGAAGCTTGCCATCTTCAGTCTCCTCTACCTTAACGCTATATTCCTTGCCGTCAACTTTGATGGTTAGATCTTCCATTTGGAGTAAAAATTTTAGTAATTCTAAACTTCAATATGTCGCTTCGCGGCAACATATAGTGCTTGGCGAAATTGTCTTGCCACTAATCTCGCCTCGCGATTTATTCATCAATTTTTATAACGGAATATTGCCATGTTTTTTTGCCGGCCTTCTTTCTCTCTTGGTAATAATCATCTCAAGGCACCGGATTAGTATCTTCCTGGTGTCCTTTGGCTCGATAATTAAATCGACTTGGCCATGTTTTACGGCCTCGTCCGGATTTAGGAATTTTTCAGAATATTCAGCTATTTTTTCCTTCTTTACTTTCCCGCTCTTGTCAGCATCAATATCTTTTTTATAAATAATATTTACAGCCTGCTCCGCCCCCATTACCGCAATCTCAGAATTAGGCCATGCTATGACCTTGTCATATCCCATCTGCTTGGATGCCAAAGCAATATAAGCGCCGCCATAAGCCTTCCTCATGATAAGGCTGATCTTAGGGACAACTGCTTCCGAATAAGCATAAAGTATTTTTGCCCCATGCCTTATTATTCCATTATGCTCCTGGCTGACTCCAGGCAAATATCCTGTTACGTCCACAAAATTGATAATAGGAATATTAAATGCATCACATAGCCTTACAAATCTTGCAATCTTATCAGAGCTGTTTATGTCCAGGCATCCAGCAAGAATCTTTGGCTGGTTTGCAACTATGCCAATAGATAGCCCATTTAATCTTGCCAACCCAGTGACTGCATTCTGCGCGTATAACGGCTGCACCTCTAAAAATGTATTTTTGTCCACAACCTCATTAATTACATCATTGACGTCATAGCTCTTCTTGTCTTCTTTTGGAATTATATTTTTTAATTTTGTATTCTGCCTTTCAGCATTATCCTGCACAGACATATAAGGAGAATTTTCTAAATTGTTTTGCGGAAGGTAGCTTAGGAGCAGTTTTACTGTCTCAAAACAGTCTTTCTCGTCTTCGCTTATAAAATGCGCCACTCCGCTTTTTTCAGAATGAGCAATTGGCCCACCTAAACCGTCGAAATCAATATTCTCCCCGGTAATTGTCTTTATAACATTAGGGCCGGTAATAAACATGTAGCTTATCTTCTTGGTCATGAAAATAAAATCAGTCAACGCTGGAGAATAAACAGCAATTCCAGCGCATGGCCCTAGAATAATGGAAATCTGCGGTATTGCTCCGGAAGCTAAAGTGTTGTTTTTGAAAATTAAGCCGCCGGCATCAAGAGAATTAATGCCTTCCTGGATTCTAGCCCCCCCTGAATCAAATATTCCTATTATTGGGCATCCTATCTTCAAGGCATGCTCCTGGATGGCCGATATCTTTTTGTTGTGCATCTCTCCCATCGAGCCGCCCATGAATATAAAATCCTGGGCAAAAATGCATACTGGCCTGTCATTTATCTTTCCAAAGCCGGTTATTACTCCATCTCCGGGCTTCTTTTTTTCCTGCAATCCGAAATTAGTACTCCTCAACTCTACCCCGGCATCAAGCTCTACGAAGTTCCCTTTGTCCAGCAAAAGAGCTATTCTTTCCCTAGCCGTCAATTTACCTTTGTCGTGCTGGGTTTTGATTGCTTCCTTCTCTTCCTTAGCAGTATCTTTAGGCATGAAACTTACCTTTAGTTAGAGTATAAAGTTACGAATAGCGGTTTAAAAAGGTTGTGGAAAAGTTTGTTTAAAATCTCCGTAACTAGGCTTTGTTCTCATCTATGCGGCTTCCATGAAAATCTCCGCTACGCTACGGGTTAGCAGCTTCGAGCCCATTGCATCTGGGCTGAAAGCATCGGTCAGGTCCGGTGAATTGCGGGCGGCGAGCTAAAAAGCCGCTCGTCGCATCTCACGGAGCGGCCCCTCGGACTCTTTAGATGTGCTTAGCAAGGGGCTCGGCCTCAAGGCTGCTAACCTGCATTTTCATGGAAGCCCATCTATGCAAAATATTTAAAATACCTAAAAACTGAATTATCGGCTTACAGGAGTAGGCTATGATTGCACTGATTTTGGAGGTTCAGGCAATTTTGCTCAATTTCAAGAAGAAATTCAGGCCTGAGAGAGTTTATAAACATACACTTTTTCTATTGTCAGGAGCAAACGATAGAGATTAGATGGCCAAGTTTAAAGTTATTACCGAAGAGAGCAAGTGCAAAGCTATTTGGGAAAAATACAGTGAGAATCGGACTCTTTGGGATTTATGGGAGTTCAGATCATGCTTCCATACTAAGGATTTTAAGCTTAATTTTATTTTAGGGGCTGAGAATGGAAAGCCCATAGGGGTTTTACCTTTAGTTTCCTCTAAGTCCGATGGAAGTTTTACCTATTTTGGCGATGATTTTCCTGAGCAGAACAAGCTTTTGATTGAAGATAAAAAAAATGCTGAGCTTTTTTTTGAGAACTGCCCTAAAGATACTCAGATTTATTATATATCCTCGGAGGAAGCAAAATACTATGATTTTGAGCTTGGAGATAAAAGATATTTTCTTAATCTGCAAAAATATGGTAATAGCTTTGATAATTATTTGAAATTTTTTAACAAAAAACACAGGAAAAACCTGAACTATGACCTTAAGAAGCTGAAAGAATTAAATTATTCAATTGAAAAAAATAAATTGCAGGTTTTTGACAGGCTTATAGCCATGAATAAAGCTATGTTTGGCAAAGAGTCAAATTTTAGGGATAAGCAATTTGCCAGCAGTATGAAAAAAGCTGCTAATATTGCGTTAATCAAAGAAATGGCGGATTTTGTAAGCGTTAGTATTGGCAGCAATGTTGAGGCAGCTGGATTTGGAGTGATATACAATGGCACTTACTATGTGCTTGCTTCAGGCAGAAATACTAAAATAAAAAATATCGGGAAGCTGATTATATCTGAGCAAATTAAGAGCGCGATAATTCACAAATGCAAAGAAATAGATTTTTTATCAATAGAATCCAGCTGGAAAGAGCTCTGGAATTTTGATTCAGAGCCTATGTACGAGTTTAAGAAATAAAAGTTCGGTTGCGCCGGTTAAATTATGTAAATTTTAGTTCCTTGTTGGGATTTCTTTTCTTCTTTCTTTCATTAAATATCTTTTGAAAAAAGTTTTTAAGCTAGGGGGTCAGTGCAAAACTTAAATAGCTTAACATTCATTTCCAAAAAAGGTGTTTTATTTGATTGAGAAAACCATTAAAACAATGTGGGGGCGGTCCAAGCTAACCTCTGGCTATTGGCACACACGATTTGTTTTTCTGAGGCTTATTGGCTTCATCTATCTGTTTGCTTTCCTGTCCTTGGCTTTCCAGGTTATTCCATTGGTTGGTCATGATGGATTATTGCCCTCAGATTTATATCTGCAAAAGATTGGGCAGGATTTTTTATTTATAAGCCTTACGCGCGAATGTCCGGTGCAATATGAAGTCATTTCCAGTGCAAACTGTTAAGAAACGAACCAAAAACCACTTACCCTTCCTTCGTCCCAATAATCCCACCTTCCACAATCTTGAAGATTATTTCCCTGTTTGCTGGAATGTGCCTGTGCTTTTTAATGATAATCCTGCGGTTTCCGGAAGGAGTTATCTGCAGTTCCATCAGGCATTTGCTCCCATACTTTAACAAATCTCCTCCAACAATATTCACATGGTCTTTCTCCTCAAAATCAGCATAGACCTGGTTGGTTATCAAAACAGGAATCTGCTTCCTGGAGGCAATCTCTTTAAGATGAGCAAGCTGCTTCCCCAATTCCCTATTTGTCTCATACACATCCTCTGTCTTCCCGAGCTCCAGCCTGTAAAGCATTGCAATCGAATCAAAAACAATCAGACCTATCTTGTCGTTGATATGATCCCTTAATTTCTCAAAAGTTTTTTTCTGCTCTTCAAATGAAGCTGGCTTGAGAAAAACAATATTATTGAGCAATTTGGCGTAATTGAGCTTTATGGCGCTGCACATCTGCCTGAACCTTTCAATGGAGAAATTATTCTCAGTATCGATGTAAATGACTTTTTTCCCTGAGCGCGCAGTATTCATCGCGCAAAGTATGCATAGGTTGCTCTTTCCAGCTCCGGCAGGACCGTAAACTGTGGTAATGACATCTTTCTCATACCCTCCTTCCAGCATCGTATCCAGCACCTTGCTGCCTGTCGGCAATTTCTCCATAAGCAGCAGTTATAGAACAGGCTTTATTAATTTTAGCAATAAAATAATAAACAGAACAAATGAAAGGGATATTAGTAAGGTATTATCGTGTTAGTAAGATACCGAGCGCGGAAAAAATGCGCCTCCGCCCATTTAATGGCAAAAATCATGGAAATCAAAGATTTCCAGGCCACCGAAAATCTACGATTTTCGCGTGTGATGCGAGCCACTGTGCAAGCGTAAAATTCGAAGATAATATGGCTCAATATTAAATTTCCACTAATAAACTCATTAAAACCCATAAAGAGAATAATTAAAAATCAAGCTTTTAAAAAACTAAAGTAAAAATAATCCAATGGGAAAAACAGATAAAAAACCGCTAATATCCAAAATAAAAAATTATTTGCCAATAATAATCATCATCTTGATAGCCCTCTTCCTAAGATTGCACAACATCCAATACATGGAATTCAAGGGAGACGAGGCCTTTAACTCAATTAAAGCATCAAATCTTGCAGGGGGAAAAGAATTTCCATTGACGGCCTCTATAGGCACAACAGGAATCCATGAGCCCCCAATATTCATATACTTATTGGCAATCCAATACTTAATCTCAAAAAATCCAGTAATGGCAGCGGCATTCATTGCAATACTAAACGTATTCGCAATATTTTTGCTCTACTCGTTCATTAAAAAATTCTACAATAGAACAGCAGCAATAATAGCCTCTGCATTATACGCAGTAAATCCCTGGCAGATTTTATTCTCAAGAAAGATATGGTCGCAGGATTTATTGCCATTATTCGCAATAATATTCATTTACTTCCTTTACAATGCAATCTACGATAAAAACAAATTGCATTTAATTTATGCTTTAATAACATTAGGCCTTTTGATTCAAACACACCTCTCAGCATTGTACTTCCTCCTTGTAGCAATAATAGCTATAGCTCTATACTGGAAAAACATCAATAAAAAATACCTAAGCATTGGAATTATTTTATTTCTTATAACTTTCATACCCTACTTTATATTTCAAATAAACAATGATTTTGTTGACATTAAAACTATCATAAATCTAAAAAACACAGAATCAAACTTTCATACAAATACCTTTTTAATGCCTTTTAGTTTAATGACTACAAACGGCTTTGAAGCTCTATTCGGAGAAGATTACAATAAATTTGAAAGCCAAACATTAACAATAAAATTCTTTGATATTTTAGCAATGTCAATATTATTCTTATCAATAGCTTTTTTATTGGCATACAAAAAAAAGTCTATAATCCTGGTTTTATGGCTTCTAGTCGGAACTTTTTTCCTTGCCATAAGCAAAGTCCAAACAATAGACTCGCATTATTTTGTGTCATTTTTCCCGCTTTATTTCATAATGATAGGAACCGCAATTGCATTATTGATGGAAGCCTTTCCAAAAATTGCAAAAAACCTGATAATAATCCTCATTTTGCTGATTCTAGCCTACCAGATCAATTTTGACATCAAATTCCTTAATTTCCAAAAAAATAACGAATGCATAAATGGAGATTATGGGATGCCATACCAATACAGGCTAAGAAATATAGAATCAGCCATGGAAAAATACAAAACTTCTGATATTGAAGAAATAAATAAAATAAGCTGCAATTGCCGAAAATGCGATCTGAAAGCAGCAGAATTCATAACCGATTATATCAAAGCATAAACCCCCTCAAAACCCCATCATTTAAATAAGGAATTCAATAACTCTAATACATGTTTAAAGAGCCAATTAAAAAATCATTAAATCTGTTATTGAATCCTAAGCGGGAGTTCGAAGCTTTAAATAAGAGAAGCTTTGAATCAGTGATAGCAGATTACATGTACCTATTAATTGCAGCAGCTTTGCTTGCCGGTGTTTTTAATTTTATATTCTCATTATTGCAAGCCCTCTATCTCGATATATCTGTAAATATCAGTATCCAATACTTTAGGATGATAAACTATTCAATAGGAAAATCAACATCCTTAATATTCCTTTACCTATTTGCAGGCACTTTTTTATTATTCTTTGCAAGCCTTATCTTGAAAATATTCCTAAGAAAAATAAAGTACACTTCATTGCTGAAAATATCATTCTATTCCTTGGCCCCCATGCTGCTTTTTGGCTGGGTTTTGGTAAACCCCCTGCCATTGTCTGTATGGAGCATGTTTTTGCTGTTTACAGGAATAAAAACACATAAATACGCCCAAATAGATAAGGACTCAATAGAGAGGAGAGAATGACCGAGCAAAGCCCAAAAAGAAAATATATCATATTTTTTGCAATACTTATCTCCATAATCCTGTACTTTGCAGGTGTATTCAGCGGGCTTTATGCTAATAAGGTTGTAAAGGAATCAACCTCAAAAGACATATTTGACTTCAAGACAGAAACATCAAAAGACCTTGAGCTGCTCCAGAACTACATAGATTTCCTGGACGGCAACCTTAAAAATATGCAGCTTGAGCAGACTTTTATCGAAACCTTAAGCAAGGGCCAAATGTGCAATTTCTCAAAAATATCGTTAAATGAGCTTTTCTCCCAGCTTAGCTATTACTGGAGCAAGCTTCCATACAGGATTGAGGAGTATGAGAAATACAATAAGCTCTCCCCTAACTACATTCTCCTTAAGAAAGAATATGCTCATGTCTCTATAAGGACGTGGATACTTGCAAGGAACCAATACCAGCAATGCCAGATGGACATTGTTCACGGATTGTATTTCTATTCTGCCGATTGCGAAGAGTGCATCAGTCAAGGCGAGCAGTTGGACATTTTAGGGAACAAAATCAAGCAGCAGGGTAGGGAAATGATAATGTTTCCAATAGATTTTTACATGAAAGAGCCGATAGTCGAGAATCTCAAGAAATACTACAATATCAACTCGACACCAGCAATAATAATCAATGACCGGGTCATGCAGGGAAGACTTTTTACTTCTGACGAGCTGCTTAAAGCTTCAAATACTGCAATTTCTAAAAAATGAAAAAGATAAACCATAAAAAAATCATGATATTCTATACAATTTTAATTATCTCCTTACTGATGGCCTTCAGCTTTGTTTTTTACAGGATGCAGCATAATAGGGATACTCTTAAAGAACACATTAAAGATGCAGCCTATGCTTCCAGGTTTTTTTTGACCTCAAACCCCGGCATGGAAGGCCCAGTTTATGGGAATGAAAAAGCAGGCATAACCCTCATAGCCTTTACAGATGCAAGCTCTAAGGCCTCAGGGAGTTTTGTGCAGGATATTTTTCCGTTGTTGGATAAGGATTATATTGGTCAGGGCTTGCTTAAGTTTTACCACAAGCCTTACATAACTTTTCAGGATATAGTGGAAAGGAATGGCAACTTTGAGGATGCAATGATGCTGGAATGCATCAAAACACTTAAAAGCGAAGAATACTACTCCATATATTTCGAAATGCTGTCAAACGACATAACAATAAGAAAAATGCTCGAAAATTACCAGATAGATGTTGGCAGCTACAACGAATGCATGTATGGGACTGAAATCCTAGACACTTTATACAAAAATGCGCTGGAGATTGAAGGATTGGGCATTGTCGGCATAAACCAGAGATTTTATATAGGCTTGTCGGGAAGAGAAAACATAATCCTGGATGGCGTCCGGCCTTATGCAGAATTCCAGCAGGCAATAAGGCAGAGTGAAATAAAAATAGGGAACTAAAAATGGCACCGCAAGACATCGCATTATTTGTTTATAACCTTACTTTACTTCCCATAGTTTTTTTCTCGGTCCTATTTATGATGCTTGCCCTCCTTAATCTCCTGTTGTATAAACAAGAGAAGAAAGAATTCAAAGAGCTTAAAAAGCTTCCATTTATAACAGTTCAGATACCTACATACAATGATCCTATTGCAGAGAGATGCATAAGGCACTGCATTGACTTCGATTATCCTAAGGATAAGTATAAGATAATTATTGCAGATGACAGCACTCATATTGAAACACAGCATATATTAGCAAAATTTGCCGAACAAAATCCAGGATTTGTAAAATATGTTCATAGAGGCCATAGGCAAGGTTTCAAGGCAGGGGCATTGAAAAACAGCATGAAGCATGCCAAAGGGGAATTTATTGTGATATTTGATTCTGACTGGATGCCTCAAAAAGATTTCCTGGCTAAAGTCATAAAGCCTTTTTCTGATCCAAAAGTCGCTATTGTCCAGACAAGGCAGGGCTTTTACAATAAAGACTCAAATTTAATAACAAGGAGCGCTTCCTACCTTTTGATGATTTACCATACAATTATCATGCCTATTAATAATAGGATAAACTGCGTATTTTTCTGCGGAACTGCCGGGGCAATAAGAAAATCAGCATTTGAGAAAGTAGGTGGATGGAACCTTAATAGTTTGACAGAAGACTCGGATTTGACAGTTAATCTGCTGCTTAAGGGATATAAGACCGTTTATCTTAATTTTGAGACTCCAAGCGAAGTTCCTGCTACTTTTGAAAGCTTCATAAAACAGCAGATGAGATGGTGTTATGGCAATGCCCGTGTTTTTTTCGACAACGCATTTAAGATACTCCTCAAGAAAGGCATTACCTTTAAGCAAAGAGTGATGATCCTCTATATCACTTTGGGGAATATAATTGCTCCTTTTGTCTTTATCATGACGATAGCTGGCTTCAGCGGCTGGTTTTTAGGAGATCCTAAGCTTTTTAGCTTCAGCGATTTAGTGGACATGGCAGTAAGATTCTCTCTCACAGCCGGTTTTCTTGTTATCGGAACAATGACTTTTTACAAAAATAGGCTGCTCAAGGAATTGCCTTACTTAATCCTTACATCTCTTACAATAGGGCTTGTCCTTGCTGTTGCGAACAGCATAGCATTCTTTAAGGCAGCTTCCAAGCAGCAGCTCTCCTGGTTCTGCACCCCGAAACAGGCAAATTCAAAGCTTGTTTATAGCAAATCACTTTAATAATAGAAATTTTGCCCCATCCTTAATGAGTGATTTGCTTATTAGGAAATAACTTTACAAATATTTTGACATACAAATATTGAAGTTATTTCCTATAGTTTTTGATAAATATTTTAATTTTCTAAATTTAACCGCAATATATAAGAATTCTAACCCATATCCCTACTATGATTTAAATGGCTCTTTTAGAATATCTGCCGGCTTTGATTACTTTCATATTTTTAATAACTATAATTTCCTACTATGCCCTAATATTTATAAAAATAAAAAAGCCAGCAAAAGAGCATGAATTCTCAAGTATAACCATAATAATACCAGCCCACAATGAGGAAAAATATATTGCGGATGCAATAGAATCAGTTTTAAATGCAGATTTCAATGGAGACAGGCAAATAATTGTTGTCGATGATGGCAGTAAAGACAAGACTTACGAAATTGCATTAAGATACAAGCCAAATATTGAGCTAATTAAAACGGTTCATTCCGGAAAAGCCTCTTCTTTAAACAAAGCATTATTGATTTCAAAAGGAGACCTTATTGCAGTGGTTGACGGAGATAGTATAATCCACAAGAATGCATTGAATGAACTGAAGGAAGAAGTTGAGCGCGAAAATATAGCGGCTGCAACCGGAGTTATAAAAGTAAAGAACAGGAAAAAATTCATATGCATGTGGGTGCATATTGAGCAGCTTTATAACTCATTGATGAGATTGCTTCTCTCAAAAATAAATGCAAACATTGTGACCCCTGGCCCATTAAGCATATACAGAAAAAAAGAGCTTATCGAAGCTCGCGGTTTTAGCGTCCAGGGATTTTCTGAGGATATTGATGTTGCTATAAGGCTGATAAGAAAAGGCTATAAGATAGGTTTTTCAGAAAAAGCAGTGGCAGAAACAAACATGCCTTCCGATATAAGGGGATTTTTGAGGCAGCGCGCAAGATTTGCAAGAGGAATTTTAAAAATCTTCAGGAAACACCTGCAGCTCAATAACAAAATTATTGACCTCTACACTTTGCCATTGTTTTTGTTTTCCTATATACAAGCAGTTATTTTGGGGTCTTTTACAATATACCAGATAGTTTCCGGTTACATAACTTATTTTGCATCCAAATCAATTTATTTTAGCTTTGACATGCTGAGATTCTTCTTCGACTGGCTCTCAATTATAGGCTTTATAAAATGGACTGCCAGCGTAATAAGCGGAGCAACTCCCCTTACAGCAGCAACAATAACAGGAATAACAGCAACTCTGCTATCCTACCCGTTATTTATAATGGCAATAATAAAATTTGATAGGAAAATTGACTTATGGCATATAATACCTATTTGCTTCATGTTCCCCTTTTGGCTCCTTATAATGGCAATTTACATTCTTATGCTGCCGGATTATTTTAGGAAAAGCCAATACAATATTTGGAAGAAGAATGAATAGTCTAACAACAAAATCACTGAAAGAACATGGGGCTATAATAGGAATATTAATCCTTTTTATCCTTTCTTTTGCCTATAATCTTAATGCTGATGCAGATTTATGGTGGGATTCTTCTGTTTATCTTGGCATGGGGAAATACATTTACTCCTCCGGGCAATCCGGATTGTACGAGGCTTCCAGGCCTTTAGCCTGGCCATTGATTTTGGGATTTTTCTGGAAAATAGGATTGGACGCAATTTTTTTCGGTAAATTATCAGTTTTATTATTTTGGATTGGCATTGTAATATTAACTTATTCTATCGCAGCTAAATTATTTGGAAAAAAAACAGCTATAGTCTCATCTTTTTTGCTTATGTTTTTTCCGACATTTTTTCTTTTCAATAATATACTATTCACAGAAATACCATCAACATTTTTTATCATGCTTGGCATGTATTTTTTTATAAATGAAAAATATAACCTTGGAGGCTTGATTTTAGGATTAGCTTTCATGGCAAGGTTTTTCCAGATATTTCTTATAGCTCCAATGTACATTTTTTTTATTTACTTAACATATAAGAAGAAAGCCGCAAAAAACCAGCTGGTAGCCTCATTATTATTTTTTTTAATTCCAGTGCTGCCATTTTTAATATTAAACATTATACTTTACAAAAACCCGTTCTACCCATTTTTATTGCAGGCATGGATGGCTAAATTTACAGGATGGGCATTTAATCAGCCATTTAGATTTTATTTTATAGGCCTGGCAAAGGAAAATATCTTGTCAATATTCTCCATTCTGGGGATGATATTAATTTTTAGGAGCAAAAAAAAAATGCAAGCCCTTATCCCTTTAATATTCTTATCCGGATTTATCCCTCATATTTTTACACCCCACAAGGAAATGAGGTTTCTGATATTTATTTTGCCTTTGCTTTCAATAATGGCTGGCTATGGGATTGTCAAGTTTTCTGGGTATTTTGGAAAATACAGGAAAATTGCGCTTTTTTTAATATTGATTATCGGAATTTTAAGCATAGCTCCGCAGCTAAGGCTGGATAAATATGATGATAAACTGGATCCATTCTACAAATTCATGGAAAATCAAAATATCAAGGATGGCCTGTGGATTTCAAATCCATCATTTATAGCTTATGGCGACTCAAAAGCAGATGAGATCATCTATTATCCGCTGTATAATGCTGATAAGATTCGGGATTTAAATGGAAAAATAACCAAGGCAAAATATGTGCTGATAAATAGCTGCGACCTGCTGCCATGCCCGCCTTATGAAGGGGCATGCGCAATGGAGCATGAGGAATTTAAGGATTTTTTATCAAAAAATTTTAAGCCAGAGTTAAGCGAGAAAGAAGGCAATTGCGAATATAGCATCTTCACTTCTTGATTTTTATGAAATCTCCTATTGTAAAGGTGCCCATACTCCCTTTATTGTTCTGCTTCTCATGCTTTTCTTCATACTGCTCCAAAATTTTTAGTCCAAGTGACTTTTCTATTTTCTTTGCAAGATCTATAGAAGGCTCAAGATGCCAGTTCTCAAGTTTTTGGATAATGGACTCTTTCTCATTGAGCTTTTCTGCAAAATCTTTCTGGCTAAGCCCTAGGCTTTCTCTTTTCTTCTTTATTTTGTCAGCGTAATCCTCGGATAGTATCTCTATTAATTCCGGGCCTTCATTGATTATTGTTTTTTGCTTTTTATTGAAACTCTCGCTTTCCTGCTGCACCTGCCCGATAACTTCCCCAAATTTGCTGCAATCCTTGCATAAAGTCAGCTCAGCGCCCTCTACTTTAACCTTATACAATCTCCCTTTGGCGCTGCACATGTCGCATATCATTCAATCACCTGTTATTTGTATAATAATCTCTCTTTTCCTTGGGCCGTCAAGCTCCACCAGCATCGGGCTTTGCCATTTTCCCAGCTGCATCTTGCCGTCTTTTAAGGGTATTATCTCATGCGGCCCTAATATTGCCGCCTTTATATGCGCCTCAGCATTCCCATCAACCTTGTTATGCCTCCATTCCAGTTTAGGCACCATGCCATTCAGTGCATCTATTATATCAAGGCATATGTTTGGGTCATAGTTCTCATTTATAATTATTGCTGCGCTGGTGTGCATGACAAAGATGTTGCATACTCCTTCCCTGATTTTTGATTTTTTAACTATAGAATAAACCTTATTAGTTATATCTATCATTTCCTGTTTTTTTGAGGTTGTTATAGAAATTACTTCCTGCATCTTCCGGAATTAATCTTATTTTATTTAAAAATATTTTTGTTTTGAGTAAATAAAATGGACACCTTTAAAAATCCATAAATAAATGCTTATTATGCTTCAATGAAAACAATCATAGTAACGGGGACCCCTGGAACCGGCAAAACAACTTTGTCTAAAAGATTAGCCCAATCCCTCAATCTTCATTATTTGGATGTTAACCTAATGATTAAAAAATATAATCTTTCTGAAGGTTACGATAAAAAAAGAGAAACGAAAATTATAGACACAAAAAAACTAAACAAAGCAATAATTAAAGAAATAAGCAATTACAATAAAAACTCCAGCAATATTAAAACTTCAAAAAAATCGGCAAAAAATAACCTAAAAACAAAAAAACCTGACGGAATAATAATAGACTCCCACCTATCTCATTACCTTCCAAAAAAATACGCAGATCTATGCATCGTTGCAAAGTGCAATCTGAAAATCCTGCAAAAAAGATTAAAAAAGAAAAAATACAGGAAGGATAAAATAAGGGAAAATCTCGATGCTGAGATATTTGATATCTGCTTAAATGAGGCAAAGGAAAACAAGCATATTCTTTTAATTGTTGATACAACAAAAGGCATTGATATAAGCAAAATATCAGAGAAAGTTGGTGGTTTGATTGGTATCCGGCAGAGTTAAAAATATAACCCCGAGCGCTACTTTGGCAATTGATTCCAAGGCAAAGCAGCTTAAGAAAGAGGGCAAGGACGTTCTGAATTTTGGAGCTGGAGAGCCGGACTTTAACACTCCTCAAAACATCAAGGATGCTGCAAAGAAAGCAATAGACAACAATATCACAAGATACACCCCTGTTGGCGGCATTCCGGAGCTAAGGGAAGCGATAGCAAAAAAATTTCAATACTATAACAAGATAAACTACGATTCTTCTGAAGTTATGGTAAGCTCCGGCGGAAAGCACGGCCTCTATAATATTGCAGCAAGCATACTTAATGATGGAGATGAAGCAATACTTCCAGTACCTTACTGGGTTAGCTTTGGGGAAATGGTCAAGCTGGCAGGCGCAAAGCCGATTTTTTGCAAGACTGATGAAACCTTTAGGCTTACAGCAGAAGATGTCAAAAAAAAGATAACCTCTAAAACAAAAATGCTTATCCTGAACAGCCCAAGCAACCCGAGCGGCGCAATAGTTGAAAGAAAAGAAGTGGAAAAGATTGCAAAGCTGGCTGTAGAGCATAATTTTTATGTAGTATCTGATGAAGTTTACGAGCATTTTACATATGGAAATAAGGAAAGAGTAAGCATAGCCTCGCTCAACAACAAAATAAAAAATCTTACAATAACTGCCAACTCTTTTTCAAAGACTTATGCAATGACTGGATGGAGAGTAGGCTACTGCGGCGCAAGCAGGGAAGTGATAAAAGCGATGGAAAATTTCCAGAGCCACGCATCCGGCAATGTATCCAATATTTCTCAGATGGCTGCCCTGGAAGCAATAAAAGGCCCCCAGAATAGCATTAAAGAGATGATAAAAGCATTCGACCAAAGAAGGAAATTCATGCATAAGAGGCTTAATGAAATTCCTGGAATTAAGTGCAGCGAGCCGGAAGGAGCCTTCTATGCATTCCCGGATATTAATGGAACAGAAATGAGTTCCATGGATTTTTCTGCCAAACTTTTAGATGAGGCCTTGGTTGCTGTCGTTCCAGGAACAGCATTTGGATTAGAGGGCTATATTAGATTGAGCTATGCAGCCTCTATGAAGGATATTGAACAGGGAATGGATAGGATAAAAAAATGGGTTAAGGGTAAAATAAGATAAAAATAAGGATTTCTACGGTGAATATAGCTGTTACTATGGAATAATATACTATATGTTATCATTGCAACATAACCTATATAAAGAAAATTCTAATCCAGCAAAATTATGAATCATAATGTCTCAAGAGCAATGTCTACGCAGCATCCTGATAATGTGCATACCCCCTTCTTTGCAGACCATCCGGAACTTTCCGGAGACGATGAGATAAAAGAAGCTTTCTATGCATATTCCCATATTCATTGCAGGGAGCAATTGTGGGATTGTGAAGGAAAAGAAGTTGATAATTTTGTTGTCAAAAAGCTCTTTACTAAATACGAGCCGTATTTTAGCAATCATAAGCTTGGCAAGGAAATATTTCTTACTGTGAGGGTCCCAAACCCTGCTGTTGACAAAGGCGAGGCGAAAATTTTATTAGAAACTTTAGAGAGCATACCGAGGAATTTTGACGCAGCCAAAATATTTTATGGAGAGGAAGCAGCTCCTATTTTTGAAGTGGCATTGCCGATGACAACAGATGCAAAAGAAATTATAAGGGTTGCACAATATTACAAAAAGCATGTCGTCGGAAAAAAGCACCATAATCTGCACAATGGCACAACAGTCGCAGAATGGATAGGGGACTTTAAGCCTGAAAGCATTAGGGTAATCCCATTGATAGAGGATAAGGCTTCAATTTTAAATGCTGATAAAATCGTTCAAGAATTCTTGCAGGAAGAAAAAATCGGGGATTATCAAAGAGTATGGCTGGCAAGAAGCGATCCAGCTTTGAATTATGGAAGCTTGGCAACTGTTTTGATACTAAAAATAGCGCTGCAAAAGTTGTGGGATATGCAGGAAAAGCTTTCTGCAGATATACTGCCAATATTAGGCTGCGGCTCTTCCCCTTTCAGGGGAAATTTTAAGCCAGCCAACATAGATAATTGTTTGGCGGGATTCCCAAGTGTTTATACTTTTACATTGCAGTCCGCTTTTAAGTACGATTATGATATCGGGCAGGTTCAGAAGGCTGTAAAGCATTTGAATGAAACTATGCCTAAAAAACCCATATATGTAGAGGAGCAAAAATGCCTTGCAATAGTGGAAAAGCTTACAGCTGAATACCAAAAACAGGTAAAGCTGCTAGAAACGTACATTAATGATTTAGCTCCTTATGTGCCTCCAAGGAGAAAAAGAAAATTACATATTGGTCTTTTTGGATATTCAAGGAACGTTTCAGGCCTAAAGCTACCAAGAGCAATTACCTTTTGCGCAGCACTTTACTCTTATGGGCTGCCGCCAGAAATTTTAGGGCTAAATGCTCTAGACACTAAAGATTTAGATTATATACGGCAGATTTATGCCAATTTTGATAATGATTTAAGGGATTCCCTGCAATACTTAAACAAAGATAATCTATCTTTATTTCCAAATGAGATCCGAAAATTAGTGGAAAGTATGGAAAAAATGACAATCTATGATTCAGATGAAAAGCATAAGAAAGTTACTTCTATAATAGTTGATAATTTCAAAAAGAAAGACCACAGGCTCCTTACGGAAAATATTGCCAGAGCGGGATTTATTAGGGGCTTTTTGGGTTAATTAAGCCTAATCTCATAAAATAATCTCAAAGTTATCAGGTATAATTTTAAATACTATTATGCTTTATTTTTACTTATGAAGCAAATTTCATCCCTGGAACTGCATTTCTTGGTTAAAGAGCTTAAGCAGCTGGAAGGCTCGAGGGTAGACCGGATTTATCTAAACGGAAAGGAAGACCTATATGTTCAGCTGCATAAGAGCAATGAAGGAAAAAAGATAATAAGAGTAGTTATTGGAAAAGCAATCTTTGCTGCTGAAACTAAAACTGCCGATGAAAATCCCTCTGGCTTCTGCATGCTTTTAAGAAAGCATTTGGAAGGAAAATTCTTTGGTTCAATAGGGCAGATAGAGCCGGAAAGAATAGCTAAGCTGATATTTAAGTCAAAGGAAGGCATAAAAATTCTTTATCTTGAGTTTTTTGGCAAAGGCAATTCAATATTATGCAATGAAGATGGGCTGATAATAGACGCTTTAGTGCACCAGCAGTTCAAGGATCGCTCAATAATACCTAAGGAAAACTATCGATACCCGGTGATGGCATATAATTTTCTTGATATAACTGAAAAAAAGCTTTCAGAATTGTTTAAAAACTCAAAAAAAGACAAATTAGTCACAAGCCTGGCAACCGAGCTCGGATTAGGCGGAGTTTATTCTGAAGAAATCTCCATAATTGCAGATGTTGATAAAAACATAGCGCCAAAAGACATCAAGCCGCAGCAAGCCAAAAAATTAGCAAGCTCTATCAAAAAAATGATAAAAAGCAAAATAAATGCAAAAATTATATACAAAGACAATCAGGCCTTAGATGTCGTTCCAATCAAGCTGGAATCCTGCAAGGATTATGGAACTAAGGATTTTTCCAATTTTAGCAGCGCTTTGGAGCATTATTTCAACAATGAGGCAAAACTGTCTAAAAAAGAGTCCCCATATTCTAAAAAAATAAACGAACTCAAAAGAATCATAGGGGAACAGGAAATGTCAATCAAAACCCTGCACTCAGAAGAAGAAGAGATAAGGCTCAAAGGTGAAATTATTTATAATAATTACCAGCTTGTCAAGGAGATATTGGCGGAAATAAACAAGGCAAAGGAAAAATATTCCTGGGAAGACATAAAAGATAAGCTTAAAGGCCATAAGATAATAAAAGAGATAGACTCTAGGGAAAGAAAGATTTCTATAGAAATTTAATCTTATTCAAATAAATCTTCTTCCTTTTATTTAAACTGCATTATTATAAATGATGCGAATTAAAGAAACATATAAATATCAATTTGAATATTCATAAAAAAATGCAGAAAAATAATGGAAATGGCTCAAAGAAAAAATTCCTTTTTGTTTCTATTGACGCTTTGATAAGCGATATAGCGTGGCAAGTCCTTAAAGAAGGGCATGAAGCCAAGTATTTCATAGAAGATCCTGCTGAAAAAGAAGTTGCGGATGGATTTGTTCCAAAAGTAACCGATTGGGAAAAAGAAGTTTCGTGGGCAGACATTATTGTATTCGACGATGTTTTAGGGCATGGCAAGAAAGCCGCTAAATTAAGAAAAGAAGGGAAGCTTGTCATCGGCGGGACTGCATATACTGATAAGCTTGAAGATGACCGTCAATTTGGCCAGGAAGAGCTGAAAAGGCATGATATAGGGACAATGCCAAGCTGGAATTTCAATAATTTTGATGATGCCATGGAATTTGTAAAATTAAATCCATCCAGGTATGTGATAAAACCTTCCGGAGAAGTCCAGAACATAAAAAATATGCTCTTTGTCGGAGAGCAGGAAGACGGCCATGACGTAATTCAGGTCTTGGAAGCTTACAAGAAAGCTTGGAAAAAAGCTATGATTTTCCAGCTCCAAAAAAGGGTCGTTGGAGTTGAAGTGGCAGTTGGTGCTTTTTTTAACGGGCATGAATTCGTTTACCCAATAAATGTAAACTTCGAGCATAAGAAGCTTTTCCCTGGAAACATAGGGCCGAGCACCGGCGAAATGGGAACGCTCATGTTCTGGTCAGGCCCAAACAGGTTATTTAATGCTACAATCAAAAAGATGGAAGAGACTCTGAGGGCGGAGCATTATGTGGGATATTTTGATCTTAACTGCATCGTGAACACCAACGGCATTTATCCTCTTGAATTTACTGCAAGATTTGGGTATCCAACTATCTCAATACAGCAGGAAGGCATAACAAGCCCAATTGGAGAATTTCTTTACGATCTTGCCACAGGAGAACTGAAGAATTTTAAGACGAAATCCGGATTCCAGATTGGAGTTAGGATTGTCGTCCCCCCTTTCCCCTATGATGACAGGAACATGTTTGAGATACACTCAAAAGATGCAGTAGTCCTTTTCAAAAAGCCCAACATGGAAGGAATTCATATTGAGGATGTCAAGATGGTTGATGATGAATGGCTTATAACTGGCGATACTGGAGTTATTTTAATAGTTGTAGGCATCGGCTCCACAATGAGGGAAGCAAAGAAGAATGTGTATAAAAAGATTGACAATATACTGATTCCTAATATGTACTATAGAAAAGACATTGGAGACAGATGGTCTGAGGATTCTGATAAGCTGCATAACTGGGGCTATTTAAGGGAAGTTTGAAAGTTATGTCAATGTCTAAGAAATATTCTGAAGAAGAGAAACATATTTCGAAGCGGTATAGCTCTATAAAACAGAGAGACAAGGACTTAGATAAGCATTGGGGCAGAAAAAAATTCATTGAATGGTATAAAACATATAAGAAATGCTATATTTGCGGCATTACTAAGGAAGAATCAAAAAAATTTAGAGTAAATTATGATAAAACCAAGCGAAAAAGGGGATATGTTTTAGAGATTGACAAAAAAGAATCTAAACAAAGATATACAGAAGGAAATTGTGGGTTAATATGTTATTGGTGTAATAACGCAAAGAGTGATGTTTTTTCACCAAGTGAATTTAAGCCTATTGGTAGGCAAATAGGTAGGGTAATTAAGAATAAACCGAAACAAAAAAGTAAAAAGAACAAGGCTTCTTAATATCGGCGATTTTTTAAACGAATTGACCGTAAGCTTTTTAAAGCAAGAATTACTCCTTATTTGCTGGACGGCCATAGGGGCATGGTTCCACCGGATCCCATTCCGAACTCCGAAGTTAAACAAGCCTCCGTTCCTAGCTGTACTGTGTTAATGCATGGGAAACTAGGGAAGCTGTCCACCTTTTTTACTAATTTTTAGGCAAATTCTTCAATGTATGCACATGCACTTCTTTCTCGCTGCTCAAGTGGCCATTTAGCAGCCCTTTCTGCGCCAGCTCAGGGAAAACATCAAATTCAAGGCTTTTTCCCGAGTATTCCAGTATCTGGGGATCCGCCACAAATATCGGAGAAAATACAAGATAGATGTCAGACTCCTTTGGTTTTTGGGTAAATGACAAAACCTTATTGCCCTCAACCTTGACAGTGCCTTTCTCGCTTGGCCTTGGAGAAGTTGTAAGCATTATTGTAGCGGCTGCATTCTGCTTTATATGGTCATTCCATAATCCTTCGATATTTATCTTGTTGAATATTATGTCTCCATATACAATGAGGAAATTATTTTTTATTTTGCCCTTAAGCAGCCTTAAGGAATCTGCAGAGCCATTTGAAGCCTTTTCCTCTACATAGCTTATCTTGACCCCATAATCAGTTCCATCCTTCAAAATTTCAAAAATTTTTGTAAGGAGATTATGCCTCGCCACAATATATATTGACCTAAAATTGTTCTCCCTCAGTTTCTTGACAGCTAGTCCGATAACTGTAGAATTATTTATTTTGACAGTAGGCCTAAAGACATCTTTTGCCGCCTTGAGATGCTCTTCATCCCCGCCAAGCAGTATTACTGCAGTCTTATTCTCGCCAAGGGCATACTTTGCAAGATGCTCAATAGCTTGCGACCTGTTCCGGATGTAGATATTGTCCACTATGGAGTCTATATCCTGCAAAGTCTTTTCATTTATTGTTATTGAGATTTTTGTTTTTGGCATAGTGTTGGTGTAGTTCTTTAAAAATTAACTAATATTTAGTAGTATAAAGTAGGATAATGGTAAGATATTTAAATAATTTTGCTTTTTTAGCTATAAAATGAAGATTTCAGTGATAGGGACAGGATATGTAGGATTATCCACTGCAGCAGTACTCGCAGAGCTAGGCAATGATGTCATGGCTGCAGATGCAGACAAAAAGAAGATAGAGGGCCTAAAGCATGGGATAATGCCAATATACGAGCCTGGGCTAAAGGAAATTGTAGACAGGAATGTCAAGGAAAAAAGGCTTATTTTTACCGCAGATAACAAGGAAGTAATAGGGCATGGTGATATTATTTTCATATGTGTAGGCACTCCTCCAAAGGAAAACTGGCAAACTGAGCTGAAATATGTGGAAGCTGTTGCATTAGAAGTAGCTCAAAACATGGATTCTTACAAAGTAATAGTGCATAAAAGCACCGTGCCGGTAGAGACTGGAGAAAAAGTAAAAAAAATCATCAAAAATAACATTAAGCCCGGCATATCATTTGATGTCGTAAGCAACCCGGAATTTTTAAGGGAAGGGACTGCAATAAAAGACACTCTAGAGCCGGACAGGATTGTTATAGGGGCAGAAAGCAATAAATCAATTGAGATAATGAAAAATCTCTACAGCCCTATAAAATCCCCCCTAATAATCACGGACATAAAAAGTGCAGAGCTGATAAAACACGCTTCAAATGCATTTTTAGCAACTAAAATATCTTTTATTAATTCAGTCGCAAAAATCTGTGAATTCTCCGGCGCAGATGTCGAAAAAGTTGCCGAAGGGATGGGCTACGATAAAAGAATAGGGAGATCTTTTCTTAATGCTGGGATAGGGTATGGAGGTTCATGCTTTCCAAAAGACTCGCAGGCTTTCATAAAGATAGCAGAGGATTATGGCTATGACTACAAGCTCCTTAAGGCAACAAATGACATAAATGATGAGCAAAAAAAAGATTTTGCTGAAAAAGTAAAAAACAATTTAGGAGACCTTAAAGGAAAAACCCTCGCAGCATTGGGATTGGCATTCAAGCCTAACACTGATGATATGCGATTTGCCCCTAGCGTTTACATAATCAATGAATTGCAGAAATCAGGGGCAAAAATAAATGCATATGATCCTGCATCCATGGGAAAGGCAAATTCCCTTTTTAAAGACATAAAATTTTGCAGGGATGCTTACGAAGCATGCAAGAATGCAGATGCCATGCTTATATTGACAGAATGGAACGAATTCAAGGAAATTGATATGAAAAAAATAAAATATCTCCTAAAAGCTCCAATAATAATTGACGGCCGTAATATTTACAATCCAGAAGAAATGAAAAATGAAGGCTTTACTTACATAAGCATTGGCAGGAACCCAGTCTTCAAAGGTGATAAAAATTGAAGCTTTAGTGCTTGCAGCTGGGTACGCAACAAGGCTTTACCCATTGACGGAAAACACACCCAAGCCATTGCTTGAAGTAGCTGGCAAGGTAATGATAGAGCATATACTGGACAAGATAGAAGAGCTAAAAGAGATCTCTAAGATTTATATAATCACAAACAACAAATTTACAAAGAACTTTCTGGATTGGGAAAAAAAGTATAGCTCAAGATTCCAGATAAATATAATAAATGACGGAACAAGCAGCAACGACGACCGTTTAGGATCAATTGGAGACATACAATTTGCCATAAAAAACAAAAAAATAAGCGACGATATTTTAGTTGTTGCTGGCGATAATATTTTTGATTTTTCCCTAAAGGAAATGCTTGGCATATTCAAAAATACAAAATCAGATGTCATCGCGCTTTATGATGTCAACAATAAGGAATTAGCCAAAAACTATGGCGTAGTTTCAGTAAAAAACGGGATAATAGCCAAATTTGTTGAGAAGCCGCAAAACCCGGAATCTACTCTAATATCCACTGGCATTTACATGTTTCAAAAAAAAACTCTTCGATTGATGCAAAAATATATTGATGAAGGCAGCAATCCTGATAAAAGCGGCAGCTTTATAGAGTGGCTCCACAAAAAAGAACAGGTCTATGCCCATGAAATAGATAAAGAATGGTATGACATAGGCACTTTAGAGCAGCTCGAAAAAGCAGACAAGACATTCAACCGATAAAAATGGCAATAGTTTTAGTAACAGGCGGCGCAGGCTTCATAGGAAGCCATTTATGCGAATTCTTGCTGAGCAAAGGTTTCCGAGTTCTATGTATGGACAACCTTATTACTGGAAATAAAAAAAATATAGAGCATCTCGAAATAAATAAGAACTTTGCATTTATCAGCCATGATATCTCCAAGCATATTTCTATAGAAGAAAAAATTGACTATATCCTTCATTTTGCAAGTGCAGCATCTCCTATCGATTATCAAAAGATTCCAATACAGACATTGAAAGCTGGAAGCCTTGGAACACATAACACTTTGGGGTTGGCTTTGGCAAAAAAAGCAAAATACCTCTTAGCATCAACATCCGAGGTTTATGGTGATCCTCTTGTAAACCCTCAGCCTGAAACCTATTGGGGCAATGTAAATCCTGTCGGAATAAGGGGCTGCTATGATGAAGCAAAAAGGTTTGCGGAAGCGCTCGTCATGGCCTACCATAGGATACATAAAGTTGATACAAGAATCGCGAGAATTTTCAACACCTATGGCCCGAGGATGAGAAAGAACGATGGAAGAGTTGTTCCTAATTTCATTACCCAGGCCCTGAATAACAGCCCAATAACCGTCTATGGCGATGGAAACCAGACCAGGAGCTTTTGTTATGTTGATGATTTGATAAATGGAATCTACAAGCTAATGCTCTCAAAAATAAATGACCCGGTAAACCTGGGAAATCCGGAAGAGCATACTATAGGTGAGTTTGCAGGAATAATAAAAAAACTTGCCAAAAGCACAAGCAGGATAATTTATGAGAATCTGCCAACTGATGATCCAAAAGTCAGAAGGCCCGATATTTCAAAAGCAAGGAAAGAGCTTGGCTGGGAGCCGAAAGTCCAATTGGAAGACGGCATTAACAAGACGATTGAATGGTTTGCTTCTAAAAGTTAATCAAGTGCATATTTTGAAAATAAAAAGATTTTAATAGAGGTTTTCTCAGGAATCCATTTGGTGGGCGGATTTAACTAAAAAAAAGTGAGTTTTAGCAACGATCTATTTTGCGTTCTTAGTCATATCTATCTCGATAAAACTTTAAAATTTAACGCGGGGGTAATTATATGAAAAAGATAAATTTAGTTATAGCTATGTCAGTTATTGCCATTTTGCTCTCTATAACGGCATTAAGCCAGTTAAGCTCGTTTACTAATATTATCTCTAAGAATACACAAGTAACTCCTTCCATAAGCCTTGAAGAGAAAGATACTTGCATGACTTCATTTTATGATAAAACTCAGGATGTTTATGGGGAATAGTCTTACTACCATTAATAACATAAAATTTATTGGGCAACAAATTGCTAGTATAGGTGCTAATTATTATCTGCAAAATGTCTTTAATAATGGAGTAGATAATAGTAATAAAGCAATGGTTGCAAGTAATAGTTGGTCTTCAAGCGGAAGCGGAGGGGGTACAAGCACTCTCGGTAGCAATTCTATACAACAAGTCATCAAGTCAGCAGGAGGTAGCACTTTAAAAACATCTGAACAAAGGGCAGCAAGCGAGGCATTAGCTGCTAAAATTATTAATAAGCAACGACAGGCAGCAAAAAAAGGAGGTAAAAAATAAGAATATTGGGGAAGAAAAGGGCATAAGTGGACGGTGAATTATTTTCAACTTTTCTTGTTTAAAGAATATTAAAATTTAAAAAATTTTATAAATAGAGCCTTTTAGTAGTTTAATATGAGCAAAATTAAGAAATACAGTGTAATCTTAATCTATGTTTTATTGAATATTATGGTGTTTATTGCTCCTTATTATCATACACTATTCTTAATTGAGGAAGAAACTAATGACTCTACTTTATTTCTATTCATTAGAAGCTTGAGTTTTGTTATTGTCTTCAATTTTCTAATTTTTTTGATTATTAAAATAAAAAAGATAGATATTAGGCAATATTTAAATTAGGGTAAAATTGATTACATAAAATGTTCTCATTTCAGCGGATGAAAAATACGAGAATTATTCGTTTGTTTACAATAAATCATTAAACATTCTTGATAAAGCTTCATGGTATTTATTGTTCAATTCCAATAATGAAAAATTAAGGGAAACAAAGTATTTCTACCATGCTGATCACTTGGGTTCAACTTCTTTGATTACTGACCAGAATGGGGATGTGGTTGAGGAGAGTCTTTATTCGCCGTTTGGCGAGCCGATACAGGGAGGAGAAACAACTAGATTTGATTATACTGGCAAAGAATATGACAAAACCACAAAGCTACATGACTTTAAGGCAAGGCAATACAAATCTGAATGGTATTCTCTAATTAGATTTGAAGCTGCTAAACACATTCTAAGAATTCTTTACTATCTTATCTATCATCTTTCTATCTTCTGCATCAAATGTTTTCAATAAAAGAATTGCCGAGATGTAAATAATTGCCCCCAAAACAACCGAAATAAAAAAATCTCCTATAAAATAAAGTACTGCTATCATGATTAATGCAGCTATTGCAGGCTTGATGACTGGCTTTATGTAGTCTATCCTTATTCCATATCTTGAAATAAAGAAGTTGTATGCGACAAAAAATACTGCTTCTGTTAGCAATGTCGCAAGTGCAGCGCCTACGATTCCATATATGGGTATAAGCAGCAAATTAAGCGCCACTTTTACCAGTACAATGAGCCCCTGGCTTAAAACCCTGGAGCGCTGCTTGTCTGTCGAAGATAAAGTCACTCCAGATATGATATTTGGGAACCTGAGGCATAATTGCCAGGCTATTATTGACAACACAATTGCAGAAGCTGCGTATTCACTTCCATAAAAAACCCCTATTATTTTATCTGAAGTTGCGAAAATTCCTGCTGAAACTGCAATTCCAAGGATGAGCATGTACTTGAACGAGCGCTCGTAAACAAACCTTAGGCTTTCTTTAGAATTTATGTAAAATCGTGATATAACCGGATAAATTGCATTCCCATACATCATAGGTATTGAAAGCAATGCAAGGACTATATTTGATGCAGCGGCATAAACTCCAACCTCAGATGACGAACCAAGTTTCGAAAGCATGATTATATCAATATACAGGAAAAGACCTGCAAACGCAATTGACAGGAAAAAAAACATCCCTTCATTAAGCAGTTTTTTCAGCAACAAAAGATTAAAATCCAGGCTTATCTTTACAAATTTAAAATAAACCAATATAATAGCTACCACCAAAACTATAATCTCCGCTAAAAGGAAAGATGAGGATAAAGTTACCAAAGAAGAATTGCCGCTAAGAGCAAAAAATACAATTCCAGCCAGCAGCACCATCCTCAGTATTTTTATTGACGCATCATAGTGCATCCGCTCAAATGCCCTGAATATCGAGCAATAGATGTCTGTAAAAGTCTGCAATATTGCGAAAGCTAGCATCACATATGCAATAGTTTTTTCCTGGCTGCCATAGCCAATTATATTTAATATCAGAAAAGATAAGCCTACAGTGATTAGTGAAAGCGCAATTTTTATTGCAATAGCATTGGAAAGATATTTTTCCGCGTCTTTCCTGCTCCTGCTTATCTCCCTTACAATCAGGGAGCTCAATCCAAAGTCCGCGATTATAGCTGCTAACAGCCCAAAAGCAAGCCCAAAACTGAAAAGGCCGAAGCTTTCTTTCCCAAGGATTCTTGCAATGTAAACAAAAACCACCAGCTGCATTGCCTTAGAAAAGAACTCAGAGAATGCAAGGACCAAAAAATTTGCAGTTAATCTTCTTGCTGTATTCATGGTAGTTGATTTTTAGAGTTATTTTATAAAATTTTAATAATGTTATTTTGGATATGTTTTATTATTATTGTTATTATTTTTTATTAAATAATGCGTTATAGTAATGGAAAACGGTCTTTCCTTTGTAATGCACAACAAAAGATATTATCTGCCTCAAAACCGAAACCGATCCATACAAAATAATGTAAATTAATGATAAAATAAACGCAGGCATAAAATGATAATAGTAATTGGCTAATTCCAAAGCCAAAACTATCTGGATGTGCAGTATATTGAAAGGAAATCCCCATAACTCTTTTATATTATCATACAGAGAATAAAGCTCCCTTCCAGTTTCTGTGCTTCCCCCTTTCACATTGATTGCCGATTTAAGCATAGTATATTTCTTGGGCAGCATCCCTTTTTTGGCTTTAAGCCTGTCCATTCCCTTTTTCACAACCGCAGTCTTTATTGAAGTAAGCACGATAGGGCTGGCAAATATTGCAGCCAAAAATCCAGATATAAGTGCATATTTTATCCCGGTCTGGTTGAAAATTCCATAGCCCAATGAGAAAAAAATAAATGGAATCGACAGTGTATGGTAAAACTCCTCAAGGAAAGTCCCCATCAGGCTCCCCTCCTTCCTGTACCTTGCAACTTCCCCGTTTACATTATCTAAAACCACTGTAAAATGTATTATAGTTATCCCGATAAACATCGTCCAGATGCTGCCAAAAGCCATCATTCCGGAGCCTATAATTGCAAGCAGCACCATAAGCATAGTTACCTGGTCAGCATGGATTGGAGTATAAATCAATAGCTTAGTCACATAGATGGAAACCTTCATGGTAAAAAGCTCCATATACAAGGGCCTTTTCTTGTCCGAGCCTTCATAGCATATCTTCCTTAATTCTTTGATTGATTCTGCCATTTTCTATATATTCGCAATCAATAACTGTATTTAAATATATCCACTTGAGGAAATTAAATGAACAAAAATAACCCAGCGCCAACGTTGGCGCCTAGATTTCATTAACTTTGCACAATTCTTTGCCAAAACCTTTTTAAACAAAACAAGGCTCTATCATTTTATGCCAGATGAAAAATTAATAGCTGAAAAAACACATTTAAGGTGCAAAATAATTATAGAGATACTTGGCAAGCCGAAGGAGCATGTAGAGAAAACTATAAAGGATTATGTTGAAAGCATAAAGAAAGACTCAGGCTTTATAGTGATGGGTTCAGATTTTGCCGATGCGCAGGAAAAAGACGGCCTGTGGACCACATTTGTTGAGCTTGATATGGTTATCAAGGGTCTACCGAAGCTTATTGCATTCTGTTTTGATTATATGCCTTCCTCTGTTGAGATATCCAAGCCTGAAGAGCTGATAGTGCAGAACTCCACAGTTGAAAACCTCATAAATGACCTGCAGGCAAGGCTGCATACTGTCGACATGGTAGTAAAGAAACAGAAAAATGAAAATGATTTCTTAAGGCAAAATCTTGCAAAAGCAGCCCAGAATGTCATACTAATCTCATTGTCAAGAGGAAAAATGACAAAGGAGTCTCTTTCAAAGCTTACCGGAATACACGAAAAAGAGCTGGAAATATTTTTGGAAAACCTGGAAAAAGAAAACAAGATTAAAAAGGAAGAAGAGCTCTATAGTTTGATAATATAATCTATATAAAAATTTAATAAAGAGGTTTGCATGCTTAAGAAAGATATTGAAGCTCTGCTATTTTCTTCAGGAAGGAAGATGGGCGTAGGGGAATTTTCTCAGATTACTAAATCCAAGGCTGAAGATATAAAGTCTGCATTAGCAGAGCTCAAAATGGAATATGATGAAAAGAACTCAAGCATCATGCTCGTGAATGAAGGAGATTCCTGGAAACTTACAGTGAGGGAGCCCTTCCTTCCCATAGTCAGCAAGATAGTGACAGAAACTGAATTAAGCAGGACTATTCTTGAGACTTTGGCAGTAATAGCATTTAAGTATCCAATAAAGCAATCTGAACTAATTAAAATCAGGACAAACAAGGCATATGATCATCTTAAAGAGCTTGAGGAGATGGGCTATATTACCCGTCAGAAGCATGGAAGGACCAATCTGATAAAGCTCTCTCAAAAATTCTTCGAATATTTTGACCTTCCGGAAGAGAAGCTGAAGGAAGTCTTCCACGATTTCTCAACAATAGCAAAAGCCATAGAAGAAAAGGAGTCCGAAGTTAAAAGAATAAGGGAACAGCAAAAAGTAAGTGCAGAAGAAGAAAAGAAAATGAAGGAGCAGATGGAAAAAGGCATAGATCTTGAGCCTTATGGCCAGGAGGGGCAAAAAAAGGCAGAAGAAAAGCCTGCAACAGCATCTCAATCAATTTTTGAAGGGAAGCTCGGAAGCCTTGAAGTTGTAGATGAGCCTTCCGAGGAAGAGCTCGAGAAAGACCGGGAAAGGCTCCAGCATATCAAGGAAGAAGTTCAAAAAGCAGCAGAAGAAAAAGAACCGCAAGAGGAAGAGCCCTTGGAAGGCGGCATAGAACTAAGCTCTGAAGAGGAAAGAATGGTAGATGAGCGCGTTGAAAATATTCTGCATCCAAAAGGAGAATCCAATCAAGAAAAAGAAAAAAAAGAAAGTTCAGGTAATGATGGCGAATTGGATTCAATTGAGCAGGAAAAATATGGAAGCGAAGAAAAGGACCTTCTGGAAGCTGCAATGGAAGAAGAGCAGGAAGACAACAAAACAAAGAAGAAAAAGAAAATCCAATAAACCTGGGCAAAAACAAAAATATACTATAATAAAAATCACAAAAATAAAAAAATAATCTAAAAAATGATGCTGCTTTTACAATGCCCTCAATGCAAGCATAAAATGAAATATCAGAATATGAAGCCTCTATCTGAAAAAAATAAGAAAAGATGCGTTTATTGCGGGAAGTCTTACACTGTCTGTTCAAGCATCGTAAGCGAAGCCAAATAATCACCAGATTTTATATATTCTATTCTATATAGAAAATAAATACCCAAAACCGCAACCCTTATAAACATAAAAAAATACTATTTATCGACGGAAAACTATAATTTTCTTAATTAAAAAATGGACGAAAAAAACAGCCAGAGCAACAGCGCGGAAAAAGACCAAAATACCTCCTCCGGCACTATAATAATCCAGCGAATCATCGAAGATGAGATGAAGCAATCTTACCTGGATTATTCTATGTCAGTCATTGTTGGAAGAGCGCTTCCTGATGTAAGGGATGGGCTTAAACCAGTTCATAGGCGAGTTCTTTTTACAATGTGGGAATCAGGATTATTGCATAACAAGCCTTTCAGAAAATCTGCAAATGTTGTCGGAAACTGCATGGCAAAATTTCACCCTCATGGAGATGCAGCCATTTATGATACTTTGGTCAGGTTAGCGCAGAATTTCTCAATGCGTTATCTTCTAGTTGATGGTCAGGGTAATTTTGGCTCTGTGGATGGAGATAATGCCGCCGCAATGAGATATACCGAGGCAAGATTGACAAAACTCGCAGAAGAGATGCTGCAGGATATTGACAAAAGAACTGTAAAATTTTCGCCTAATTTTGACAATACTGCTCAGGAGCCAGCTGTCATGCCTTCCAAATTCCCTAATTTATTGGTGAATGGCAGCTCGGGAATTGCAGTAGGCATGGCCACAAATATCCCCCCTCATAATATGGCTGAAATAATAGGGGGAGTAATAGCCCAGATAGATAATCCAGCAATTTCTTTGCAGGAGCTTATGGAGCACATCAAAGGCCCCGATTTCCCTACTGGAGCTACAATATGCGGAAGAAGCGGAATATTAAGCGCTTACAAAACTGGAAGAGGAAAACTTATTGTAAGGGCAAAAGCTAGTGTGGAAGAGTCCAAGGGAAATAAGAAAATTGTGATTACTGAAATTCCTTATATGGTCAATAAATCAGAGATGATAACTCATATAGCCGACCTAGTTAGGGATAAAAAAATTCAGGGCATAAGCGATATACGGGATGAATCTGACAGGGACGGCATTCGAGTAGTGATTGAGATGAAAAAAGACGCAAACCCGGATGTTCTCCTTAACCAGCTTTACTCGCATTCCAGATTGCAAACCACTTTTGGAATAACCATGGTCGCTCTGGTAAATAATATTCCCAAGACCCTCAATCTTAATCAGATGATTTATTATTATATTGAGCACAGGAAAGATATAGTAAAAAAAAGGGCTCTTTTTGATTTGCACAAAGCCCAGACGAGAGCACATATTTTAGAAGGGCTTATCATAGCCTTGAATAATATTGATAAAACCATAAAATTGGTAAAGGAAAGCAAATCAGTTGAAGACGCAAAGGCAGCATTAATCTCAAATTTTGAGCTCTCAGAGGAGCAAAGCGTCGCTATCCTTGAAATGAAGCTGCAAAGATTGACTTCTTTGGAACAGGATAAGGTTAAGCAGGAGCATAGCGGCTTGTTAAAACTAATATCCCAATTAAAAGAGATTTTGCAATCTCCTCAAAAAATCCTGGATATAATCAAGCAGGAGCTTATGGAGCTTAAGCAGGCTTATGGCGACAAGAGAAAAACAGAGGTTATAGAGAGCGAAGCAGAAAATTTCGAAATGGAAGACATGATTGCGCAAAGTGAATGTGTTGTTACAGTGTCTCATTCCGGCTACATAAAAAGGCAGGCTGTCGAAGTCTACAAGCAGCAAAATAGGGGGGGCAAGGGGCTGATTGCAACCACAACCAGGGAGGAAGACTTTGTAAGCGATATTTTCATTGCAAACACTCACGATTACTTGCTGTTGTTCACGAGCATGGGCAGAGTGCATTGGATAAGGGTCTATGATATTCCGGAGGCCTCCCGCCAAGCTATGGGAAAAGCAATTGTAAATCTTGTAAATTTGCAGGAAGGGGAAAAAGTAACTGCCCGCATCCCAATAAAAGCTTTTGACGGCACCCATTATTTGATTATGGCCACTAAAAATGGAACAATAAAAAAAACAAGCCTTGCATCATACTCCAATCCAAGAAATGGGGGAATAATTGCAATATCCTTGGATGAAGGCGATAGTTTGATAGAGGTCAAGCTTACTGACGGCAATCAAGAAATAATTGTGGCTACCAGAAATGGAAACGCAGTGCGGTTCAATGAAAACGATGTAAGGCCTACAGGAAGATCGTCTCAAGGTGTAAGGGGCATAAGGCTTTCAAAAGATGATTATGTAGTTGGCATGGTAGTTGCCAAAGATGACAAGGCTCTGCTTACCGTAACGGAAAACGGCTATGGCAAAAGAACTGCAATCTCTGAATACAGGCTCATAAGCCGAGGCGGTTCTGGAGTAATTAATATATTATGCTCTGACAGGAACGGCAAAGTATCCTCTATAGCTTCCGTCCTGGATGATGATGAGATAATGTTAGTGACAAAGAAAGGCATAACCATAAGGACATCAGTTTCCCAGATTTCTATAATAGGAAGAAATACCCAGGGAGTAAGGCTGATAAAGCTGGATGACGGGGATAAATTAGTTGGCATGGCTAAGATTGTGAAAGAATGAAAAATTAGTTTATTTATCTAGTTCCCCATAAGTTCCATAATAAGTCTCTTGCTCTCAAAACTAAAAAAAATAACTGCCATTCTAATTTGCTCGCTATAATCTACGACCTAAAAGATTTTGCAATTCTCATGGAGAAAAAAGACAAAACCAAAGAATAAGTCATAAACATAACGCTTAATCCCAAAATCCCGCTAATTCCGCTAATTTTCATGCTGGCAAATGCAAAGATAATCACTCCAACCACTGCGCCTTTCTGTGCATTCAATGCCATAAATAATTTATCTTTAAATCTAAAGTGCATCCCCCTTAAAGAGAAAAGCATGGCAAAAAGCCTTATTCCAACATAAGCAATAAACAATAGCAGGGAATTGATAAAAAATCGAAGTGAAAAATCAATAGGTGCAATCAAGCCTATAAAAACAAACACTAAAATTTCCAAAGAGCTGGAAAAAACAGATGAAAAAGAATGCAGTTGCTCTTTATGGTTCAAATGAACATTCCCAAACAGAAGCCCTAAAGCCGCAGCAGCCACAACACCGTTTCCATTGAACTTCTCCGCAACAATATAGGCCAGCAAAGCGCATAAAATAAGTGCAAGCGGGCTTGACACAGAAGAATATTTTCTCCCTATAAACTTGAACATTACAAATCCTATAAGCACTCCAACAGCAATGCTCATGGTAATGTTTTGAATAAAAAGCCACAAGCCATTAGCAGCCCCTAAAGCCTCGCTAAAATCTAAAATAAGAAAAGGCAATAAACTCACAAATATTGTGCTGAACCACGATTCCATCTCCAAAAATTCAAACACCTGATTCTTTGCTCCCCTAAAAAATGACAAGACCGAATTAAAGTCAGTCCCAGACATCAAAGCCCCAAATATAACTGCACTAATCCAGCTAATGCCAAAAATCCATCGCGCAATGATTGTAAGAAAAATCAGGTTAAATAACAAGAAAACGAAAGACAGCCATAATGTATGCATAGAAAAGTAATCAAACTTCAAAGGCTTAAGCCGAGATGTAGAATCAAATACAATCATAACTAAAGCAAGTATGCTTATGCTTAAAATGAAACTATCAGGAAACTGGATTAAATGAATTCCATTATACTTAATCCTTCCAATCCCAAAGCCTATAAGCAGAAGCAGCAAGATATTAGGAATTCTAAATTTTTGGCTTAAAGCAGAAGTCAAAAGCCCTATCAGCAATACAATTGCCAAATAGCCCAGGTACAATAAGACTTCGCTAGCCATATAACCTCTTTTGATAAAAACCTCTTAAAACAAGTATAAATAGTTATCGCCCAAGTTACTTGCTCCCTCTTAGGAAGTTTTTAAATTAAGTCAGCGCGGTAAAATGCTGCCTCCGCCCATTTAATGGCAAAAATCATGGAAATCAAAGATTTCCAGGACACCGAAAATCTACGATTTTCGAGCGTGATGCGAGCCTATATTTTGCAAAGCATATTTTTCAATAAAAAAGAAACATTTACAAAATTAAAAAATACTAAACCAATCTAAAACCTAAATCTTTTTATATACTCTCAAACCATGGCCCCATATGCAAAACGACATGAAAAACCTTCTTTCAGAAGTGCTGGAAGACATAAGGCCCAACAAAGGATATGAGCAGGAAATACTTGAAAAAGCTTCCAAAATAATCAAAGCAATAAACAAAGGAATAAAAGATGCAAAAGCAATCCTTGGGGGCTCTGGAGCGAAAGGAACATGGCTAAAATCATTTGATGCTGACATTTTTGTCAAATTCAATTATGCGAAATACAAAAACAAGGACTCTCAGCTCTCAGAAATTCTCGAAAAATTCCTAAAGAAGCATTTCAAGATAACAAGATTGCACGGTTCAAGAGATTATTTTCAGATAAGGCAGGAGGATTTTACTTTTGAGATCGTGCCAATCCTGGAAATTAAAAAAGCAGAGGAAGCAAAAAACATAACTGATGTAAGCCCTTTGCATGCAGATTTTGTCCTAAAGCACAAGAAGCTCATTGACGAGATGAGGCTTGCAAAGCAGTTCTTCAAGGCTGCAAGAGTCTATGGCGCTGAAAGTTACATAAAAGGATTCTCCGGATATGTCTGCGAGATATTGACAATACATTACGGCTCTTTCCGTAACCTGATAAAAGCATCATCCCAATGGAAAGGCAAGGAGATAATTGACCCTAAAAATTCCCATAAGGGAAAAAACATCCTTATGGAGCTGAATAAATCGAAGCTTGTCAGCCCATTAATCCTGATAGATCCTGTGCAAAAAGACAGGAATGCATCTGCTGCTCTTGACGGCGAAAAATTCGAGCTCTTGAAGCAAAGGGCAAGGGAATTCATGAAAAAACCCTCAAAGGAATTTTTTGAAATCAGGCATGCATCAGAGCAGGATTTAAGGGGAAAATTTGGAAAGAATTTAATTTTAATCATGGCATTTCCTTTAGATAAAAAAGATGATGTAGCTGGAGCAAAGATGCTGAAGGCATTTAATTTTATTCAGCAAAAATTTTTAGATTACGGCTTTAAAATAATTGAAAGCAATATGATTTGGAACGGAAAAAGCAGCTCTTTGCTGTACTATGCCCTTGAAAGCAAAAACCTTTCAAAGGCAATAGAGCTGCAAGGCCCTCCCCTGAAAATGAAGATGCATGTAGATTTTTTCAGGAAAAAGCACAAAAAAACTTTCATGAAAAGCAACAAAGTATATGCCCTTGAAAACCGCCCCTTTGCAGATGCAGAGTCATTTCTTAAAAATCTGTTCAAGACAGCCAATATTAAAGACAATGTTAAAAAAATAGAGTTGATGTGAATGCAATCCGTGATTCTTGCGGCAGGAAGCTCAACAAGGACATTCCCTTTGACTTTGACAAGGCCCAAGCCGCTGCTTAAGGCGGCAAACAAAACCATCCTTGAATATAACCTTGAAGCCCTAAAAGAAGTATCAGGCGAAATAATCATTGTTGTGGGCTACAAAAAAGAGATGATGGAAAAGTTCGTCAAAGAAAACTGCAAAAACCTGAATATAAAGCTTATTGAGCAAAAAGAGCAGCTTGGGACTGGCCATGCAGTTTCAATCTTAGAGAAGCACATCAATGGCAGGTTCCTTCTCCTTATGGGTGATAATATTTATTCAAAACAAGACATAAAAGAAGTTTCAAAGCATAAATATTCAATCTTGGCAAAAAAAGTAAAAAACCCTGAGATTTTTGGCGTTATCATTGAAAAAAATGGCCTGGTAAAAAATATCATGGAGAAGCCAAAAAATCCTCCTTCAGATTTAGCAAGCTGCGCCTTATACTCATTAGATAAAAAAATATTCGAGCTTCTTAAGAAACTGAAAAAATCAGAAAGGAATGAATACGAGATAACCGACGCAATAAGGCATCTTGCTAATCGTGGCAGTGTGCATTGCGTCCACAGCTCCTCATGCCTGCAGATAAGCTACCCCTGGGATTTATTGGAAGCTGATAGGGAAATAAGAAACGGGAAAAATTCAATTGAAAGCAGCTCAGAAATTTCCGGAGAGGCTGAAAATTCATCTATTGGAAAAAATTGCAGGATAAAGGGCAGCATTAAAAACTCAATAATCATGGACAACTCAATCATAGAAAAAAACTCAGTAATAGAAAATTCCATAATTGGAGAAAATGTTTATTTCAAAGGCACAGCCAAAGCAAAAAATAATGCAGTTTCCGTAATAAAAGGAAAATCAATATCGGCAGGAACTCTCGGAGCTATTATAGGAGATAACGTAAAAGCAGAAAATGTGGCCATAATGCCTGGCTGCAAGATATGGCCAGGTAAAAAAATAACCGGAAAAATAAGTAATGATGTTGAATAAAAATAACTAATCCATGGAAAAAAGAAATACCCTGGTATTGATTGCAGTCTCGCTGGGCATAATCATATCTTTATTCTTGGATGAATATGCCTTTAATCTGGCATCCTACATTAACAATTCATTTTTTGATGCAGCTTTTGGCATAATCACCAATCCAGCAGTCATGGCAGCAGTAATGGGCATCGCAACAATATTGCTTTTTTTCGACAGCAAAAAAAGAAAATGGGTTGGATATTTATGGGCATCATTCATAATCTCTTTAGTTTTAGCCTTCTTATTGAAGCTGATTGTATTGCGCCCCAGGCCGTCCGGCGAAATTTTATACACTTTCTTGAACATAATCAGCTATTCCTTCCCCAGCATGCATGCAATGGCTGCATTTTCCATATTGGCTATACTAAATAAAAGCCTGCCAAGGCTTAAAATTGCATGGATTTCCTTCGCTTTGTTATATTCCTCCAGCAGATTATATTTGGGCCTTCATTATTTTAGCGACATAGTTGCAGGAGCGCTCTTTGGTTATTTTATAGGAGCTTTCATGATATACTTGGAAGAGAAGAAAGAATCGATGACTCCGAAAGAATTTGAAATGATGATAAAGGAATTTGAATTCAGGCGCAAGGCTTTCCATACTGTCCTGGGAATAGTTCTGGTAGCACTGATAAAACTAAAAGTTCTTGGAAAAATTGAATTGGTATTTTTGATAATCGCAGTCATCATGCTTTCGATGTTCAGCAAAAAGTACCGTCTGCCAATAATATATCCGATGCTTACAGTGTTCGAGAGGGAAAAGCATCTCAAGGGCTTTGTCGCAAAAGGGCTTTTATTCTACCTGGTTGGCGCATTTTTATCAATAATGTTGTTTCCCCCAGATATAGCATTGGCCTCTATAATTATTCTTGCGCTTGGAGACTCTACCAGCCATATATTTGGAGTGAAGTTCGGCAAGATAAAGCATCCCCTGACAGACAAAAAATTCATAGAAGGAACTATTGCAGGGATACTTGCAGGATTTTTAGGCGCATTATTTTTTGTATCATGGACTGAAGCATTAATAGCATCATTAATAGCTATGATTGCAGAAGGCATCGAGTTAAAGATTGGAGCAGAGGAAGTTGATGACAATCTGGTGATACCTTTGGTAGCAGGCGCCACTATCTGGTTTTTGAGGCTTTTCTAAATTATTTTTAAATCTTAATAATATATTATGGCAAGGTTTATTAATCTGGCAACAATTCTTTTGACAGGTGATTAGAAAATGGAAAACGTTACTAATAGGAAACCAGATTATGATATTAACCCACTAATATCAAATAGATGGTCTCCGAGGGCAATGAGTGGAGAGACAATAGCAGATGAAGAGCTGATGACTTTATTTGAGGCTGCAAGATGGGCCCCGTCATCCTATAACAACCAGCCCTGGCGCTTTATTTACGCGAAAAGAGATACTCAGCATTGGGATACTATATTTAATCTGATGGTAGAATTCAATCAATCATGGGCAAAAAATGCCGCAGTGTTGATTTTGGCAATATCCAAAAAAACATTCGACCATAACAATCAGCCTTCTATAACCCACAGCTTCGATACTGGATCTGCATGGGAAAACATTGCCTTGCAGGCAGAGACCATGGGGCTTGTAGCGCATGGCATGCAGGGCTTTGATTACGAAAAAGCGAAAAAGGATCTTGAAGTTCCTGACAGCTATGCAGTGGAAGCCATGATTGTGATAGGCAAAAAAGGCGGAAAAGAAAGCCTGTCAAAAGAGCTCCAGGAAAAAGAAACACCTTCTCAAAGAAAGCCATTGAAGGAAATAGTGATGGCAGGGAAGTTTAAGGGATAGTTTTTGGTTTTTTGAATAAAAATTGCCTTTACTATGATTTTTAATTTATTTTTATTTATTATTTTTTAAAATTTATTTTTATTATTGCCTTTTATTATTCTTAATGTGTTTTTATTCTCTAATGAGGCTTATTGTTATAACTGAGTTTTTGTTTAATATGTTTTTAATTATTGGATTTTTCGTTAATGATCGTTATTTATTGAAAAATGCCTAGCCCAATTATTTAAAACAAACCTTTATAAAACTTCAGCCCTTACCTTGAACCTTTAAAAATGATATCAAAAGACCTGGCAAAATCATTATTGGACCAAAAAGAATCTTTCCCTGACATAATAGGCCAGGATTCAGTAAAGGAATCTGTAAAATCCGCATTATTGGCGGGAAGGCATATAATCCTTGTAGGCTCTCCCGGAATAGGAAAGACAACATTGGCAAAAAATGTTGCAGATATTCTTGGCAAAAAAACTCCCTTTGTCAGGGTCCAGGGAAGCCCGGACTTAACTGTTGAGGACTTATTGGGCGACATAGATCCGATTAAGGCATTAAAATACGGCCCTTTAAGCATTGAAGCCTTTACCAAGGGAAAAATATTCAAAGCTGATAAAGGCATTTTGTTTTTTGACGAATTAAACAGGTGCCCTGAAAAAGTCCAAAACTCTTTATTGCAGGTTTTAGAGGAAAAAAAAGCAACTATTGGCAGCTATGATGTTGACTTTGACATTGACTTAATATTTATAGGAACAATGAACCCTGAAGATACCTCAACAGAGAAACTTTCTGATGTTTTATTAGACAGGTTTGATTTAGTATACATGCATTATCCTGAAACAATAGATTTTGAAAAGCAGATTGTGGCAAAAAAAGGCATAAAATTGGATGGCATAAGCATAGGCGATAAGCTCCTGACAGCAATGATATACTTTGTACGAATGTTAAGAGAAGACAAAAATCTTGAGAAAAAACCATCTGTAAGGGCGTCTCTGGGATTATACGAAAGATCGCAATCAAATGCCCTGTTAAGGGGAAGAAAAACAGTAAGTCTTGAAGACGTGAAAGGCGCAGTTATCTCTGTACTAGCGCATAGGATAAGATTAAAGCCTTCTATAAAATACCTGCAAACACCTGAAGATTATATCAGGATGCAATTTGAGAAGAATATATCTGGGAGTGAGCTTTCAGAAGATAAAAGTGGCGATTTACTTTGACAGGCAGCAGGACATTAGTGAAAAAGATTTTGTAGAGGAGCTGACTGGAAAACTTTCTTCCCAGCAGGAAGAAAAAAAACTGATGCACTCAGTTCTTGAGAATGATAAGGATGCTATAGACAAGGGAAAGCTGCTTCGTGATTCTATAAACCAAGGCCTTAATTCTTTTACTCCTGACCTGATGTACCAGCAGATGGTAAGGAATTATTCGATGGCCGAGCATATTTACGGGCCTTCATTATTGAAATTAGCTACTGGCTACAATCCAGACTACATAAAGAAAAATATTACAATTCCTGAATTTCAAAGAGAGCTCAAATTCAAGATTGAAAAAACCACGGAAAAGTTAAAAGAAGACGGCCTGCTCAGTAAAGACGGTTTTATAACAGAAAAAGGGATTGAATTAGCTTCTTTAGTCATGTATTTTGAGGAGCTTGATAAGATAACTCCCAAAGGGCTTTTCGGCGAGAAGCTGCATAAAAAAATCTCCGCCTATGGCGCAAAGGAAGATACAAAATTTTACAAGAAAGGCGACCGTTACAAGGACATAGCAATAAAGCAATCCGTAAAAGTTGCGATAAGAAGAGGCCATAAATCGTTGGAGGAGCAAGACCTTAGGGTTTTTGAGCGCCAATCAAGGGGCCAAAGCTACATTATTTACGCCTTAGACTCCTCCGGAAGCATGAAAGGAAACAAGATAGATGCATGCAAGCGCGCCGGAATTGCGCTGGCCTACAAGGCAATAAGCGAAAGGGACAAAGTAGGCTTGATAGTTTTTGGCTCGGAAATCAGAACAGTAGTAGAGCCAACCCACGATTTCGCTTACCTTTTGAGAAGCATTACTATGGCCAAGGCTTCCAGGGAAACGGATTTAGTATCTACTTTAAGAAAAGCAATTGAAATATTTCCGAATGAAGACGTCACAAAACATCTGATACTTATAACAGATGCCTTGCCTACAACTGGAGAATCCCCGGAAGAAGATGCATTAAAAGAAGCTTCTGTAGCCAGGAACAAAGGCATTACAATATCCTTAATTGGGATAAACCTAAACGAAAAAGGAAAGAAGTTTGCTGAGAAGCTTGTTGAATTGGGCCACGGAAGGCTTTATGTTGTAAAAGATGTTGAGAATGTGGATAGGGTTGTGCTGGAGGATTATTATTCGGTTTGATTTTTAAAAATTAATAAGTTCCTTTAACTAGCTGTTCTATTTCATCCAAATCTGGATACTTATTCCCCATAACTCGCAATGCACCAACAGCATTTGCAAATCGAGCAGTTTCAAGATCGTCCTTTCCATCTAAAATTGATTTTATAACACCGGCATTCTGAACATCTCCTGTGCCGTTTGACAGGACGATTTTTTTAGCTTTAGGTGGCAAGGCATGAACGTTTTTGCCTTTCCTTGCTATTATCGTTCCATTCTTCCCCCAATGGAGATTTATCATCTTAATGCCCTCGTCTAATAGTCTTGCAGCGTAGTACAATAGCTCTTCCTTGGTTGCCCCATCTCCAGTTCTTTTTGTCGCGTGGTAATCTCGCCTTCCAATATCAGTAAGTTGGTAAGAGTTAAGGCAAAGCACATCAAGATTTGGAAAAATTTGCCCTCTCATTTGGGAAAAAAGGGCTTCCTCAGCCTCGGAAGGAATTAAATCAATAAGGGTAACCACCCCTTTTTTCCTTGATCGTTCAAAAATATCGGCCATGTGCTTTCTCACAAGCTCCATTCTTTCATAACCTGCAAACATTACTGCTTTAGCATTGTAAATAGTTTCTTCCATCTCTGATAAGTAACCAGGAGTTAAAAGTCTGGCACTATTGCCAGTCGACCTATGCCGTTTAGTTCCATCTGCAAATTCTTCAGAAAGAACGGCATCAGTTGTTACTCCTTTGTGCACTTCAAATGAAAAATCAACTCCATTTCTTCTTAACTGGGCCTTTACTATTTCTCCTATATCATCATCTCCAATTGACCCTACAACCAAAGGCCGTACTCCCATCTTTGAAAGTGCTGTTGCCGTTATTGAAACTCGACCACCAGCCTCATAGCTGATGTAGTCCACCCAACTATTTTTCTCAGTTTCGGGCTCAGAATATGGATAAGAAATACCATGGTTTATAACTCCAATCAATACCACATCTGGTCTAGAAATATTCGAAATCATAAGATTGGTAATGTTAGTATATTTAAAAACCTATTATAATTTTATCAAAAAACACAAATTTAAATAGTTATAATCCAAATTTCAAAAAATGAAGCTCCTGGCCTTTACCGATCTGCACCTATCTTCAGTAGCATTCAAAAAAATAAAGTCAAAGGCAAAAAGGCAGAAGCCCGATTTATTAATAAGCGCTGGCGACCTTACAATATTTGAGCACGGACTCGATTTTATCCTAAGCAAATTAAACAGCTTTAACGTAAAAACACTGTTAATACATGGAAATCATGAAACCGGAAGCGTAATGAAAAGGCTTTGCAAAAAATACAAAAACTTAATCTTTATCCATAAAAAGCAATACAGGCATAATGGATATCTCTTCTTGGGATATGGCGGCTCAGGATTTGCTTTGATAGAGCCAGTCTTTTACAGAATAGGGGAGAACTTTGCCAAAATAATAAGGAAAAACAAAGCTAAGAAAATAATATTTATAACTCATGCCCCGCCATACGGAACAAAACTGGATTTAATTGTAACAAGCCATTGCGGCAATAAGACCTTAAGGAACTTTATATCCAAAAATAAAGTTGACTTGCATATTTGCGGGCATCTGCATGAAAACTTCGGGAAAGAAGACAAGATAAACAAGACAAGAATAATAAATCCGGGCCCATACGGAAAAATAATAGAGATATAACTGCTAAATTAGTCCGTAGCAATAAACTCAGTTCTGTCAGCTACTGCATTAAGCGCGGAAAAAATGTGCCTCCGCCCATTTAATGGCAAAAATCATGGAAATCAAAGATTTCCAGGACACCGAAAATCTACGATTTTCGAGCGTGATGCGAGCTATTGAGCGAGCGTAAAATTCCAATAATAGCCCAAACGATGAAGCCATCTAGGCAGGCATGCTTTCGGAGTTTTTGTGAAATCACATATTCCCTGACAATTCCTTTAGAGTATCAAGCCGCATTGTTGTCAGATGGTAAACTATTCTGTTGGATAATTCCAGCCCGATTAACACTTTAACCATATCCTTATTTTTCTTATCAACTACGTTATCTATTAAGGATTTAATTTCCTGATTCATTTTAAATGCGCGCACAGCCTTGTCTTTCTTCGGCTCATAAAAGAATTCGTAGCTAATCCTGAACAATTCATTCAATTTTGCAATGATATCAAGGACATCTTTGTCCGGCTTGTTTTTCGCAAGAATGGCTCCAATCGCTTTAAACTCGTCTCCCAAGTCTTCTAACTCCTCTATGAGGTAATACAATATAGAGCTGCCAAATTTCATCATTTTTGAGCTTTTATTAAGAGTTCTTAAGCAAAAATATGTAAATATAGTAACTGGCGAAAGAATGCCTTTAGGTGCTGATTGGAGCCAAGTAAGAAGAGAAAGATTGCAAGCAGCATTCAACAACCAGTCTTACAGCAGCATTGTCAGGAATAATTCTTGAATAGGCTGTTTTAAAATATAAAAAATTAATCAAACTTAAAAAGATCACAACCCCTCAAAATCCATTCTCCTCTCCTTAAATTCTTCCCTGGCCAATAAAGCTACCTTGCTCTCCGGCTTGCTGTCAACAATCTTATATGAAGAATTCTCCTCTATTTTTTTTGCAAACTCAAGGATTTCATGATGGTAAGGCATATTATTTACCTCTAATCTTTCCTGGCTGTGCCCAACATAACTAAACCCTTTGGCCTCCACAAACATAGGCTTATGCTGCTCAATTAATCTTGCATATCCTTCCGGATCCATGAAATTAAATCCTCTTACCAAAGTCAATCTCATGACATTTCTCTTGAACTTATTAATCATGGATAAGCTCATGTTTAATTTCTCCCAGGCATCTTTTGTTATTGGATTGGCAGTCCTTTGGTGCATCTCCTTGTTGCTTCCATACGTACTGATATACAGCTGAGTAGGCTGGTGCTCAACCAGTTTTTCAACCATATCCGGGATGGTTCCATTAGTCACTAAAAAAACCGTCATCCCCTTTTCCTTGATGTAATCAATCAATTCCGGAAGCCTTGGATACATTGTTGGCTCTCCTGTCAAAGAAATAGCGAAATGCAGCGGCTTTCCCATCTCCTTTAGCCTTTCTTCAACAGCTTTAGAGCTTCCCTTGAATCCCTGCAACAATTCAACATGCGCCTTTATGCATCCTTCCACAATATCCTTTGGATCATCAACAGGGCCCTGCCATTTAGGCCATACATAGTCAATGTCTCTCCAGCAGAAGACGCATCTATGGTCGCAGAAAAATGTAGGGCTCATCTGGACGCATCGCCAGCTTTCTATGCCGTAGAATGTATTCTTATAGCAGACATCCTCGCCTTTTATTGCTTTTTTGCAGTAGCCGCATATCTTGACAGCAGAATGGTTGCCAACTAAGCGGTAGCCCTCATCGTGCCTTTTCTTGTTCTTTAGCTCCTGCTGCTCCTGGAATATGTTTAATGCGATTGTCATATAATTTTGTTTTCCCCCTTGTTGTTGGTTTTAATGATATCTAAACTAAACGATTTAAACCCTATGTAATATGCAAACTTATTTAAATTTTTACAATAAGCCTTGATTTTATGGACTTCAAAGAAACATTCGAAAAATTAAAGGGAAGCGGCGCTTTCAAGGAATGGAATGCTCAAAATCCGGAAAACTTTTTCTCATATGCCCTGAAAATTTTTGAAGAAAAAACGGAAGACCCGTGGCAATTTGGCTTTTACTTGAAATCAAAGGAGAAGATGGTCTCTTTCACAGTAGATGGAGATAACATCAGGATGGAGCAGGAAGACGAGGTCTTCAAAAGGCCAGAGACAGAAGTAAGGCATATATCCTTAGAGAATGTAAATCTGGAATTTAAGGATATCTTGGAGCTGGCCAATAGGTTCAAGAAAGAAAAATATCCCGGAGAAACAGCATCAAAGACAATTGCAATACTCCAAAATCTGGATACTTATGATGATATCTGGAACCTTACACTCATAACTCATTCTTTCAATGCCTTAAACATGAAGCTGAGCGCGGAAAGCGGCAGGATTGTCTATTATCATATAGAATCTTTGCTCAATTTCAGGCAAGATTCTTGATTTTATTTGGATTGTTGCGAAAACCTAATTCGTGCTTATGCGGGGCCTTAACATTGTCCACGCAGTGGAAACCGAAAATCTTTTTTGGTTTTTGAGTGCCTCTCAACCTCGCACACTAAAGTGTGCTCAGGTCGCTTTTCCCAATCCTGCGGAGCTGTCTGCGTGGCAAATACACATAAGCACCGACTTCCGCAACAACCCTTTCTATGAGCGACATAATTCTCCAACATATACTTTCAAATTTAACATTCTTTAAATAGGACCCTTTGAAATATAACTTAATTTTAAAATGGCCTTAAAAATAAAGATACAGAAGCTTGCAGACGTGCCCACTCCTTCATACGCGCACAAAGGCGACTCTGGTGTTGACTTATACGCAGCAGAGGAATGCACATTGAAGCCTATGGAAAGAAAACTGATATCTACAGGCCTAAAACTCGAAATACCTTATGGTTATGAAGGCCAGATAAGGCCAAAAAGCGGCCTAGCCATCAATCATGGAATAAGCCATGCGAATTGTGTTGGAACCATAGACAGCTGTTATAGGGGTGAAATTAAAGTTCCTTTGATTAACTTAAGCAATCAAGACTACAAGGTCGAGAAGGGAAAAAAGATTGGCCAGCTTGTTTTCGCAAGAGTTGAAGAAGCTGTATTTGAAGAAGTCAGCAAATTAAGCGAGACAACCAGGAATGAAGGCGGTTTTGGAAGCACAGGCCTCGGATAATTTTTATCATTTTATTCATTATCTTTATTTATGGCAGCATGTTCAAAAGAGGTGTAAGAAGATGGCAGTAAGTTATAAGACAATGCAAAAGCACAAGAAGCTCGCAGAATACGAGACTAAAATTGTAGAAGAAGCCCAGGAAGAAGAAGAGTAATTTTTACTCTAAAGTAGTCAAATTAGAAAGATTTAAAAATTATTTTGCATAACTGGTTCTTTATGGGGCTTTTTCCTGGAAAACGCGCAGAAGTGCTTACTGCAACAGTGCTTATAGTGCTCATAGTGGCTGTTTTCTTGGGATGGTTCATAACCTTTAGCTCAAAGGAATGCCAATCAAATTCTCAGTGCCAATATGGTTATTACTGTGGAAGTGATTTTTCATGCCACGAAATGCCAGTTATTGAAAGAACACTTACTGAAAACAACCTGCTTATGCCTTCTTTAATACTTGGCATAGCAATAGTGGCTGCGGCTTTCATAATTAAATCAAAAAATGGGGCTAGACGCCAAAATCATGGCCATGACCGCGATGAGCATGCTCATGCTAAGCCAGAACATCAGCAGCACCTTAAGGCTCCTTAAATTATTTTTTCTATCTCTTTTTTAACCTGCTCAAGGACTTCCTTGCTGCTTGCAGAAGCATCAATAACCTTAATGTTGTCATTAATAATATCCGGAAGCTGGAGGAATTTCTCTCTTAATTCTTTCATGAAATTATATTGCTCAAACTTTTCCTTTTTTCGGTTTTTTATCCTTTCAAGGGCATCCTCAGGCGTTATATCCATTATGAATGCTATATCTGGCTTAAGAAACCCCTTATTTTTCTCTATTAGAAGCTCAACATCTATCCCCTGCGTAGATTGAAAAGATATTGTGGAATAATAATACCTGTCGCATATTACCACATTTTTCTTTCCGCCCTTTTTGCTTAAAAACGGAACTATCTCGTTTTTAAGGTGCTCTTTCCTGTCTTTGAGGAAAAGCCCGAGCATTTTTTCCGCATTAGCATTTGGATTTTCTTCATGAGAAAGAATATTCCTTATCTCCCTGCCATATTGCCCGCCTGTAGGCTCTCTCGTCAAAAGGACATCGCAGTGTTTTTTAGAGGAAAGATATTCTTGCAGCATTTTTGCTATGGTGCTTTTCCCGCTCCCATCCAGCCCGTCAAAAACTATAAAGATTCCATTCTTCATTGCATTTTTAGAATTTCGGCAAATTTATTAAGTTTGCGGAAATAAATATAACAATCCAGAATTTTAGAATTTTTTTAAAATATCATTGCTTTTTTTTGCAAACTTTTCCGCATTCTTCCTTTCATAATACAGGTCCTTTATATCTTCATAAACATCATGCTTATCCTTAAGCTCCATTTTGTTGTAGAGCCCCATCACCTCGATATATATTCTTTTGGCATCTTCAAAATTGAAGTCCATCAATGCCATCCTTGCCTTGTGTATCTTTGCCTCTGCCATTTCTACAAAGTCTATTTTATCATAAGTCCTTGGCATTATATGGGGCATTTCAACTTGAGGTTCAGCTCCGGCATCTGTCTCGATTTTTTTCTTTTTCGTGAAAATCCTGCTCAAGAAAGGCCTTTTCACATCAGCTTTAAGGCCGTCGACAGCATCTTGTATCTCTTTCTCCGCCACAATAATCTCATTGGTATTTTCTGCCCAATCATCTTTTAACTCCAAACTCTTTCCAGTCTTGATTCTGCCTTCATTAAACGTATCTAAATCTTTAAGTTCTTCCTCTAATTGTTTTCCCTTCTTTTTGCTTAATGATGATGCAGGGAAATTCTTGAAGCCTGTTTTTTGTTTTGAATTCAGCTCCCGCACTTCCGGGAAATTTTGTGTAGGGATACCCTTAATCTTCTTAGTTCTAGTAGTAGGAATAGAGATGCCCCACTCTTTAGTTATGATTGGATACTGTTCCGGAGCATCTTCCTTGCTCCCAAAGCCGATTTTTGGGAAAAGCCCGGAAAATTGCTCTTTTATGGAAAGTTGTTTCTTTTCTGGAATCTTTAAAGTTTGTATTTTAGACAAATCCAATCCGCGCCTTTCTCTTTTCCCGTTTTTCTCCTGCTCGTGTTTTTCTAGCTTTTCAAGCCTTAATCTTTCTTTCTCATTGGCCATTTGATCTGCTGGTTTTTGCCCTCCTTTTTCTTTTTGCAGCCTTTCTGAGGCTTTTTCTTTTCCGGGCTTTTCCAGCGCTTTTTGTTCTATCCTTTCCTGTTCTGCTTTTATCCACGTTTCTTCTCGTTTCTTTTTTCCTTGCAGCTTAAAATTTCTATAATTTTCCTTTTCCTTGCGAATCTGCGCCTTTTCTTCCTCAGTCTTGACTAAGCCAGCTCCATGCAGCAGATTAAACAGCTTTTCCTTCCTCCCTTTCCTTTGCTGATCCTTTACTCTAAGCCTATCTTTCTCCTGTAGCTTGAGAGCTTTTTCTTCTTCCTTGCGCCTTCTTTGCTCTTCTTTTGCAGCTTTCTCTGTCGCCTTGGCATCCTCTGTCTTGGACTTTATTTTAGGGAAGGGTGGCGGAGGGGGCAAAATATCAATATCTTCATATTTGCTGCTAAAAATACCAGAAACTGCTATTATAGGGAATCTGCTAACCAACGAATCAAACACCTCTTTTTTACAATACTTAAGGATATCAATATTTAAATGTTTATTATTTATAAGTTTCTATAATCTTTATTTTGGATTTAAGGCCTGATTTTATTCTTGCCCTTTTACCTAAATCCTTTGATAAGAATCTTATAAGTTCAATGTTTGCCTTGTTGCCCTCTGCTTTTTCCTTAATATGTATAATATAAGCGCCTTTATTGTTGTCAAAACACCTTATTCATTTTTCCTGCTATTTGGCTTTATTATTGCTTTAAATATATCCTTATCAATCTCCATATTTTGATTAGAGGCGCAGGCTTTAAATAATATTTTTACTACTTAAAGATAACAAAAATAGAAAAGTTTATAAAGGAAGTTTTCTTCTTATTTTAAGATTAAAATGGCAAATGAACCTAAACCGCTGGATATTTTAGTAATAGATGACCGCGCAGATATTAGATTGGCTCTAGAGGCCTTAATCGAGATTGCAGATGCACGTCCAACCTCTGCTTCTGGTGTAAGGGAAGGAATTGAATTATACGATCAAAGAAAAAAAGCGGGCACGCCTTTCTATGGAGTTCTAACAGATCTGAATACGGGGGAAGAAGGCTTATCTGGACTAGATGTAGTCCGACATGTTAAAACCCAAGATCCAAATATACCTGTTTATGTGGTTACTGCTGCTGAAAGAACCCCCCAATATTCCTCTCTTGCCTCTGGACTAACCGCTTTGAATCCAGATGGAATTATACCGAAGCCTTGGGGTGATGGTCAAATAGAAAGTATTATTGAACAAATAAGAATTCAGGCGTATGGGAACAAACACAATCAATCATAATCTCTAGAAGTAGATCCGCACTTGGTGCATTTCAAGAATTTAGTTTCCGGCTCATCCCCCGCTCTTGTCTGCAAGGTCCAGAAATACGCCTCTTTGTTTCCGCACTTCTCGCATTCAACCTTGGTTTTAGGCAAAGTATTCAAAGCAGCGCCCCTTTCTACAATCTCAATTTCTTTTTCTTTTTTGGCCACGTTCTCGGTTAATTTAGTCTGCTGCATATTGCTGCTTTTATAGCCGCAGCTGCATACCATGACCTTTTTGCTGCCCTCTTTCTTTGGCAGTAATATAGAGCTGCATTTCGGACAGAACATTTTATTAGCATTTTTCCAGCTTATTTAATAACCTTTTCGTTTTTAAATATATAGGCAAGGAAGTTTATTTACGAAAATTAGTGCCCTCGCCTATATCAGGCGGACTTTAACAAATTTTTACGGATATTAAATTCCGCCGCTACAGTAAAGGCAACAAATAATTAATCATAAATTATTGCCTTTGCTCATACTCATTTTATTCGTAGCTTACAACAAAATTGTAAGTATTACGAACGGGCAACAATTACTCAATTATATTTGCCCATAAGTATGGCTTTTGATTAGCCAATTTTATCTAAATAGGAAAACCAAGAAATCTTAGCACATCGACAAACCATATTTTGATATAGCCGAGAAGGGGAATCCTGATTACTGCCTTACCTATAACTGCATCCTCATTAATCCTGGTCTCATCAAGCGCGCTGCTTTTTATAGAACCCTCATTATTATCTCCTTTCGTATGTATGATGATCCCCCCATTACTTTCGTTTTTGCTTACAACCCTATGAATTATTGGGTCATTCCTGTTGCTGAAGAAAACCAGTATGTCTCCTTGAGAAATTTTTTCTGGTTCAACCCCTTTCAAAACCATGATGTCTCCCTTGTTAAATCCATTCTTATATGGAAAAATCAAAAATTCTTCTTTGGAAATATCTAAATTTTCATACCATGCTCCGCATTCCTGCCAGTATTCATCCAAGCTAAAATTCTTTTTTTCATCATAAACATTGCCGCACATAGTGAATTTATACGATTCACATTTGCCGGCATTCCCGCTAAGCACATCCTTGATGCCATTGTTTGCGCAGGATTTAATGCTGTTATGCTCCATGCTGCTTGAAACCACTGCAACAACGGGGTGGCTTGTTCCAAGAACAAAGGCAAGGCCAGGATAAACTACAAACTTGATAAGTATAAAAGCCAGGGCTATGTTAACAATCCAGCTCCAGGCGCTGTCATCCTCCCATATGAAATGCCATATTCTCTTGGCAAATTTTTTGGTCTTTCTGTTCATCCTTTTTTAAAGTTCCAAACAGAATAAAAAGGTTTTGTTTTTGAAGTGTTGTGTACAAACTCACTTCGTTTGGGTTAGTGGCTTAGAATCTTTAATGTCCTTGGAAATTGCTTTGCAATTTCCGGGACACAGAAAATTTCAAAGAAATTTTCTCGTGTTTTGCATAAAGACTAACTTTCCCCGTAGGTGGCACCTCCCCTTGTCAGTTGGCTGGAATAATAAAAGAGATTCGACCTCAAGGCTGCTAACCTGCATTTTACACGAAGCTAGTTTTTGACAAACTTTAATAAGGGCATAATATTCAACTGAAGAATGGAAGCCCGCCACAGCAATTATTACGAAGGCATTTTGCAATTAAGGAACGCAAACGAAGAAGTAGTAAACTTCGTTGTAAGCGAAATCGAGAAAGATCCAGCAGGGGCAATATCCAAAGTGAAGGAAATTGGAGATGGGTTCGATGTCTATATCACCAGGCAAAAAATACTGAGGAGCCTTGGCAATAAGCTTCAAAATCGCTTTGGCGGCCAGATTCTTGTAAGCACCAGGATACACACCAGGAGCAGGCAGACGAGCAGGGACCTTCATCGCGTCAATCTTTTATTCAAGCTTCCATACTTCAAGAAAGGCGACATTATAGAACATAAAGGCGAAAAAATTCAGATCATCCAAATGCATAAAAAAGTATTGGCCAAGGAAATAAAAACCGGAAGAAAGCTAAACCTTAGCTTCAGGGATTTAATGAAGTAATCTCCTCTTTCTTTTTCTGCTTATAGCTTTCTATAACTGATTTCAAGAGAGTCTTGCTTTCCAGGGCTTTAGCTATCTCCATTTTAGGGGCAGATGCAAATTTTCCATGATCTTTGATGTTAAGAGCTTCAGCCTCAAGAAATGTAAAATTGAAATCTTCCTTTATCTTTTTGCTTGGGGCATCTTTGGTAACTATTATATCAACTTTATCCTTGAGAAACTGGATGACACCTGTGCTTGTTATATTAGGATTCTTGACAAGCAAAATATCGCCTTGGCTTATATTCAATTCACGGAATTTTTTGCTGAATTCAGCGCTCCCAAGATTGTCGAGTTTTTTCAATATTGTAGATTGAGGTATATTGGCAAGCAGGCTGTTAAATTCCGCCACTGCCTTCTTCAGCATGCCTATCTCTTTGTCTTTTTCAAATACTCTTCCTTCCAGAAAATTGATGCTCTTGTTCTTGAATGAAAGATTTTTTTGTATCTTCTTATCAATCTCATATTCCTCTTTTTGTTGAACGCCGATGTGCTTCCTTTCCAAAGATCTTGAGTAGTTCTTTAGATTGTGGTTTTGCCTTTTCAAGAGAGCAAGCTCATTTTCCTGCATTTTTATTATGCGGTAAAGCCTCAAGAAATCTTTTTGCCTTAGCTGATCCTTTTCAATTACCTTATTTATTATCTGGCTTTCTTCTTTGCCGGGATTCTCTATTATATCTGCAGCCTCCCTAATGCTAATCTCTTTCGTAATAACAAGGTCAGCTATCTTTGCCTTTATTGCAATTTTATTGTTTTCTCTAGCATAGTTCTCTATCCTGTCCAAGATGCTGCGTATCCTGCCAAAAGCAAATAAAGCAGCAGCAAGCGCATCGCTTTCATGGCCGTTCTTTGCACTGAATTTCCTTACAATCTCCCTTTTTTCTTCCACTCTTAAGTCCTCTTTCGGGAAAAGTATTTTTGCTCCAGTTTTTGCAGAAAAAAGTTCTATAAGATTAGGAACCTTTGCCCTGTCAGTTCCAACGCAAATGACCTTGCCTTCCTTGAACACTTCCTCAAGCAAACTATTCAATCCTAGATTTTTCGAAGATTTTAAAGAAACAATGTTTCCTTGGAGATCAAGGATAGCATACCCCGTAGTTGTCCCTGGATCTATCCCCGCAATAATCAGCCTTTTTTCGCTCATTTCTTCTAAAAACTCCATGATGTTTATGCTTAAAAATGTTTTGGGGCAAAAAGATAATACCTTATGATACAAGTAATATCTTTATCGAATTTTGTGAAACCTTGTGGCAAAGCTTTATAAGCAAAATAAGCCTCTGTGAAGAGATGATGCTGGAAGGTGTTGTAACCGGCGGCCTGGGAAAAGGTGCAAGTTTTTTAGCATTGGATTATTATAAGGATCAAATAAAAGAAAAATTAGATTTTGTTCCTTACCCCGGCACCTTTAACATAAGCACTTTAAAAAATAAAACTTTAATACTAAAAACGCTGTCAAAAATAAGAATTGATGGAATTAACAAAGGAGGCAAAATATATGGAGGCGCTAATTGCTATCCAGCAGCCATAAAAGGCATTCCCGCTGCAGTTATCGTTCCCGACTTAACCATCCACAATCAAGATATACTTGAAATAATAGCTCCAATAAATTTGAGGTCAAAGTTAAATCTCAAAGATGGAGATAAAATAAAAATTGAACTAGGGGAGAATTAAAAAACAAAATGGCAAAAATAGGAATCGCAGACACCACTTTTGCAAGGATTGACATGGCCCAGTTTGCAATAGATGCAATCAAGAAAAACTCAAAACATGCCATAGAGAGGTATACAGTTCCTGGTTTCAAGGATCTTCCAGTAGCATGCAAGATTCTGATTAACAAATATAAATGCGGCATTGTACTGGCATTTGGCATGGCCGGGACAATGCCTATAGACAAGCAGTGCAGCCATGAAGCTTCTTTAGGCCTGCAGACTGTGCAATTGATGACCAGCACGCATATACTTGAAATATTCATCCATCCGGACGAAGCAAAGAATGCCAAGGAACTGTTCCAGATAGCAAAGAGCCGCGCGGAAAAGCATACGCTGAATGCCCTCGATCTCTTAGAAAGCAAAACAGCCCTGGCAGAATATTCTGGAAGCGGAAGAAGGCAGGGAAAAGAAGACGAAGGCCCAATTAAACTTTGAAGCATATTTTTTCCATTAAAAAAGAAGCATTGCTAAAAACTCAATAAAACATAAAATTCAATAATAAAAAACCTATTAAATAAAGAAACTCAATAAAGATATAGGGAGTTGCGCTGATTATATTGCATTTGAGCGCAATTCTAATATGGTAAATTGCTTTTTGATAGCCATATAATCCCTACAATTTACTATAATAAAATCATAATAATAAAAAAACAAGTAAATAACCAATAAACGAAAAAATGAAAATAAAATTAGGCATGGTAGTTTCTGACTTTAACAAGGAAATAACGTCAGTCATGGAAAAACACGCCGCAAAAATAGCAAACTCATTGAATGCAGAAATAACAGGAACAATCCATGTCCCTGGAGCTTTTGAGATACCTTTTGCCGCAAATAAATTATTAAAAAACAAAAAAATAAATGCTCTTGCGGTCTTGGGAGTGATTGCTGAGGGAGAAACACAGCACGATCTTATCATTGGCAACGCAATTTCTTCAAAGCTGATAGATATGTCATTAAAATACAATAAGCCAATCGGCTTCGGGGTAATAGGGCCAAGAGTGACATGGGCGCAGGCAAAAAAAAGAGCGAAAGAATATGCGCAAAGGGCAGTCGAATCAGCTTTAGAGATGGTAAAAATTAAGTGATTAAGGAGCCATTAGAATCTTGCCCGAGCTTTTTCTTCCTTCCAATTCTTCATGGGCTTTTCTTGCCTCTGATAGCTTGAATGTTTTATAGATTTTTACCTTCAATTTCTTATTTTTTACCCACTCGAACAGTGCATTAGCCCTCCAAAGCAATTCCTCCCTGTTAGCGCAATAATTTGATAAAGTAGGCCTTGTCAGGAACAATGAGCCCTTTTCTAAAAGAATCCTCGGATCAAAATTCTCAATTGGCCCGGACGATTGCCCAAATGAAGCAAGCATGCCCCTTGGCTTTAAGCAATTCAGGCTTTTTTCAAAAGTATTTTTTCCAACAGAATCATAGGCAGCATCAACGCCTTTTCCACCAGTTATTTTTTTTGTTTTTTCCTCAAAATCGTCTTTTGTGTAAATAATTACATAATCAGCACCAGCATCTTTTGCAAGCCTTGCTTTCTCTTCTGTCGATATAGTTCCAATGACTTTAGCCCCAATTATTTTAGCCATCTGTACTAATAATAATCCAACCCCTCCGGCAGCCGCATGCAATAAAACCGTATCATTTTTTTTAAGTGGAAATGTGCTATGCGTTAAGTAATGTGCAGTCATTCCCTGCAGCATCAAGGAAGCAGCAGTTTTCATATCAATTTCATCAGGAACCTTGACTAATTTCCATGCCGGAATTGTTGCATATTCAGCATAAGAGCCAATATTCATTGCATATGCTACCCTGTCTCCTTCTTTTATCCCGAAACCGTTTTTTCCAACTTTATCAACAATCCCGGCGCCTTCCATCCCTGGAATAAATGGCAATTTATTTGAATACAGGCCTTTTCTATGGTATATATCGATGAAATTTACCCCAATGGCTTCCAGTTTAATCCTTGCGTCATCCTCTTTTGCCTCAGGCTTTTTAGTATCTTCATACCTAAGAACCTCAGCATTTCCATATTCATGCAGTACTGTAGCTTTCATAAAACATTAGAAAACAACGGCAATTAAAAACTTTATTATTATTAATTTCTACTTTTTATCATTTTTTTGAATTATTTTTGTCGGATTTTTTTTATTTTATTATTGTGGTCTTTTTATTGTAATGTCCCTATTTCATTGTACCTGCCTTATGCATATGCCACGATAAATACCCGGCAACAACAACCGCAATATAGCTGAAATACAACGGAATGCTAAATCCGCCAATTGCAGCTTCCCAGCCAAAAACAGACCTCAGTAAGTGCAAAAGCGCAATAATTCCAAAAATTGCCGAAGCAACCAATAAAGATTTGTTTTTATCCATTTTTAATCGGTTTTCCATCATTCTAGTCTTTGAATTTTTATTAATGAAACGTTTAATTGATTGTAAATCAGGGTTATTATACTTCTCACGCCTTAAACAAAAAACTTGCTCAATGGTTTCTCTTTCTTGGCTTCTATCTGTTTTTTATACTCAACACCGAGCTTTTCCTGCTCCATCAAAGAAGCAATGAAAGGTTTTCTTGTTTTCCTGTTTAAAACTCCCTTTTCAAGCATTTCCGCCAATCTTTCCGGCTTGAGCATTGCCTGTTTTAATATTAAAGCCAGCCTTTCCTCATTTGTTTTCTTGAATTCTTTTATTATCTCTTCCCTGCTCAAAAGCTCAGCCAAAAACTCTTTTATTTTTGCCTGGCCTAGTGTATTATACAGAACATCAACAAGATTTTTAGGATTAGACATTAATAAATACTTAAAAATCTGTACGGTTCTGATAGTATCATTCTTAAAATACTCCGTCTTCATTTCTTTCATCACATCTGATAGTATGTCCTCAAATTCCATTACGCCTATGCCTTTTTTCTCAAATTCCAATTTTGCAGCTTTCTTATCTTTTGGCAAAGAGCTAACCACAATGATTTTTTCTACATCCATCTCTTTGCTTATATTTTTGGTATAATTCTCAATAGTTTTCATTACGTTTTTGTCCTGAAACTTCTCCTCAATAATGCTGCCCATTTGATTTTGCTCAACAAATCCTGAAATTGAGCATATAATCTCAACATGCATTATTTGTTTTAAGATGCCTTTATCAAACCTTAAGGCAAGAATTCCTACATCCTTGTTGCCGCTCTTGATATTATTGACTGTAAAATAGCCTTTCCTGTTAAGCCAGAAATTAATAACCTCTTTCTCAGCTGACATTAATCCACACCCCAAAACTTCAATACTTAATGTATTTATAAGGTTTTTGCTAAAAGGGGCTTTGTATAGTATCATGACATATGTCACTAGCAGAAAAATCTGTTGTATTTTTCTGCAGGTGTTTCATTGTTCAGGCTGCTATGCGGCCTGTAGTGGTTATACCTTAGCCTAAACAATTCTAAATCGTTGTTAGAGAATTTGAG
>CAYTDO010000002.1:0-5154 GCA_964436645.1 uncultured Methanosarcinales archaeon | reverse complement strand
CCAATAAGAAGCCAAGATAACCTTGGAGCGTGCACAGCATTTGCCGCAACATCTATTTTTGAATACGTTCTTCATACAGGGTATGCAGTACCTTTAAGGCATCTTTCTCCTTTATTTTTATGGTATAAAACCAGGGAGTTTATTGGCGCTGTAAATCATGATAAGGGTCCAACAACATGCGTTGTTCCAATGTTAAATTTAGTAAAAGATGGTGTTTGTTTTGAGGAATTATGGGAATTTGTGGATGCTGGCAACCCAAAATGGAAAACACCTCCCGATTCAAAAGCAGTTACAGACGCAGCTGGAAAGAAGCTCATAGAGTTTAGATCTTTGGACAAGTATGATACGGATCAATGGGTTCATGCTCTTCTAAAGAAATATCCAATCAATATAGGAGTACGTTTTCCAGCAGACATGTTTAAGCCATATCGTAAAAAACTATATGATAATTTTGGGGCACGAACAAATGCGGGCGGCCATGCAATGGTGATAGTGGGTTACTATTCTCATTACCTGCATAACGGGAAGGGAATAAAAGCTTTTAAAATCAGGAATAGCCACGGCATTGACTGGGGAGAGAATGGATATACCTGGGTGCCTGCTGAAGTTTTGAAAAGTATGATGGATGAAGATCCGATTATAATTTATGGATGGAAGAAAGATGACGGCAAGCATAAAAAAGAAGAGGCTGAAAGCCAAAAATCAATTGAACATTTAATGGCTTATATTGAAGATGAGCTTAAGGTATTAGCTTTTGGAAAAGAGCACCTTATTTTATTACATAGGAATTTGGGCAGCCAAAAATATGAAGAAGTTCCTGAAATGTATAAAAAAATTGAACGCGCTATAAATAGAAATAACCTGGAAGCCTTAGAGCAAATGCTGGAGCATAAATTACCTTATTTAAAGAAGATATTGCCTAAAAAAACACAGCCGATTGATGAAATTGAAAAAGCAATTAAATTAAACATAGGAAAATTGGCTGATAAATTATATGGAAACCGGGGATTGTATAGTAAACTTGCAAACTTAACAAACAGTGAGGACTTGGAAGGCATCCACAATAAAATCGCAGAATGCATCAAATTAATCGAAACTATCGAGTCAAATTTAAGGAGAATTTTAAGCATTGGCGAATAATTCACAAAAAGAGAGCATTAAACGTTAATCACTTCTTAAATGGAAAAGTTTAAATAGAATTCTTAGAAGAGTAAACCCATTTAGTTAGTATACTATTAAAATGGACAAGAAAAAGGTGTTTTTGCTTTTCATTTCTTTCATGCTTCTAATCGGATTATTCCCGCATACAGCTTATGCCGCGGAACATGATAACAGCCTTGGCGGCGCTTTTGACAGCATTCGCCAGCTTTTTGCTTTCCTTCCTGAATTGATTACGATGGAAAAGCTGCTAGGGCATGATCCTGCTGCTACATTTTGGGCAAAATTCCTGATTTGGCTTGTGTTCTTTGCAGTGTTTTATTTCGGCGCAAGCATGGTGTTTAAGCAAAATACCAGGGTAGCTGTTATTGTAGCTCTTGTTTTTTCCCTTATATCAGCTTTAATGATTCCTTCCGACATCATATCCTCTATATTCCAGACATATGGGTTTTTAGCGGCAGTGATTTTTTGGGCAGTTCCCGTTATCGCAGGATTTGCGCTTGCACACCAAGTTAAGCATAGGCTAATCAAGGCATTTATTTATGCTTTAGCTGCCTGGGTTCTTTTCAGCATCAATGTAACAATAGTAACAACGGATATTGTGAGTGTCTCTTTCCCTTACTTCGGATTATTATTTGCGGTTGTGCTAATTTTATTCCTATGGAATCTTTTTGCTGGTTTTGGTGAGTTAGGAATTGGTGGTGGTGGTGGATTGCACTGGCCAGGAGGAGGCTTGTTCGATAATGCAGATGCTGGGGCAAGGGATGTTTCAAGAGATCTTGGGAACTGGTTTAGAAGGAAAGCGCGAACGCCGACTGAAGAAGAACAGCAGTTAGTGGAAAATGCGCAAAAAATAAGGGATAATATAACCCGGCTTGAAGGAGAATTATCAAGGAGTTTAAAAACTGATGATGAACGTGAATTATTGCTGCAATTAGCAAAACTGATAATGCAATTAAAGGATATTCAAACTGAACTTTTGAGTTTAAGAAGAACGAGCTAAAATGGCGGATGCTATAAAAGACGTGCAAAAACAGTTCGATAAGCTAGTCAAAGATATAGTTGGCCATATCAACCGCATAATAACAAAATTGAAAGGCGATAAAGGAAATAGCATACAGATGTATAAGACTATGGTTGAAGAATACCATGTGTCGATAAAACAAAAAAGGGCAAATGAAAAAGCTGCTGCTGATGGATTAGTCCAAGAGAGGCAAGCTCAAATTCCGGATGATAAAAAAGCTCAAGTTACGGACTTAGTAAAAAAAATTGAAGACTTAAGGAAAACTTTAGATAAATTAATAGACGAAACAATGAATGTTGAAGGCCTAACTGCACAGAAAATCAAGGATGAGCCTAAAAGAATTCAGGAAGAAATTGATTTACTAAATGGACTTCTTAGGTATATCGACAGCCATGTTGAACGCGGCAGCTTATTCAAAAAAGGAGTGCTTGTTTATCCTTTGAATATAGATGAAATGTATAACGAGATCAGGAAGGTTTATAATGGAATACAGAGCAGGAAAGTGGATGAGAAAGCAGCAAATTATTACCTGCAGGTTAAAGGAAGAATTGAGCAAAAATCAAACGAAATAATCGCAGAGATAGGTAAGCTGATGGCCATAATTGGTAAAGAAGTGCCACCATCCAGCGCTCAGGGAGACTTGCAAAAGGAGATAAAAAAAGAGGAAAAGATTTTAAGAAGGCATACTAATTATTTTATGCTAACATGGCCTGCGCTGCAGAATCTGCTGGGCATAGCTGAATCCAAATTAGATTTAAAAAAGAAGCTAGACGCGGCACAATCAGTTCTCAAGCAATTAAGAAGATACGAAAATAGAGAGCAATTCAGAGCCAGCGTCAATAAATTAAAACCCGTATTAGAAAGAATTTCAGCATCACCCTCCCTTAACTCCAATATTCGAGAAGAAATTAAAAGATTGGTAAAGCGATTAGAAGTGTTTGAAGCAAAATGGTTAACTGAAACTGCACAGGTTTTAGGAAAAGAGCTTGGGAAAAAACCAGAAGAAGTTAATTGGAATGATGTTGTTACATATATAAAAGTGATAGAACAGGATGCCCAAGCAGAGACAGCTGCTGCTGGGGAGTTAAAAAGATTATTAGATGAAATTTTAGGAGAAACAAAAAAAAATATATCAGGAAGGGCTACGGGAGTTGGAGCAGGAAGATTTCTTGAAGGAGCTGCTAGCGCTGCAGGCAGAGGAATTGGCAGAGCAAGGAGTGGCATAGAAGAAGCAGGATTAAGGGCAGTGATGGCTAACGAAGGCATAAAAAATAGAGTTGGTGGAGCAATTGGGCGATTGCAAAATCCTATTCCTAGCTTAAGAAATTGGGCATCTAATGTGTCTAATACTGCTAAAAGGCTGAGGGATAAAATAAGAAGAAAAGGAGATACTACTCCTGAGCAAGAAGAAGCGGCTGGTGCTGAAGTTTCTGGGCCAGAAGTTGAGGAGAGAGTTAATATTTTATTAAGGGTTGCGCAGGGTATTAGGGATTTTAACCCGGAAAAAAGCGAGAAGCTTAGAAGGCTAGCCGAAAAATTAAAATGGCTAAAGGATGGAATTGTCAACCAGCTTAAAAGCTTGAGAGAAGCCCGTACACCGCAAGAAGCTGAGGCCATTCTTGTTAAAGTGCAAGAGGAAGCACTTCAGGCGTTGGCAGCTGCCGAAGAAGCTGAAACTGAATTGCAACAACTTATAATGCAAAATGTAAGAGGAACTCCGACTGGAATAAGAGAAGACGATCTTATCACAATGCCCGATATTATTGTAAGGCCTCAGAAAGCACAAAGACCTACGATACCTATAGATATAAAACCCGGAAAAGCAGAAAGAACGCAAAGAAGCAAAGATACTAATTTACATGGAAAAAGCAGAGGCAGGAGAGGATTTAGTTCTGATCCAAGACAGCCACCTAGCCGTCCACCTAAAAGCCAACCATATGATCGAACCGCAGCAAAAAAAGATGCAAGAAGAGAGATTAGAGAGGAAGGGTATTAGGCATAACATGAAAGTAAATAGTATAATAACTAAAATTTGAATTGCATATCAATGCGCTAAGAAAAGATATTGGGAGAAAATTAGGAAGTATTGATTGAATTCCGGGATTTGTTTGAGAAGGTAAACAAGTGATTAATTCTTTATCCCAAAGCAATAAACCCATAAATAATACCAACAATTCCAATAACCACAATTATCCCGGAATAAAGTATTCCTGTTGTCGGTATTCCCAAAGGAATAAAATTCTGTATGAAAGGCAGTATCCCTCCAAATATGGTGATTATAGCGAGGGCAATGGTAGCAAATTTCTCAGTGCCAAAAAGATATGGATTAAAGGCAGCATACATCAATCCGAGAATTCCTATTGCGATTATGAGGAACTGATAGCCTGGATTTGTTGTAGGAATGAATGAGGGCAAAATTCCTGAGAGTATAGGAAGGATTCCTGCCAGGACTGTCAGGATCCCGATGAAGGTGATCATTATCTTCATTTTAGCGTTCCAAGAGGCTAAATAAATCCAGAATAGATTCTACCTCTTTTTACCTAATCCAGAAATTAAGGCGTATTTAAAGGTTTTTATTTGCGGTTTAAACTTTATGCTGCTTGATTTTTTAGCTAATTTTGGAACCCAATGTTGTTTCCTTATTCTAAAAAGAAACATTTAAATATTATGTGTACTTACAGTAGCTACAGGTGTTATTTTTTGATTATTAAGTGCAGCAAGCATGCAAGAGAACAGATGGTTGTAAGAGGAATAACGGAAAATGAGGTTCAGGAAGGAATCCAAAGAGGCTCAAAAGAGCTTCAAAAGCCCGATAAGATATTATCCCATTACAAATATTTTTGCGTTGTCTATAAAAAAATCAATGATGTTTGCTTTGTTATAACAGTCAAGCCAAGGTGAGGAAAATGAAATGCCCTATTTGCGAAAAAGGAGAATTAAGAAAAGGCAGGATTAAAGAAAATATGTTTGGA
>CAYTDO010000001.1:0-17131 GCA_964436645.1 uncultured Methanosarcinales archaeon | reverse complement strand
GGGAAAAGACTCAAGCGAGAATGTCGTTGTAAGGACTTTTGGCGAGATTAAAAAGCCGTCTTTCGAATTAAAAGCGCATGGAGACATTATTGAAACATTAGGCTTGGGAGACTTCGAAAGCGCCGCAAAAGTCTCTGGAAGGGGCTTTTACTATCTTTTAGGGGATTTAGCCTTGATGGAAATGGCATTGCAAAGATTTGCAATAGATTCCCTGGTTAAAAAAGGATTTATTTTGACACAAGTTCCCTTGATGCTGAGAAGAAAGCCCTACGAAGGCGTTACCGATTTAGCTGACTTTGAGACAATGATGTACAAGATTCAGGATGAGGATCTTTATCTTATCGCAACATCAGAGCATCCAATCGGAGCAAGGTTCATCAACCAGACTTTTGAGGAAAAAGGCCTTCCGCAAAAATTTGTAGGAGTAAGCCCGTGCTTTAGAAAAGAGATAGGCAGCCATGGCGTTGACGAAAAAGGCATTTTCAGAGTCCACCAATTCAACAAAGTCGAACAATTTGTTTTCTGCAGGCCGGAAGACAGCTGGAGGATACATGAGGAATTAATTAAAAATTCAGAGGAATTATTCAAAAAATTAAAGCTGCCATACAGGATTGTAAACATTTGCACCGGAGATATAGGGACTGTAGCGGCAAAAAAATATGATTTAGAGGTATACATGCCTCGGGAAGGCTACAAGGAAGCAGTATCATGCTCCAATTGCACATCTTACCAGGCAGAAAGACTGAATGTAAAGTACCTTAAAGGCCAGGAAAGAGAATATGTTCATACATTGAATTCAACTGCAGTAGCGACCTCGAGGGCGTTAAGGGCAATATTGGAAAATTACCAGCAGAAAGGCGGCACCATTAAAGTTCCCGCTGTTTTAGTGCCTTACATGAACGGTAAGAAAATTTTGGGTAAAGAATAATAACTTCATTTATTTTTTTGCCTAATTATATAGATTAAACAAAACCGAAAGATATATATAAATCCTTTTTCTTAGGTGTTATAATGGCAAATGAACCTGCATCATTCTACGGCAAAATTCTTATGGTGTTAGGGATAATGATTGTTGCCGGATTGCTTACCTCCAATAACTCCACAAACTCTGCAACGGGTTTTGTTGTTATGGAAAATGACCCAAGTGCATTCTATAATGTCAATACATTCGAAAATGACCCAAGAACCTGCGCAGATGGAAGCCTTAATGGTGAATGCTCTTCTTTGATCAAGCCAAAATACTGCGTCTATGGGACTTTAGTTGATTACTGCGAGCTTTGCGGCTGCGATTCCGGATTGTGTGATAATCGTGAATGTGTGGATAAATAGTCCTTTCTAAACCAAAACAAATAAATATAAAACTGCCCAAATACCTCCATTTAAGGGGTTGATATGGCTTTATTCAAGGATATTTTGCATTCAGACGAATCTTTATTCAAGAACGAACTGGCATTAGATTATAGCTTTCTTCCTAAAATCCTGCCGCATAGGGAGCAGCACCAAAGGTATATAGCCACTATAATCAAGCCCCTGCTTAATGAGAGGAGTGGAAAAAATCTTTTTGTTTATGGCGCCCCGGGAATAGGGAAAACCGCGGCCATGAAGTTTGTCATAAACGAATTGGAGGAGGAAACAGATGAGATTCATGCAATATACATTAATTGCTGGCAAAAAAACACAACCTTCAAGATTATTGTTGACATTTGCGAGCAGCTTGGCTACAAATTCACCCATAACAAAAGGACAGAAGAGCTTTTTGAAATTGTCAAGAACATAGCCAATAAAAAAGCAATTGTTTTTGTGTTTGATGAAGTTGATAAATTAGAGGAAGTTGATTTTCTATACCTGATACTTGAGGATATATACAAAAAATCAGTAATATTAGTAACAAATGACAAGGAATGGCTTTCTGACTTGGATGACAGGGTTAAATCGAGATTATTGGCGGAAACCCTTGAATTCAAGCCATACAATTTAGTTGAGACAAGGGACGTCTTAAAGCAGAGAATGGATTATGCTTTCTTTCCTGATGTTTGGAATGAAGATGCTTTTGAATTGATAGTCAACAAAGCCGCGGAAGTGCAGGACATAAGGACCGGGCTTCATTTGATGAGGGAAACTGCAAATATAACAGAGAATAAATCTTCAAGAAAGATAACTCTTGAGCATGCCAGGGAAGCATTAGGTAAATTAGATGAATTTACAATAAAGAAAAGCACCGATCTGACGGAAGAAGAGCAGAAGATACTTGACATAATAAAAAAGAATTCCGATGAAAAGATTGGAGACTTATACCTCAAATACAAGGAGCTGGGCGGAGAGTTAGTCTATAAATCATTCCAGAGAAAAATAGAAAAGTTGGATAGGGACCGCTTTATCACTGTAACAAAAATCAGCGGCGGTAAAGATGGGAATACAAGCATAATAAAATATGCTAATGTTACCAAAAAATTGACAGAGTTTTAAAGTCCTGAAATATTTGCTGAATTATAGCCCGAAACTATCAGAGAATTCCTTTATCCTGTCAAACTCCAGGAGGAACTTATAGCCTTGCTCCTTCATTATGAATATCTTTCTGCCTTTGGATTCCTTTTCTTCAATCATCCCCTTTTCCAGCAGCGTCTCTAAATACCCCTTTAATTTTGCGTGGGATAGGTTGGATTTGTACAAAAGGTGCGTAGGCTTGATACTGCCGCCTTTATTTTGGATAGACCTGAGAATGTCAGCTATTATCTCAAGCCTACCGCGTCTTTTTTCAATCATTTTAAGGCCTGTTTAGGCTTTCTTTTAAAAATCAGTATGAATGGTATCAGGAGATATGCAAAGCCAAGCAACTGAATCAGCTCAGCAAGCACATAGATGGTGCTTGAATATATCGCAAATACAAAGAATACTTGGCTGACTAGAAGCACTCCGAATGCAACCGCAACAAATCTTGCTTTCTCATATTTAATCTCCCTATAGTTCTGGTAATATGAATGGGTTATAAGAAGGAGAAGAACAGCATTTGTAACATAAAATAGCTGATAATGTACGACGCTAATCCATGTCGCAATAATAACAAAATAAGCCAGAAGCGCAATGACTCTTTGATTTTTCCATGTAATCTTGGATATTATGAGGAACAAGACCATGAACCCAAGAATCATAAATAGGAAATGGACGATTAGCGCAATTGCATTAATGCTATACGGCGTTAAACCTGCAAATGCCTGATGTATTGTGCTTCCAAGAGCCGTTCTTCTGATTCCTGGCTTATAAATAGCTAATGCCCCTATAATTTTTGCGATAAATGCAACTGTCAGGGACAAAAAAGCGGTGCTGAAATAAAGGTATTTTTTTTCCTTTGTCAGCTTAAAGCACTTATAGCTATAATAGACCAGCAAAACGCTGACTAAGACTGCAATAAACTCTATGATAGAATCAAAGCCATAGAACCATTTTGGGCTGAACACATAAGAGCGAGGGCCATAAGGCAGGTTCTCAAATACCATAACTTAAAAATCATTTTTTCCTTTATAAACTTTATGAATTGCAGTTCTGTATTAGCTGTTCATATCATTAATAAATGACCTTGATATTCTGGTTATTTAGAACTAAACACCTCTTTGAGACGATAAAAGACAGGGGCGGGCTTTAGAACCCTCTTTGGCTCGCTCTTGCCCCTTTTATTTATTATTAATTCTTATGGTTTTTATCTAACTGAGTTTAGAATAGCCTTCGCACCCAGACGCTAGAACTTATAAAATTCCAAAAGTAGCCTTATACCTATCTTCTATAAGGCATTATTTACTTAAAAATAAAAAAGAACCAGATTTACTGGCCTTTAGTTATGTTTACAGCCTTTGGGCCCCTGTCTCCCTGCTCAACATCGAAAGTAACGCTGTCACCCTCGTTTAGCTGAACTCCTGCCCCTAATCCGGTTTTATGGGCGAAATACTCGGTTCCGTCCTCTCCTGCTATAAAACCAAATCCCTTCCCTACGTTAAAAAATTTTACTGTTCCTTTCATTTTACTTCTTCCTCCTAAAAACTCATTAAATTCCTAAAGTAGCCCTTAATTGCTCGGAAGGCTGCCAAGGCGGATTAAATGTGATTTCCACCTCAACGTCTTTAATTCCTTCAATCTGGCTTGTCTTTGCCTTTACTTCTTCTATAATCATCGGCCCATAAGGGCACATAGGCGTTGTAAGAGTCATCTTAATATAAACTTTGCCATCTTCAACCCTGATTTCGTAAATCATCTCCAAAGTGAATATATCTACCCCTATCTCAGGATCTACCACTCCTTTAAGCACATTCTCGACATCTTGTTTTGTTGGCATGATTATCTAGTATCTATTTTAATAATATGAACTTCTTAATGCTTGGCCTCGAAATTGTGAAATTCATGAGAGGCGTCTGAAAACTCCACATTAATTTTACTGACCTCTGCATTTTCAGGCCCTTTCCTGCAGAATTCTACCAGCCTTTTTAATCTTTCCTCAGAACCCTCTGCAACAACCTCAACACTTCCATCTGCCAGATTCTTAGCATATCCGCATAATTCAAGCTCAGATGCGATTTTCATGGTATTTGCCCTGAAAAACACTCCTTGCACCTTTCCATGAACTATGATTTTTACTCTTTTCATCAATAAGAAAAAAGGCTATTCCAATATAAAACTTATTCTTTTCAATAGTGAAAATAACCACTGGACATTGCTTATAGGGCACTGGACATCCTCGCGTGAGCTATTTAAACAACTCTGACAAAACTATTTTCCTAAACACCGAGCGTGTTTCAAAGGCGGGCAGGAAAAATTTCACCCCCCAAAAATCCTGCCTAACCCTTTTTTACAATCAAGAAATAAAATTTCAAAAAAATAAAACCGGTCGCAAAAATCCGGCAAAGCAAAAAGAGATTGAAACCCTCTTACCAGAAATGGCGTCTGGGTTCAAATCCTTCAAGGGAGAAAAGCCTTTGGGTGAAAATCCCGGTCGCGGCGCGCAATTAAAATTCAATAAAACTTGAGGTGAAAAAATGGACTTAAGCAACGAAACAATAAAAGATTTGTTTTACCGGCAGATAAGGAATTTGACATTGAAGAAATCGCAGAGCTTTGATCTGCAATTCAGCGGAAAGCTTTTGGAATAAATAAGCTAAAAGGAGGTGTTAGGTATGGAAGAGAATGAATCAGCAAAAGAATCAGAAATAACAGAATCTGATGCAATAGGCCCTTTTGAGATCGAAGAAACCAAAGAGGAAGAAGAACTGGACATCTATACTGAAGAAGGAATGGAAAGCTACCTTGATGAAGACAGCATAAGCGCATCCGAAGAAGGGTTCATGAAGGGATATCTGGGCGCTTAAAATGTTCAAGTTCAACATTTTCAGGAAAGAATTCCTTGACTGGAATTTAGAAGGTCCTGCACAAGACGCTGCTTATGTTGTAGCTGTAAGGGATAAAATTATTGGAAAAGTTTTGGAATAAATAAATGAATTAAACAAAAATTAGCTATTTCTTTGGATTATTGGGTTTAATAATGTTGTAAGCAAGCACTGCCAATGCCGCACCAAGTATTGGAGCTGCCCAATAAATCCAATGATAGCTGAAATTACCGCTTATCAATGCCGGGCCAAATGACCGGGCAGGATTCATCGAAGCGCCGGATATAGGGCCGCCAAACAAGGCATCTAAGCCAACTGTAAGGCCAATGGCTAAGCCAGCAAACTGCTGGTAATTGCCGGATGTGCTGCCAACTATAACAAGCATCAGGAAGAACGTTAATATAATTTCTAAGTAAAAAGATTGCATAAAATTTTCATCTTTTGGCAAAGTTGCACCTGCAAAAGCATCCGTGCCTAATATTGCAACAATCAATAAGCTTGCAAAAATAGCCCCTAATATTTGTGAGCTTATATAAGGAAGGGCATTTTTTTTATCGAATTTTTTGCCCAGCCAAAAAGCAATTGTAACTGCAGGATTCATATGCGCGCCAGAAATATGGCCAATGGCATAAATCATGGCGGCAACAACAAAACCAAAGACAAAAGCTATGCCTGTATTTCCTAACGCTCCTGTCTGGGCATTAACCACCACAGCTCCGGTGCCTGCAAAAACCAAAACAAAAGTTCCAATAAACTCAGCAATATATTTCTTGAATTTTAAATCCATTTTTGCATTTATCTTAAATCATATTCATAAATCTTTCTTTTATTATATTACCCGCATATAATTAGCCATAATTCAACAATAAAATATAAAAACCCCTTAAGTTTCTCTTTTTCTATGTTAATTTTAAGCAAGGAAGAACTCGGGCAGGAAAAAGATATAATAAAAGCAAAGCTTAAGGAAAATTCCCCGATATTCATCTATCCAACTGACACAATCTACGGGATTGGCTGCAATGCTTTAAGCAAAGAAGCAGTTGAAAAAGTCAGGATAGCAAAGCAAAGAACCAAAAATCCTTTTTCAGTGATAGCTCCATCCAAAGACTGGATAATGGAAAACTGCATTGTTGATGATAGCGGCAAAGAGTGGCTGAAAAAGCTCCCTGGCCCTTACACTTTGATATTCAAGATCAAAAAAAAATGCGTCGCAGAAAATGTTGCTCCAGGATTAAAGACTTTGGGAGTAAGAATTCCTGATCATTGGTTCAGCGATTTTGTAAAAGAATTAAAAATTCCAATAATAACGACATCTGCCAATAAGTCAAGCGAGGATTTCATGACTTCATTGGAAAATTTGGACATGGACATTAAGGGCAAGATTGATTTTATAATCTACGAAGGGGAAAAGATAGGCAGGCCAAGCAAGATAATAGACCTTACAAATAAGGAGAAGCTCATTCAGCGCTAGTTTTTCTTTTTGATTTTGACATAAACTTGTAAATTTTGCCTATAATTCCAATAGCAAGCATTACGCTGCCTAAAATTACTATAAACTTGTTATACATCTGAAGGAAAGCCACAATCATTATGCTTATCAAAGACCGAGGATCGAGCCCGTTAAACCCTCCAAATAAGCCGCTTAAAATACTGCTAGTATCAATGCCATAAAGCTTGTCATACATCGAAATCAAAAAGTAAGGGAGGAGTATCAAAACACCCACTCCAAACAGCATATCGGTTAAAGTAGCAATAAATATTTTGGCATCAGGAATCAAAAAATACAGGGCTATCAATAATACAAGAAGTATGCTCCAATAAATATACTTATTATTGTTGAGGAATAAGTTTAAATTGTTATAGCCATCCAATGCTCCCAGGCTTGAAGTGCTGCTGCCGAACGAGTTCCCTACGAATCCTGTAAAAAAATCTTTGTCTGATGTTTTATTGCTTTTATGGCCTTCGCATAGGGTTTTTAGGCCTGCAAAATCAGGAGATAAAACCCTCTTGCCCTTCAATGCTTCGCATGCTTTTTCAAAATCTTTGGATTCTATCTGCTCGCACGCATCTGTCATGCCTTTTTCATTATCCGCCATGCCATACTCTTTCATTGAATTATAGCTCTTGCAGTTATCTTTCATTGATTCAAGCATTGTTCTGTTGCTGCAAAGCTGCTGTAGGGTAACTGAATCTCCCTCCTGCCCAAGGGAATTGCAATTTTCTTCTAAATTGCCAATGACCTGCTTTCGCGCATCAGGAGACGCATAATCATATATCCCGGAAAAAATATTGTTTATTGATTGCGGGACTCCGGAAGAAGCACCTGAGAAAATAAGTGCGAATATAATTAGTACAATAAGCGATTTTATTATGGAAATAAAAAATTTCTTTATCATTGGTTTTTTAAACAATAAGTTGAATATAAATATTCCTAAATTGTTCTATGGAACCTTAGTCGGATCCCAGCAAGTCCGAAAATTCTCATTGAATCCGTCAAGCTTTTCCACATCTTTCCCGGATATCTCAAAGTCAAAGACAGAAGCATTTTCAAGAATTCTCATTTTATTTGAAGTTTTAGGCAGAACAATTAAATCGTGCTGCAATCCCCATCTTATCAGCAATTGCGCAGTAGACTTATGATATCCCTTAGCAATTTCAATAAGTTTTGGATCTTTGAGCTTATGCCCATGAGTTAGTGGGCTGTAAGCCTCTATCTTAATTCCTTGATTGTTGCAAAAATTCAAAAGCTCTTTCTGGTAAAGATAAGGATGAAACTCAACCTGATTTACAGCAGGGATAACCTCAGCATTCGCCATAAGTTCTTTTAGATGGCTTATTGTAAAATTGCTGACTCCAATTGCTCGGGCTTTCCCGCTTTTGTATACCTTTTCAAGAAATTTCCAGGAATTATTTCTTTCAGGAACTGGAAAATGCATCAGGTACAAGTCAACATATTCAATCTGCAGCTTTTTTAGGCTATCGTTGAAAGCACTTTCCACATCATCATGGTCATCATTCCACAATTTTGTAGTCACAAAAATTTCTTTTCTTGGGATGCCGGATTTCCTAATGGCATTTCCTGCACTTTCTTCGTTTTCATAAATTGCAGCAGTGTCGATATGCCTATAGCCGGCATTCAGGGCATTAATGACTGTATCTTCACAAATCTCCGGAGGTATTTGCCATACTCCAAGGCCTAGAATTGGTATTTTAACCCCATTATTGAGGCTTGCAGCGGTTCTTATGCCCATCTAAAAAAATAAGGGGAATTGTTTATTAAATCTTTCTAAACAACTCCAGCTCTGCCATGTCAACAATATTCTTCTTGTCCTTGTCGTCTGCTATCCTGGGGCATGCCGTGTTTATCCAGAAATCTATGAACGGGAAATTATTTATTTCATTTGAATCCAGAGTGTCAAAGACAAAGATATAGCACTTTTTTCCATTCTCCTCGAAGTTTTTTTTAATTTCGAGGGCTTTCCTGTAGCTGTACTGGCCGGGCTTTATCGTGACCATTATCCCGACAGTATCGGCATGCAGAAACCTCACATAATTTGCTTTTTTGGAATTTTTGTATTTTTGAATTTCATTTTCATTTAATTTTGAAAAAACTCCGGAAACAGGATTAAATGTAAAAACATCCTTGTTTGTGTTCAAGGCAACTCCTAAAGGATGGAATTCTCCGGAGCCGACATAAAAAAAGGCATCAACACCTTCTTGTATCTTTGTTGCGGCTCCAACATCGCATCCAAGAAGCTGCCCGGCATTTCTTTGCTTTAATTTATCAATAAGTATTTCTTTATTATTCTTTTCCAGATATTGTTTTATTTCTTCTATTTTGCCTAAAAACTGGGTGGTTGTGACTATTCCTATTTTCCCAGGCAGTTTATCTAATTCAATCTTGCTCAAGTCCATCTTTCCAGTATATCTTGTCTGCAAAAATACTGCTTTCATAGCTTCAAGAAATGCATTTTGGTTTATAAATGCTGTTGAATTCGATAAGATTTCCATCTTAGCAATAAATCATGAGCCGAAAGTGAACCTATAGTTTAGCGGGCATATTAACAGAAAAGTTAATATATAAAATAATGAATGATTGGTAAATGAAAAAACAGGTAATGGTATTTTTAGTAATTCTCGTGGTATTTGGTTATGGTTGCGTTAAATCTTCTCCTGAAATTAACGAAGAGATGCAGCAAGAACCTGGGCAAGCTGAAGTTCAGGACCAGCCAATCGCAGATGCCAAAGAACAGAGCATTGAAGTGCCCGAAGAGAAAATTATTGAACCGCAAGATGAGCCGATAGAAAAAGTGCCCACATGGGTGTATGGTGGTCCTGCGATAGAAGGGAATTATGCTGATTCTGATTTTGTCGACCTTGGCAATGGCAACTATAGGATGTATTATGCCATTGAGCCTGAAGTGCCCGGAAACAAATTAGAAGTCTACTCAGCTACTTCTTCCAATGGAATCAAATGGACACAGGAAAGCGGTGTCCGAAGAACATTTACTGTCTTTCCTGATGTTGTCAAGCTGCCAGATGGCACATGGAGAATGTATTTCCAGAACGCGGGAGTTATAAAAAGCGCATCATCTTCTGACGGCCTGTCATGGAAGGATGAAAGCGGCATAAGGATAGGCACAAAAAACAATGAAGGGCTTACGTTTGAAAATGTTGCAGGGCCTACAACAATTGCTGATGGAAACAGGTACATAATGGTGTACGGCGGAGCCATCCCGGGAAAGTATAAGGATGCTCCTAACAACCGAATGGGTGTGCTTCTTTGGGCAACCTCCCCTGATGGGCTGAAATTCGAAGTTCGGGGCATGGCATTGGACAGCAGAAATGATAAATATTACGGTTTTGTAGATACACCTGACCTAATACGGTGGGATGATGGCACGATTAAAATGTTCTTCTGGGGTTACTTTGGCATTTATGAATCCAAATTTACAGGGAATGGTTTTACTGAGCCAGAAATGGTCTATGAAGCCAAGAAAGAGAATCCTATGCACAGGTTTCCTTCAAGTCCTCCGGGAGACCCTACCTTAGGGAAGGTCGGAGACAAATGGCTTATGTACTATGGGCAGCACACAAAGGGAATCTTTTATACCACATTGGAGGGAGAGAATCAATGAAATTATATTCAATTTTATTTTTAACAGTTTTTATAGTGTTTGTTTATGGTTGCGCCGTACAGCAAGTGCCTGTAGAAAAAGTAACTGAACCTGTTGCTGAAGATGCCCAACAAGAAGCAGCAGAGGCAGACTCAATGCAGGAACCTCAACCATCCGAAGAAATTAAAGAAGCGCCAATAATAAAAGAAGCGCCCATAATTGTGGAACCGGAGCCTGTTGCCGAAAAAAAGGAAGAATTCCAGTTATTTAATCCTGTCCTAACTTATGAGGGAGCTTATAACGGCCCATTATACGGTACATCTGAGCAGGTAGGCTCTGCTTCAATGGGCTCCTACTTTGAAAGTCTTGATAGGAATGGCATTAATTTTTTTATAGGCATGTTTGGCATCTCTGGCGAACCTTCTGCTGGTACTCTTATCAGCGACCAGGGATTGGGAGAAGTGATTGATGCTGCGCAAAAACATCCTTACAGGATAATTCCATTCTTCAATCCAGGCATTGGCGGAGAAGATGTGGAGCAGTATCTAGGGGAAAAATTAACTGGAATGTATAGGAATACTTTAGCTGCATCTCAAAACATAGCGGGAAAAGGATTTATCAGGGGATTTGGCGAAGTTGAAACGCAGGAATGGAGACAGAAACACAACGATCCTAAGATTTTGGAATTAATTAATCTGGCAAAGCAGAATAACATCAATTTCATGTTCCATCCTGTTGCCAGCAAGATTGGAGATGTTAAAAAGATCATCGAGGCTTACCCAAATACTATATTCCTGATACACATGTATCGGGAGGATTTAAAAAACAGTGAGACTGAATTAATTAAAATACTAAAAGAGCATGATAATCTTTACTTCAGTATGGATGCTGCTCATATTATTCATGACAATAATATGGATATCATTTATGATTATGATAGCCCTAACAAGCAATCATCCATCAATAAGCTTGTTTCTACCTTTGACAGCAAGGAAAAAATAATGACTAGCAGTGCTATCAAAGCATATAAGCCATTGGTGGATGCCGTGCCTGATAAAGTAATGTGGGGGACAGAAATTGGCCCGGAATACGCTTTTGATCCCAAGGTATTTGACCGCGCGATTAAAATTTCACGATTTGTAATAGCTGGATTTGCTCAAGAGCACCAGGAAGCGGTTGGATACAAGAATGCACTGAGAGTATTTGGGCAAGGCGTTGTTGTAGGTTTGAACATCAAGGTGATTGACACGCGCTCCTGGCCTGAATGCACCGATGCCAAGATGGATGACTGTGATACTTTCTGCGATACACCAGATTCAAACACATTAACTTCTGAGCAGGAAGTATGCGTTCAAAATTGCCTTATCGGTAAGCAGTGCAGAGAAGTCTTGGAGATGGATGTAGGATAACCGCAGATATCTTCCAAGTGGATATATATTTAGCCCTGCCAGTTCTTGGAAAATGTAAATTTTATCGAAAATGGCATTTATTAAACCACAATCTTTTTAAACTAAATAACATTCCAAAAATATACCTATGAATGATGAGGGCCGTGTTAACATGGCCTGAGTGAGGTGCAATTTCTGTTTATTGCCTCACATTGATAGATACGGAGGATAAAAAATGGCAGCTATAGAAATACAAAAGGATTCTTTAGATAAGGTTTATGAGATAATTGAGAATGCAAAAGCTACTGGAAAGATTGTCAAAGGCACAAATGAGACGACAAAAGCCATAGAGAGGGGAAAAGCAAAGCTTGTTGTTGTTGCCAAGGATGTTACACCGCCAGAAATAATCATGCACATACCTATGATTGCTGAAGAAAAAAGCGTTCCATGCGTCATAGTTCCAAGCAAGGAAGAATTGGGAGCAGCTGCAGGGATACAGGTTCCAACTGGAAGCGTCGCAGTGATTGAAGAGGGCGAATCAAAAGGATTGATAAAACAGCTATTGGGAAGGGTAAGCCAGTAAGATGGAAAAACGGTCAAAAGAAGATCAAAAGGATGTAAAAGTTGACAAGGATAAGCCTCAGCAGCAAAAGCAGCAGCAGCAAGCTGCCCAGGAAAAGAAAGGCGCAGTCACATTTTCATTTGCTACTCCGGCTAAGATTGAGGAAATTGTTGAAAGGACCGGAACAAGAGGAGAAGCTATACAAGTAAGATGCCGAGTCCTAGATGGCCGCGATAAAAATAAGATTTTAAGGAGAAACGTCCGCGGTCCAGTCCAACTAGGGGATATTCTAATGCTTAGAGAAACAGAATTTGAGGCAAGAAGGCTCAAGAAGAGTGGGAGAGGTCTAGGCTAAAATGGCAAAATGCACTTTTTGCGGCGATAATCTAGCGCCAGGAACAGGTACAATGTATGTTCAGAAAGACGGCAAGATATTGTATTTTTGCTCTTCTAAATGCGAAAAGAATATGTTGAAATTAGACAGGAAGCCAATAAAAACGAGATGGAGCGGCCGTTATCAAAAACAAAAATGAAAGTGCAGCAAACTTTAGTCTTAATCAAGCCGGACGGGCTTATCAAGTCTCTTACCGGAAACATAATAACTGAGCTTTCAGATAAAGATCTGATTATTGTAGGCTCTAAGATTGTACAGGTTACAAGAGAGCTTGCTGAAGAGCATTATCAGCATCTGAAAGAAGAAAAATTTTTTGACGAGCTGATAAGGTATATAATCGGGGAATTTCATACTAAAAGGGTTTTGGCCCTCGTATACGAAGGAGAAAATGCTATCGCCAAGATAAGGAAAGTTGTTGGCGATACCAATCCTGAAAAGGCAGATTCAATCTCCATAAGGGGAAAATATGGGAGGATAACAACAAGCGGTGTCTTTGAAAATGTTGTTCATGCTTCTGAGAATGAAAAAGAAGCCGAAAGGGAGATTAAGCTTTGGTTCAGGCCAAGCGAACTTGTTCATACTATTTATCCAACAGAAATCAAGGAAGTCAAAAAAGCCGAGCTCTTTTGGAAATAGATATCTCAATTATTAAAACCATAGACTTGATATAATGCTTTATTATTTGTGAGGAATTTAAAAAATGGCTGAAAAAATGGTGGAGAAGGTTGCAAGGATTACCAAGAATCCTAAGTTTATTAGGAACATTTGCACCTCCGCCCACATTCACCACGGTAAAACCGCCTTTACTGACAATCTTCTTGCAGCAGCCGGGCACATGGCATCAAAGCATGCAGGCGATTTGGAAGAAGGCATGGCAACATGGCAGCACAAGGATGAGCAGGAAAGATTGATGACAGTAGACGCTGCAAATGTATCAATGGTCCATAATTTTCAAAATAATGAGTTTCTTATCAATCTTATTGACACTCCCGGCCACGTCGATTTTGGCGGCAACGTAACCAGAGCCATGAGGGCTATTGATGGAACGGTAGTTTTAATCTGCGCTGTAGAGGGCATAATGCCGCAGACAGAGACTGTCGTCAAGCAGGCCCTTAGAGAGAGGGTAAAGCCCGTTCTTTTCATCAACAAAGTTGACAGGCTTGTAAAAGAGCTTAAGCTCTCTCCGGAAAAAATCCAGGAAAGATTTATCAAATTAATAGCGGGCTTCAACAAGCTTCTTGAGGATATTGCAGAGCCTCAGTTCAAGCAGGCATGGAAAGTGAGCATTATAGATGGCTCAGTGGCATTCGGTTCTGCAAGGGAGAACTGGGCATTGTCTTACTCTTACATGCAGAAAAAAAATATAGCATTCAAGGATATTCTAAAGATTTATGAGATGGAAGAAGAGGAAAGGAAAGCATGGGTATGGGAGAATGCAGCCCTGCATGAAGTAATCCTTGACATGGTCATAAAGCACCATCCCGATCCTATAACTGCCCAGAACTATCGAATTCCTAAAATATGGCATGGCGATTTAGAAAGTGAATTTGGAAAAAATCTTTTAAATTGCAATCCAGACGGAACCATAGCTTTTGTAATCACAAGAATAGTAATTGATCCAAGATCTGGAAAGGATATATCTGCAGGAAGATTGTTTTCAGGAACTTTGAAGCCTGGGACTGAAGTCTATCTTAATAATATGAGGCAAAGGCAGAGGATACAGAATCTATATATCTATAACGGAATCAAGCCGGAAATAATTGATTCTATCCCGTCTGGAAATGTATGCGCTATCTCTGGAGTTTTGGGAAATGCAGGAGAGACAGTTACTTTGCAGGAAGAGCATGCATTTGAGGAACTGAAGCATATTTTCGAGCCAGTCATCACTAAAGCAATTGAGCCTAAGAAGCCAAGCGACCTCCCAAAGCTTATCGAAGTTCTAAGAAAAGTCGGAAGGGAAGATCCATCCATCCATATTGAGATCAATGAAGAGACCGGAGAAAACTTAATTTCCGGAATGGGAGAGCTGCATCTCGAAATAATCGAGAACAGGATTGTGACTGAGAAAGGCGTGGAAGTCAAGACATCCCATCCAATAGTTGTATTTAGAGAATCAGTTACCAAGATGTCCCAGGAAGTCGAAGGCAAGACACCAAACAAGCACAACAAATTTTACTTTACCGTTGAGCCTCTTAATCAAGAAATCTACAGGCTGATAAAAGAAGGAATACTGCCCAAAGGAAGGATAAAGAAGAAAAACCTCGAGATAAGGGATGCTTTAATCAAGTCAGGCATGGAATCAAAAGAAGCTGACCAGGTAAAAGATATCTATGATGGCAGCATCTTTGTTGACAAAACCAGAGGACAAGTCCATCTTGGTGAAGTTCTTGAAATGGTTCTTGATATGTTTGAGGAAGTCATGAGAAAAGGGCCTTTAGTCAGGGAGCCATGCGTCGCAATAAAAGTAAATTTGACAGACATGAGCCTGCACGAAGACTCGATTCATAGGGGTCCTGCCCAGGTTTATCCTGCTATAAGGGAAGGTATAAGGGGCGCAATGATGACGGCAGGCCCGATATTACTGGAGCCATTGCAGGTTCAATTGATTGAAGCTCCTGTGGAGTATACTGGAGAAGCGTCAAAGCTTGTAAGCAGCCTCAGAGGGCAGATACTCGATGTAACCCAGGAAAATAACCTTGTCATGATAAAGGCAAAAATGCCGGTCATGAGCATGCTCGGTTGGAGCTCAGACTTAAGGTCGGCAACAGAAGGACGTGGAGTTTCCAGCCTTGTTGACCAGAGCTTCGAAAGGATTCCATTCGAATTGCAGACTAAAGTCACGCAGGAGATTAAGAGCAGGAAAGGATTGACGGATGCGATGGTTGGGGTTTGATTAGGATTTATCTTTTTTATTTTTTAGAATTATATAAAAACTTTATTTCAATACCAAAACCTATTAATAATCCTGCGGTTGTGATAAACTCAAAAGGTGTCATTTAAAAAACTTTAGTGGTCTAATTTTTGGTTGTTTAAAAATTGTATCGAATGGACCTCTTGGTTGTTTAGGTTTTTTAGGTCTTTTATCTTCCATATGTGTTTTCCAATCATGGCAATTAGGGCATAATGCCTGAATATTGCTTAAATCCTTGCCTTTCTTTCCACCTGCCTTTACAGGTCTTATATGGTCATAATGTATCCTTACTCCCTTTTTATAAAAATCAACTTTACAAATTTTATATCTTTTACATTTACCCTTTTGCCTATATAAAACTCTTTGTTTATCCGTCGTTGTTAGTGGCTCTCTAATATGGCTTGTTCCTTTTCCACTCATTTCATCTATCATTTGCATTATTGATTTTTGAGCCATTTAATTCATCTCCTTTTCTTTTTGGTTTTATATCTTCCTAAACCCGGAGAATTTGCATGTTCTAATTCATCTATTATACTTCCATGTTCTACGGGTATGATAGTACCTTTTATATGTGTATACTTCCTTTTCTTTGCCATAAATATCACCCCCGATTAACCTATTTTATATATAATTCTATAAAAACTTTACTTAATTTGAGTTTTTCCAACCACTTTTTGCACGTACTCTTTAAATTCCTTCAATCTTCGTGTAAGAATAGTGACACTAATCATAGCAATTAATATAGCAATAAAAGCTGATATAATAAAAAGGGGTTTACTAACAATAAAAATTTGTTTAAAGTCTGTTGGCTTAAAAAATGCCCCTACAAAATTCCAAATTGTATCAAATAAAATAAATGGCACTAATATGTAAACCCACTTTACATGAATTTTTTTAAAATATATTATTGATGCTACTATTAAACCTAAAATATAGGGAATTATTGCATAAATAAAATATTGTATTGGTTTGACAACTAATCCTTCCTCATTTAAAATATTTTTACAAGTTACAGATGGATGGGGCAAGATGGTTGCTAAAAAAGGTTCACCGCCAATAAACATACAAACAATAGAGTGTGATAATTCATGTAAACCCGTCCAAGATAAATACCCAACAATAATTGTAACAATAAGCCATCTTATTAATGTTAAAAAATATTTCACAATATTCATTTTATTCTTTTAATCATTTTTATGAACATTAGTTTATACAGAACCCTATAAAAACCTTACCCCCAATAAATCCATGTATAGTATCATGACATATGTCACTAGCAGAAAAATCTGTTGTATTTTTCTGCAGGTGTTTCATTGTTCAGGCTGCTATGCGGCCTGTAGTGGTTATACCTTAGCCTAAACAATTCTAAATCGTTGTTAGAGAATTTGAG